>JBDSAP010000026.1:0-8464 GCA_039922055.1 Ferruginibacter sp.
TAAATAAGCAATGACGGATCAATCTCTTTATCAAAAACGAACCGCACCGGCTTTCCTTTTTTTCTGTTGCGAATTCCTTTTTCAATTTTCTCCATCAGCGATGTTGATACGTCATTATCAATGTCGATCTCGGCATCGCGTGTTACCTTAATGATGTGAGCCGAGAAAACATCGTAGCCAAAAAATGAAAAAATAAATGGAAGGCAAAAACGAATAACATCTTCCAGTAAAATAATATGGTGCTCATTTTCCTTAGAAGGCAGAATTACAAAACGTGACAAACGCCTGGCAGGAACGGATACAAGCGCAAATCGTTCAGGTATGCTTTTATCGGCTTTGGAAAGTTTACAGGCGAGGTAAATAGATTTGTCGCTTAGGGTAGGGAAGCTCTGGATACTCTCAATCATCAACGGAACAATATTGCTTCTTATCTCCTCATCGAAATAATTGACGATGAATTTTTGCTGCTCCTTGTTTAATTGGGTATCGGTTAACAGCAATATTTTTTCTTTTTTTAAATCTCTTAATATCTCGTTCCAGATGCGGTCAAAATCTTTTTGAAGCTGAAATACTTTTTCCTGGATGTCGTGTAAAATACGGCCCGGCGATGCCTCCAGGTGCATGTTAGCTTTATTGGCCCCAATCTCTATCATCCGCTTAAGTGTAGCCACACGTACCCTGAAAAACTCATCAAGATTATTGGAAAAAATTCCTAAAAAGCGAATCCTTTCTCTTAACGGAACAGTATCGTCATCAGCCTCCTGCAACACACGGCTATTGAAAGACAGCCAGCTAATATCCCTTACAATTACTTTTTGTTTTGACAAAATAACACGGTATTAATGAAGCGTGAAATTAGCAGATTGCAGCCGAATAAACGCAAATTGAACGTTAACTTATCAGGTTAGCCGGGGCAGGAGAAGCAGGTGATTTCTTTGATTTGCGGTTATAATAAGGTAAAGCGATCAGGCATACAAAACCTACGACCAGGATGATGGTAAATTGCGCTACCCATTGAAGGATTCCATTTGCATAACCATGCCCCTTGTCAATTCCATACAACAGCATTACTTCCATAATAAAAAGCTGGTAAGTACCAATGCCTCCCGGCGTAATGATCATTCCGATACTGACAAAAGCCAACACTGGAAAAGCAGCAGCTATGGGAAGATGGGAGGTCTCGGCAATTACATAAAAGCCAAGATAAGTGCCGGCGGCATAACAGCACCATATAAAAATACTATGGAATATAAAGGCTGTTTTATTCTCGAGGTTTTTTATGCTGCTTAGGCCTGCTCCCACACCTTTGAAAAGGATATTCAGCTTTTTGATGAAAAGAATATTGCTGTATCTTTTAAAAACAAATTTTAATATAAAATAAATTACCGCTATCCCTGCAAGGAGCAATACTATTTTTAAGATCATTATTGAGGTATCCCCCGAAAAGAAATATTTAGTGAGGGTTCTTTTCGCATATCCTCCAATGATGTTTGCCTGTGTTGCAATTGCAATTACAAATACCATTAGCAACGAGACAACATCTACTGCCCGTTCTACGAGGATAGTTCCAACCAATTTATCAGCGGGCACTTTTTCATACTTGCCCAGGATGGTACATTTTAGTACTTCGCCTAATCGTGGAATAGAAAGATTGGCAAGATATCCAACCATCACTGCGAAAAAAACATTGACCAATCTCGGCTTGTAACCCAACGGAGCCATCAGTATCCGCCAGCGGATAGACCTGCTGAGATGACTTGCAACGAGGATGAAAAACACTGGCACCAATAAGGAATAACGGGCAGTTTTTAATGCGGCTTTACATTCTTCCCAATTCCTATCATCCATTTTGTGAATGCTCCACCAAACAAGAAATATGCCCAGCCCAAGGAATAATATATATTGTAAAATAGTAAAGACTGTTTTTTTCATAACGCGGTACAAAGTACGAAGTTATGTTGAAAGCAGCCGCTTCGCACGAACCCTCAAAGTAAGCATTATAAACAAAATTCATTGATAGAAAACATCTGCTTTAGAGCTATATTATTCACCTTATTTTCCTTGATCAATTTATTATGACGTTATCAATTAACCGCACATTATTAAGATAAGCCGCAGCTAGCGCCACCAACTCATCGTTGCCGTCATATTCATTTTTTAGGTCAAGATCTTTGCGATCAGCAACTTCAACATAATCGACTGTAAATCCTTTTGCTGTAAGGTCGGTGATTGCATTTTCTTTAAGAGTTGCAAGTTTTGTGTGGTTAATATTATTTTTTATTTGAATCAGAGCCTGGTAGATGGCTGTGGCTATGGTTCTTTCATCGGAAGTCAAACGCAGGTTCCGGCTACTCATAGCAAGGCCATCGGGTTCACGGAGGGTAGGGCTTATTACAAGTTCTGTTGCAAGGCCCAAAAACCCGATTAATTTTTTAATAACAAGACATTGTTGGAAATCTTTTTGCCCAAGGTACAATTTACCCGGCCCCACGATATCGAGTAAGCGATGGACCACCTGGCAAACTCCCTGGAAATGACCGGGCCGGTACTTTCCTTCCAACACATTTTCAAGGTCACCAAGCTCGTAATGTTGTGCCGGTTCAATGCCATTCGGGTAAATTGCACCTGTTGCCGGCATAAATAAAACATCACATCCGGCCTGTTCCAGCAGATAAACATCCTCGTCAAGCGTCCGGGGGTATTTCTCAAAATCCTTTGGATCATTGAATTGAGAGGGGTTTACAAATATGCTGCATATAACAATATCGTTCTCATCTACCGCTTTTTGCACAAGGCCTATATGACCGTTGTGCAAAGCTCCCATCGTGGGTACAAACCCTGTTGCAACGTTTTCTTTTGCTTTCTTAAGAAGCAATAAACTTAGGTCTGCAGGCTCTTTAAATATGATCATTGCTTATATGTTTACGTTGCTGAAGATACATTCGCATTAAAAAAATTTCCCTAACTTTGCAGCCCCTTGGGCTACTCAACGGGCTTATTAATCAAGTACAAATGTCTACAAAAAAACGAATTTTATTTATTGCCAACGAAATGTCTCCCTACATAGAGCTTACAGAATTTGCGGAGACCATCAACAAACTGGCAGTAAAATCGAATGATAGTGGAATGGAAGTGAGGTGCATTATGCCGAAGTTTGGCATCATCAATGAAAGAAGACATCGGTTACATGAAGTGGTTAGATTATCCGGCATTAATGTATCTATTGACGGCGATGATTATCCGCTTGTAATTAAAGTTGCTTCCCTGCCTAATGCAAGGTTACAGATATATTTTTTGGACAATGAAGATTTTTTCAAACGTAAATCCATTTTCACCGATGAAAATGAAAAATGGTTTGAGGACAACGGATTAAGAACTGCAGTATTTTGCAAAGGAGCATTAGAAACAGTAAAGAAATTTGGATGGCCACCCGATATTATTCATTGCAGCGGCTGGATGACCGGGCTGATCCCGATGTTTATTAAAACTGCTTATAAGAAGGAACCTGTGTTCAGTAATTGCAAAGTGATCTACACAATTGGTGAAAATACTTTCAAAGAAAAACTTAGTCCCGATTTCCTGAAACTGGCAGCGCTTAATGATAATGTGACCAAAAAGGAACTGGACTATTTTAAGGATAACAACAACGTTTCTATGTTCAGAGGTGGCGCAGCTTATGCAGACGCCGTAACTTTTGGCTCACCTGATGTTGATAAAAAACTCGTTGAAGAATTTAGCAAAATCAAAGGAAAGAAAACCTTACCATTCAACGCGGAAAGTGATTTAACAGACTATTTACAATTATATGCCGACCTTTCCAAATAGTTAAAACACAACCCATATTTCTTTAAAATTTCGTTTGTGCAAATAAAAATTTTACGTCTGTCTATAGCCGCTTTGGCTTATTTTTCTTTTTTCATAACGGGCTGTACCAAAATAGATACTACTGAGTTAGGAGCCGACCTGATACCAGCAGTAGACAATATTCATACTTTCGCTGATACCCTGGATGTGATTGGTACAGCAGGCCAGCTAAGTGATACATCTACGAGATTATCCGGTTCCGAAAATCATGTTGTAGGAAGAATAAATGATCCCGTGTTTGGCAATACAAGCGCTGATATGTTCCTGCAGTTATCTCCCGATTTTTTCCCTTATTATTTTGGCGCTGCGAAAGATACTTTTAGCAATGGCCAATTGCCCGGAACAAAGTTCGACTCTGTCGTTTTCTGTCTTGCCTATAAAGGCTTTTATGGAGATACTTTACTTCCGCAGAATTTGAAAGTATATGCATTGGATCCAAACACAAATTTTAAAGATTCCTCTTATAAATTAGACTTTGTACCTGATATGCCTTACTCGGGCAATTTGCTTGGGCAGGCGACTGTAATACCAGCCGACCTCGGTAAAAAATTATTCATCCGGCACGGAAAAGATTCTGTTACTAACCAGATACGGATAAAATTGAGCGGTTCATTTATTACTTTATTGAATAGTATGGATTCAGGCTCCGTAGCAGGTGCCAATGCTTTCCACTCAGACTCAATATTTAAAACCTTCTTCAAAGGATTTGCGGTAGTAGCGGATAATTCAGTCGGAGGAGTAGGAGGCTTGTTCCAGGTAAGTCTAACGGATCCATTGACACGACTTGAATTTCATTACACCCGCAAGAATGGCGCGCCTTTAGATACCAGCTATTCTTCCTTTACTTTTTCCGTTGGTAGTACCGCACAGGTAGGTATGGGCGCACAAGCGAACCTTATTAAAAGAGATAATTCAGGGTCAGAATTTCCAAATTCACCTTCGGCAGATGCACTGTATGTACAATCAACTCCGGGTTCATCCGTATATCTAAATATACCCGAATTAACCAACTACCCAAACAGGATCATACACCGGGCTGAAATAATCATGGAACAAATTCCGGGAGATCCTACAATAGAAAAATCGCTGACTCCGCCTTCATTTTTATACGTTGATATTGTTGATACACCTGCGACCACGTTAAAATTTAAGCCGGTATATTATGATCTTAGTCCTAACAGTTTTTACAACCCTGATGACATAAATACATTCTTCCCATCAGGTGGTATAGATCATATTTATTATGGTGGATTTTTAAGAACAACAACGGATGGTTTTGGCACCAGGGCTTATTATACTTTTAATCTTACGAGGTATGTTCAAAATTTGATCACGAAGGATAATAGCATTAATTATAAGTTACGGGTGAGTGCACCTTATAAATTAAACTATTACAACTTGAATTTGCTCTACTCAAATAACCTGGCAGCAGGAAGAGTAAAACTGGCCAACAACAATCATTCGGGCTATAAGCTGCGAATGCGAATAGTGTACTCCAACCTTCCTTAAAATATTACAAAGCCTCCTTTTTCCGGAGGCTTTGTTAATTACGTGCACAACCTTATCTTTGCACCTCAAAATTTAAAACTACATGTCATATTTATTTACATCAGAGTCCGTTAGTGAAGGACACCCGGATAAAGTTGCTGACCAGATCAGCGATGCTTTAATTGATAATTTCCTTGCTTTTGATCCCAATAGCAAAGTGGCTTGCGAAACGTTGGTAACAACAGGACAAGTAGTGCTTGCAGGAGAAGTAAAGAGTAAAGCATATCTCGATGTTCAGGAAATTGCACGTGGTGTAATAAGGAAGATAGGATATACCAAGAGTGAGTATATGTTTGAAGCAAATTCATGTGGTATTCTTTCTGCTATACACGAGCAGTCATCGGATATCAACCAGGGGGTAGATAAACAAAAAAAGGAAGAGCAGGGCGCTGGTGACCAGGGGATGATGTTTGGTTACGCAACGAATGAGACCGAACATTATATGCCATTGGCACTTGACCTCGCACATGCGATTTTAATAGAATTAGCGGCGTTGCGTCGTGAAAACAAAGAGATCAAATACCTGCGGCCCGATGCTAAAAGCCAGGTTACATTGGAATATGATGATAACAATAAGCCTGTGCGCATTGATGCGATTGTAGTATCTACACAACATGATGATTTTGGTAAGGAAGATAGCATGCTTTCGAAAATCAAAAAAGATATCATTAATATCCTGATACCAAGAGTGGTGGCCAAGTATCCAAAGTATGCAAGCTTATTCAACAACAAGATCAAATATCATATTAATCCTACCGGCAAGTTTGTAATAGGCGGACCACATGGAGATACAGGTTTAACCGGCCGCAAGATCATCGTAGATACCTACGGTGGAAAGGGTGCACATGGCGGCGGAGCATTTAGCGGTAAAGATCCAAGCAAGGTAGATAGGAGCGCTGCGTATGCAACACGCCATATAGCAAAGAACCTTGTTGCGGCTGGTTTATGTGATGAAGTATTGGTGCAGGTAAGCTACGCAATCGGTGTGGCACAACCTACCAGCATCAACGTGGTAACTTATGGAACAGCCAAAGTGGAAATGACAGATGGCGAAATTGCGGAGAAGATTATGGGAATGAAAGCTTTTGATATGCGCCCTTACTTTATTGAGCAGCGTTTAAAACTTCGCAACCCGATCTATAGCGAAACAGCCGCCTACGGCCACATGGGAAGAAAGAATGAAGTAGTTGAAAAAGTATTCACATCGCCTTATGGTAAATCAATTACTAAAAAAGTAGAACTGTTTACATGGGAAAAACTAGATGCGGTAAAAGAAGTTAAAAAGGTATTTGGGCTGAAATAAAAAGCCTCCCCAAACCCCTCCCAAAGAGGGGCTTCAGAGCCATAAGTTCAATTGAGCTTATGGCTTTTTTATGGAGTAATTTTCTCACTCATTTACAGTATCGGCATAATTCTGTGAAACTAACCATTCGTTTAGATATTGAAGATTGGTTATTATAAATCGTAATTTCGAGCAGTGAAAAATTTCAGGCAACAACAACAGCGACCTAAGAAGAACACGCTGGTAATAGGGCGCAAAGCGATAATAGAAGCCATGCAATCCGGTAAATACCTGGAGCGTATTTATATGCAGTCCACCGTGCATGGTGAAACCATCGATGAAATAAAAAGGCTGGCCGAAAAACACCTGGTACCGATCAATAAGGTACCGGTTGAAAAGCTCAATAGCTTTAACATCAGCAATCATGAAGGTTGTGTTGCGGTGATCAGTAAAATACAGTACCAGGACCTGCAGGATGTTATTTCATTTACAGTGGAAAATGGTGAAACACCTTTGTTTTTAATTTTAGATGGTATCACAGATATACGCAATATTGGCGCTATTGCGAGAAGTGCATTTTGCTTTGGTGTAAATGCTATCATCATACCGGACAAGGGTGTAGGCGCTTTAAATGAAGATGCTATTTTAACCTCCGCAGGAGCATTGGAAAGGCTCGCCATTTGCAGGGTAAACAGCCTTATGAAAACCGTTGATGACCTTCATTTAAATGGCATTAAAGTATTTGCCAGCGAAATGAAAGCAACGAAAAAATTATACAATCTTCATCTTGCCGAGCCTTGTGCAATTGTAATGGGCGGGGAGGAGCAGGGTGTCCATCCTGCCTTAATGAAAATATGTGACGAGCAGTTCCAAATACCAATGACCGGAGATTTTGAATCATTGAACGTATCTGTTGCCACAGGCGTTATTTTGTATGAAGCGATGAAGCAGAGGGTGACAGAGATGTGAATGGTCAATTGTGAATGGTGAATAAATGTCTACCGGTCATAGTGGTTGATTCACTCTTGCATATCATATCCCATCGATTCAAATCCTTCAGCAGTTTTTGATGAAGTTGCAACCAACAGATCCATTGTTTTTATTTCTTCAGGGGTAAAGTAGCGCCATTTACCAGCCGGCAAATTTGCCAGCGTGATATTCATGATCCGTACTCTTTTTAAAGTAACTACATTATAGGCAAGCGCCTGGCACATTCTCCTGATCTGCCGGTTAAGACCCTGGGTTAAAATGATGCGAAACCTGTTCTTACCTTCCTGCTTTACAAAACATTTTTTGGTGACCGTATCCAGTATTCGTACGCCATTGCCCATCCTTGTTATGAAATCACCGGTGATAGGTTTATCTACGGTTACCACATATTCTTTTTCATGATTATTGCCTGCCCTTAATATTTTATTGACAATATCCCCATCATTGGTTAAAAAGATCAAACCTTCAGAAGGCTTGTCCAGCCTGCCGATGGGGAAGATGCGGTTCTTATAATTGATAAAAGAAATGATGTTGTGTTTGTCCTTGAGGTCAGTGGTGCAGGTAATGCCAACAGGCTTATTAAAAACTATGTAAACAGTTTTATCTTTCTTTTTAACCGGTTCTCCATCCACCTCTACCGTATCGCCGGGCATTACACGATTGCCCTTGATGGCCACATTATCGTTGATCGTTACCCGTCCCTGCTCAATATATTTATCAGCTTCCCTACGGGAACAAAAACCAGTTTCACTAATATACTTGTTCAAACTTTTATCCATA
>JBDSAP010000027.1:0-21279 GCA_039922055.1 Ferruginibacter sp.
ATAATAATGATATTAATAAGAGCATACAACAGGTAGTTGTATTTGTACGAATCACTTCACGACTGTTTGAAACATTGAGTAAACTGGAATTTATCGGCAAACGAAAAGAAAGCGGCATTTTCGTAAAGGAAGAGTCGCCACAACAAACGGAAGCAGCTCAAAAAGCCAGGCGGCGTTTTTTTGGTTGACCTTCAATTTAATAGAGCTAATTACAACTAAACTTATACATTATGCAACCGAAAAACAAAGATGATAGAAGAAAAGCTTTTATTAATTTTCTATTGCTATTTCTGTTGTGCATCGCCATCATTCTCACAACAGTTTTCTTTAGCGTGAGAGTTCCATTTACCGAAAATGATAAGCTGCGTGCAAAGATGGAAATGATTGATAAGGAGAGGGAGTTCATTGATAAATTTACTTCTCAAATGATTGGCGTATCCAGGATGCTTGACTCGATTAACAAAACAAGCCCACAGGAATCTATACTAATCGAGGGCCGAATAGAAAATGAGATCAGCAAATTAAATGCGATGGTTGCTGATACTGTGTACAACAAAGACTTGTACATAAACGTAGTCCATAACCTTGGAGATCTACAGCAATATTTGAAAGAGATTAGGAGCAAGTCAGATAAAGACATCGATGCAAACGATTCTAAGGCACAACTGGAAAAGGCCAATGAAAAAGCACAGGATTGGTACACCAAATATATCGAGTGCATTTCAAAAAAATAAACTCATTTAAACCGGCGTTATTATGAGCAACTATAAAATATTCACCCGCAGAACCATGGGCCTGGATAACCGGGTATGGCGGACAATGATCATACTTGGTGCTGTTTCTCTTTTACTGCTAAGTTATACAATCATAGATCGGGAGGATTGTTCGCCGATAACTTTCGATGTTGGCTCCCGAACACACCTTAATGATAGTATTTATTACACCAATGAAAATATCGCTTTCAATTCCTCTGTTTCATCTGCAAACCTCACATGGGACTTTAATGATAATACCGATCATATATTTGGCAAAGCTTTTACAACCCATAAATTCACCAAGGAAGGAAAATATTATGTGACTGCAAGCACAAGACAGGGTTGTGAATTTGGCAGACTAATTACTATTAAAAGCCGGCCTGCCGAAAGTTCTGTTACTTCAATAGCAAAAAGACGAGAAGTAGTAGGAACAGCATCTACTTTCACCGGCAGAGAAGAGGAATTTATTTCTCCAGCGTTAGCTGATTCATTTTACGAATGGATTGTGCTGTACCACCCTGAAATGGGAAGACGTGAAACTGAAAAAGCAAAATTCCAATTTGCAATTCCAGGAAAATATATCATCCAGTTAACATTAGATCATGACCGGATAAAAAGCTACACAAAACAGGTTAGTGTTGAAGAAACATCTAAACCTAAAACAAAGTTGCCTGGGGATGTAGTACCGTTGATAAAAGATGCTCCTCCCATCCCGGAAAAAGAACCGGAAGTCATTGCCCCCCCTCCTGTTGCTCCCCCGGTTCAAAATACAACTCCAACTGTAACAAAGCCAAAAAATATCTTTGTAGCGGACGAAATTTTTAAAAGTCATCTTCAAAGTCTTGTAGAAAAAGAGAAAACTGAGGCCGATTTTTATAAATACTTGTGTGGCACGGGTAGTACCCCGGTAATAGTTGATGGGAAGAAAAACGAACCAAAGACTTTTAGTTGGCTATGCCAGGAACTTTATGGTAGAACGACTAAACCATTGTTAGGGAAGAGAAGAAGTGTAAAAATTGAGACTGTAAAACTATCTCGTGATGAAAATAACTGTGTAACAAGAATCGACGTAAATTATTAATCGCTTTTTAGAGGGGACACCTGCATTAGTATTTTAAGCCTGTAAATGGATGCCGATATTGTAACCTAATAATGACTCTAATATTATACTAATAATCTGGTAAGAAAATGAATAACCTATCAATGAAACTGGCCTATCCGCTTTTTTCAATTATAACTTTTTTTATTGCGAATAAAGCTGGTGCGCAAGTAATTACAGGAGATACCATTTTTGTAAATGCTGAAGCAGAAGTTGCCATCAAATTGCCTTCCAGGCCAAGCGATTTTTACACAAATCCGAAAACTGCACCTTACGATATAAAATCGCTCTCCTCAGGGTTAACCATCATGAGTAAAACAGAAAATAGCAAATCTGCTGCACTCTTTGTAACCGAAGGTGGAAGAAGTCATTCTTTTGTTATTGTTTTCAAAAAAGATATTAATTATGATAACCTTGCAGAATTGGTTTTTGACTATTCTACTGTTAAAAGATTGGAGCAACATGTAAAGGACTCTGAGGCAAAAAAGGCGGCTGAGGCAAAAGCCAGGGAAGCTGCAAAAGCCAATGCTGTTGCTGTAGATAATTCTGCTAGTAATTACTATGCATTATTGGAGCAAGGCGATAAAAATATTAAGCTTGGCCTTTATAATGAGGCTAAATCTGCCTTTGAAGCTGCTCATAAGCTAAAGCCTGATGAACCTATGCCATTACAAAAAATACAAGAGATCACGTCTAAAATAAATGAACAAGAAAAAGTTGGAGAACTGGAGAAAAATAGAAAATATGTCACGCTTACGGGTGAAGCCAAAGCACTATTCGATTTAAAGAAATATGCGGAATCAAAAGAAGTGTACAAGAAAGCACTTAACCTAAGGCAAGGTGATCTGTATGCCACTAATCAAATTGAAAAACTGGATAAAATCTTAAATCAACGCAAAGGTGAGGAAGAAGAAAAACGGCTACGTGGTCTCTATTCGGGGTATATAGAAACTGGAGAAAAAGCATTAAATAAAAACCAGCTCAGCGATGCAAGAATAGCATTTGAGCAAGCGCTCGTAATTAAACAAAATGATCCCGTTGCCACAGCAAGACTTAAAGTAATTAATGAAAGAGAAAAGCGTGAAAAGGAATCCTTGGAAGTTGAAAATAAATACAATGATGCAATACAGGCAGGTGATAAACTTTTTCAGTCCGGCGATTACAATGCTGCGAGAACTCAGTATAACAACGCAATAGCGATTTTCAGACGCCCCTGGCCGGTCGATCAAATTAAAAACATTAATAAGTTAATAGCCGATATTTCCGCAAAAGAGATTGTAGAAAAACAAGAACAGGCAAAACAAATAGAAAATCAAAAGAAGGAAAGAGAGGCTTTAGAAATTGAAAATAAATATTTAAATGCAGTAGCTGAAGCAGATAGACTATTTAAAGCTGAAGATTATGTAAAGGCAAAAGATGCCTATGCTAGTGCCCTCAAAATCAGCAACAAACCCTGGCCTAAAGAGCAGATTATAACCATTGATAAACTAGTAGCAGAGCAATCAAGAAAAGCTGTTTCTGAAGCTCAGCAACTTGCCAAACAAGCAGAAATTGAAAGGAGAGAAAAAGAAACATTGGAGCTGGAAAATAAATATAATACAGCCATCCAGTCAGCCGACAACTTTTTTAAAGCACAGGACTATAAAAATGCCAGAACTGAATATATACGGGCAAAGACATATTTTAACCGGCCATGGCCTGATGAACAGGTTAATAAAATAGCGAACTTAATTGAAGACCAGCTTGCGGCAGAAAACGCGGAAAAGCAAAGAATCGCAAAGGAAGCAAAACTCAGTATTCAATATAGCGCCGTAGTTCAAAGAGCAGATGCTGACTTTGATAAAAGCAACTATATAAATGCACGCAAGCTTTATAATGAGGCGGCTTTGCTGAAGCCATCGGAGCAACATCCCAGGGAAAGACTTCAAACAATTGAGACAGCGCTCGAGCTGATCGCAAAAGTTGAGAAAGAACGAAAAGATAGCATTGCCGCTGCGATCGAGTTAAATAAAAAATACACACTCGCAGTATCAAAAGGAAAATCTTATATTTTAAAAGAAGATTTTGTAAATGCTAAAATAGCGTACGAGGAAGCTACCGGAATTAAACCTACTGATGCAGAGGCAGCGAATCAACTTGAAAAAATAAATCAAAAACTTCTGCAGATACAAAGGGAAAATGAACTAAATGCAAAATATGACAGCAAGATAACCTTTGCCGATAGTCTTTTAATATTAAAAGAGTATGAGCCTGCGCTTGCTGCATTCAATGAAGCATCCGTGATAAAACCAGCGGAAACTTATGCCGCGAAACAGATTAAGTATATACAGTCGGAAATGATTTACCAGGAAAAAAGAAGAGAGGAAAAGGCAAAGGTAGATGCGTATAACCTGCAAATTGAAAAAAGGAGAAAATACCGTGAGTTGATCACACTTGCGGATAAATCGGTAGTTGAAAAAAATTATGAAGCCGCGAGGCAACAATATTCCGATGCCTTAGATTTGCAACCTGACAATGATTATGCACAACAACGGCTTAAAATTGTCATCAATCAATTGGATATATTGAAGCCAGCCGGTTCTCAAAAAACTCCTGCTAGCAATAACGAAGTAGTCAAAAATCAGCCAGCAGAAAAGTCAACCAAAATTCCTGAGCCGACTGAGAAACCAGCGGAATCGACACCTACCAAGGAAAAGGGAAGTTCGCTAAAATTCCAGGAAAATCCAATCCCCTATTCACCAGATGATTTGCTGCAAAAATATCCAAATATTAATTTTAAGGCGCTTCCTCCCGAGCAATTATCCCTCGATGGTGTTGGTGACGTCAAAGGGAAAGCTGATATCTTTCGTCAAATGTTGTTGGATAAACCAAAGCTGGATATTTCTGATAAAAGTAATAAAGTGAAGCTTATCTGCCAGGGCCTTCGGTTCGAGGAAAAAAGTGTTTATCTCAGGCTATTAATCCAGAATAATTCAGACAATGATTTTCTTACTGGCGCCATGATGTTAACCTGGACAAGAAAATCAGGAAGCCATATCAAGCTATATCCGCTATACATTTTCCCCGACTACCTGCCTATTTTGCAGCCAGGTAATGAAACAATAATTATCTATGTGTGCAAGTCCTACAATATTGGCGATGAGGATAAATTGAAATTTGAACTCAGCGACCGCATGAATAAAAACAAACTTGAATTGAATCTAAAGGGATCGACGTATAATCTGGCATTTATGCGTTAACTTAAAATTAATTCGGTCTCATCTAACATGTTTAAGAATGGACTTAAAAACTAACATATCAAAGACTTTTTGTACCGTAATTCTTCTTTGCGCGTGGTGCTTTTCAGCAGCACACGACATTTATTTTTGTGGCGAGAAAATACCCATTGATGACAAGATTGTTACCGACAAATTGATGAACATAATCAAGAAGCAAATCAAGTACGTAGATATTGCTTCCCTCCGAAAAAGTCCATATATGCCGCAGGTTGAACGCTGGCTGCAAGCCACTAACTTGCCACAAGATTTCAAATACCTCGCTATTGTAGAAAGTGGATTTAAAAAAGATGCAGCGTCTTCAGTCGGTGCTAAAGGCTTTTGGCAGTTGATGCCAAAGACTGCTATTGAATGGGAATTAACAGTAAACGAATTTGTAGATGAAAGAACTGATTTCGACAAATCGACTTATGCAGCCTGTAGGCTTTTGGCAAACTATTATTTATACATCCGTAAAACGTTTGGCATTTCATCATGGGTTTTAACTGCAGCAGCTTATAACAATGGCATAGGTAATATCAAGAATGCTATCAGTAAACAAGGGAAAAATTATTTCTCTATGAATTTGAATGCTGAGACTGCTGCATATGTTTACAAGATTATTGCTGTTAAAGAGCTTTTTGAATATCCAGAATTGTATATGAAAGATTTTGGCTACAACGTTTTTAGTGCGGCGTCAAAAGAAAAAGTGCGCAACTTAAGTGAGACCTATGATACCAGTAGTTCTGACCTTACTTCGATGAAGGTTGATATCAATGTAGCCGATGGTCAGCATCCGGATAATCTCCAACAAGCTATAAAGAAAGATCCGCCACGCAACGAGGATGATTTCAAGGTAAAATTTATATCTGCCAAAATTATTGGCACCTATAAAAAAATTGAAGATGGCGACCTGGTGACATTTAAGTTGGACGGTGATCTGCAGGTGCAAAATAGGTTTACATCGAGAGGTGGCATTATTCAGGGAAGAGCATGGATTGTGGATAATAAAGTGTTGGTTGACTTAGGGTATGATCATGATGTCACCTTAAATGACTTGAGTAATGAAAAGGGAATAGCACTTTCCAGTATAAAAAATAAACAAGCTGTGATTTTAAAAGTGAAAGAAAGTTATGATTAGTAACCTTTCTCTTCACTTGAATTTAATCAGAATCTTCACTTGAACAGAATAGGTTCAAATCCTCTAACTCAGCATTTTCCGTCTACTGAATACGTCAGCACGCTGGTAAATTATCTCAATATGTTAGTTGTAATGATGGTTAATTGACATTTGTGCTCCGTTACTTGCATTACCGCATAGGATAAAAATACCTAACCAGTGATTTATTTTTAGTGTTGGAAACGCGCCGCGGTTCAATTGAGAAAAGAGCAAATAAGTACTAAAGATACTACATGGTTATAGTCCCTAAAATGATAACCCGAAGCCTCGTGAATTACTAGTTTTTCTAATTAGTCTTCCCTCAAAAAGTCGCTAAAGCCCATTGCGCAAGGGTGCATTAAAAGACTATTCATTTAAAATCTGCGGGATATTTGCAAAATAGCTAAAAATCTTGCAGATTTATGTATGCTATCTACCAAAAAAACAAGTCCGCAGATTGGATTATTTAATGGTTTGGCTGACCAGCTTGATCAAAAACATCCCTTGTATTTATTAGCCAATAAAGTAAACTGGCCTTTTTTTGAAGATGCTTTTAAGAAGCATTATAGTGAAAAAATGGGTGCACCAGCCAAGCCCATCCGCCTGATGGTCTCGCTGCTGATATTAAAATCTTTGCGTAATCTCAGTGACGAAAATCTGATAGAGCAATGGTCAGAGAATATCTATTATCAATATGTTAGTGAGGAGCAACATTTTCAACCATCCATCCCTTGTGTACCCACCGAATTGGTAGCTTTTCGTCAACGCATTGGAGAGCCAGGAGTTGAATTGATTTTGCAGGAAAGTATTCGGATAAACAAACCTCCAAAGGACAATGATAAAGCGGAGCTGGTAAGTATTGATACTACCGTCCAGGAAAAAAACATCACCTATCCAACGGACGATAAGTTGTACAAAAAGATTATAGTAAAATGTTGGAATATTGCTAATAAAGAATCCATAGATCTGCGTCAATCCTATCAATCCTACACACAAACGGTTAAAAAACTAAAGAACTTACAACGTTTTAAAGGAACTAAATATGGCGCCAAAGCAGCAAGAAAGACAGGAAAGAGAATACAGATCATAGCAGGAAGATTAGTAAGAGAACTTGCCCGAAAGCTGTCACTGGAAAGGCTTGGCGTCTATCTGGCCGCCTTAAAATTATATCAAAGGGTATTGTCCCAAAAACGAGGAGACAGTGATAAAATTTACAGTCTGCATGAACCCGATGTAAAATGTTATTCAAAAGGAAAGGAACACAAGAAATTTGAATTTGGCAGTAAAGTATCAATCATTGTTAACCAGCACACAGGCGTTATAATGGGAGCGCTTAATTTTACCCAAACCTTACATGATTCAAAGACAATCCCGCAGGTGTTAGAACAGTTTGAACGACTCAATGGCAAGCAAGCCAAAGATGCATTTGTAGATAGAGGATACAGAGGAGTAAAGCAATACAAGGACACCACAATCCATGTACCCACACCAAACAAGCATATCAGTCCGGCTACCCGGAAAAGCCATAGCAGAAGAGCAGCCATCGAACCGATAATCGGCCATCTAAAACAAGACTACCGGCTATGCCGCAATTATCTTAAAGGAATCAGCGGAGACAATATGAATGTAATATTATCTGCCGCAGCAATGAATTTTAAACGAGCGATGATCCTCTGGCGTACAGAGGCAATCAAACGTTGGTTACTCATCTGCAGATATATTGCAGCAGCTTACTGGAATTTTATTGCCCTAAAAGTAAAATCGACTTTTTGAGGAACGACTAATAGTCCATTTATTAGAAAATATCAAAATACAAATCGAAAAAACCTGCGGGCATTGTCACACAAGGGATTGCGGAAGCAAGGGAATCAGGTTTGGAGGCCTGTAAAATTGCCTCCCACAAAACGTTAATACTATCAAAAACCCCTCTCCCAAAAAAGCACATGCCCAAAATAACACCGTACAGTGCAGTGGATTTAAAAAGGCAGGCAGCAGATGCAAACCTCTTACTAAACACGGATATTTCTCCGTAAAATACAGTTGATTTCACTTGCATTCACGTAAAGAAGCAGATAACAATTATTATTTCAACGAAGGCATTTCATCTAAAGTGAGGACATAGCTATGGGCAAACATTTTTTTCCAGAGGTCAAGTGAATTGTGTGTAGCGTTACGTGTGTAATCGCCATACCACGGCATAAACCATGACCAGGCTGCGCCATCTTTTACCAGGTTATCTGCATCAGGTATAGAACCAACTTCGCTCATCGTAACCATTTTCTTTTTTTCATACAATGTATTCACGGCATTAAACTCTGTTAGCTGTGAAGAATGATCGCCTTGTTTGTATATATCTCTTCCTACAATATCAACCATATTATCGCCGGGATACCAGCTCTCATCATTTGGTTCCCTGGTCCAAACCCAGATAAGGTTTTTTAAACCATGAAAATTTACCATGCGGTCATACATCAACTGGTATAATTTTTTACAGGCATCACCTCCTTTAGCGCCCCACCAAAACCATCCGCCGGCAGCTTCGTGTAAAGGCCGCCAGATAACCGGAACATTTTGTGTCTGTAATTCTTTTAACAGTCCCGAGACAAAATCTATGTCGGCTAACATGGCCTTATATTCTGCTGAGGCCGGGTCATTTATTTTGGTAATATCGAAGGTTGTGCCATTAGTGTTTGATGAATTCCTGGTGTAAAAATCTTCGGTTGCCCGGGAAGGATCTCTCCAATGCCAGACAAAAACAGCAATGCCATTTTTATCCCACCAGGCTTTTGCATCTTTTATCGCTTGTTTATCATCATACCAGTTATATCCTCTGCCGCAATGCATAAAATCAAGGCCAATGATTGCGGGTTCCTTACCAGTATTGGTCTTTAGCCAACTTGTTTCATCAAAGCTGTTCAACGTCATTACGCCTGACAAAATCTTTTTTCCATAATTCTCCCGTAAAAAGTTGTATAGTGCTACCGCTTCTTTTGTTGCATTTGGGGTAACCAGCGTTGTATTAATATTAAACTGGCTGGCAGGTGACGGTGGTGGCGGTGGTGGCGGTGGTATAACTACAGGGGTTGCTTCCCTGGTATCTTTCTTACAGGATAAAAAACCTGTTGCAGCTATCATCAGAAGCAATACAATTCCGTATTTCATGAGTACTTAGCTTTTTATTATTCTTATAGTAATTAAAGTGGATCAGCAAGGATGAAATAGTAACGATATGTGTGCTTACTATTCAAAGATTATTAACCGCACAAAACAAATTTAGAAAGTAAGGTAAGCTTCACCAAATACATAACCATATATGAAGGGAAAGTATTGGGATCGGGTAAAATAGCATTAAATAGGTTTGCAAAATTACTGTTGCCCATTATAAATAAAATGTAACGGTGTTTTTTTCAAGCCTCCATTTTAGTCAATTTTGCAGTTACGACAGTTCAAATATTGACCATGAAAAAATCACAGATTATGCCGGACAGCCTTTATTTGCACAAGCGTGTCTCCAAGGTTAAGTGCGTTGGCATCTTGTGCGTATAACAAAAAGAGATAACAATATTAAGGCAGCCAATAGAAATAAACTTCGTAACATGGTAAACACAGGCTGTCGAAACCTTGCGCCTGACGAGAGCAGGCTCTGTTTGAACCTGGACAGTAGCAAAAAAAATTGATAAAAGACCCCATACAACTCACCTTTTATCTTTTTTATAAAATTTTAAAACCTGTTGTTTTATTAATTCTACTTTGACATATTAAAAAAATGTAGCTCACGGTTACGATAGTTTAATTATGGAACGAAAAAGATGCCATGAAAAAATACAGTACAAGTGAGTGACACAACGATGCCGCCATAAAAAACATCTGCTGGTCAACAAAAAAACACAAACGTTTGACTTGTCAAAGTAAAATTAATATACTTTTTATATTACCATAGCCATTTTGACTTAAGGGCAACGGTTTATAAGTTCGTAGATCAAAAATTTTTATTTCCTCGCCCGGCCATCCCTGCTATTCCTTTTTATGATTAGCTATGGATGCGGTATTTACTAGCAGGCGAAATTATTCATAAAATCTCTTTCTTTATCAACTAAGTATTTTGTAATCAATTTTCATTGGGCAAAAGTATCCACACTAAAAATGAAAGCGGTACAAATGCAATTCGAAAATCCTCCTAACTTCCTTATTTTGTCTCCATAAATTTAAGTTTAATAACCTATTTTAAAAAAAGTTTATCTCCTCCCTAAAACCGCCGGTAAGTCCGGGGTAAGAGTAGAATATTCAATTGCTCTATTTCCCTTATTTTTATTTACAGCGAAAAAATACCGATCTGCTGCACACCAATAAATAATCTAATTGCTGTGGGTTGACCCTAAAATTAATAGCCTTATACTTCGTACTGCTGCCATAACCTTTCATGCATTGCTTTGCTAAAACACGTGCCATACAAGAAGTGCAGGTAGCTGAGAACAGAAGGCAAGTGGCGTTTGCCGATGCTGAAAGGAAAATAGCGAAAGCCAGGGGTGATTCCGCACAGGCAGTGATACAGGCCTCGGGAAGGGCAGAGACGATCAAGAAAGAACAATTGTGTTTGACACCGCTTTATATTGAATACATAAAAGTGCAGAAATGGAGTGGCCAGGTTCCCACAACGGTTGCTGGTAGTAACTCAGGTTTTTTAATACAATTACCAAAGGACGGTAAGGAAAAATAACACAAAACCATTCCTCTGCCATTAAATACTTATCAATAAATGTCGTTTACCGGGAAATGCATTTGTTCACCAGCAGTTGTTTTTCATGGCGGCATTCTTGTGTTATGATTCCGATCTATCGGAACTCACTTGTACATTTTCAGCAATAAGGAGCAAGTAACCGCTAATGCAAAGTAAACGACATTTATTTCTCAAAAATACAGGGACGAGTTGATATCGCTAAGCGACGATATTGCTTTTTACAATTCTTTTTAGGGCCATAATATAACCAAGATGCAGGCCTTCATGAAAGAGTAAAAAGTTAATTGTATCATCAATATTTTTATGTTCTACGCCGTACCTGTTTGTCCATGGCGGATAGTTTGCAAATACATTATTATTGTAATCCTCCTCCAACTGATCTATTGCTGGTAGAAAGAGGCCTTTTATTTTATCCGCCTGTTCAGCATCAATAAAATGATCGGGTTTTGTTTCGGGTTTATAATCCAGGAAATACTTTTCATCTATTACAAGGTTAAGCCCCGCACGTTTATAGCATACGCCTTGCTGGCTTGCAAGCATGTGGCCCAGGTTCCAGATGATGTTATTGTTAAAGCCAACCGGTATTTCATTTAGCTCTTCAATAGTCAGCTCATTGATTAGATCTAATAAATACTTCCTTGTCTTTTTTAAAATTTCAATTTGTTTCATCCTTTGTTGTTTAAGTAATATTATTTTTAAAGCCTATTACAGAATCATAAAAAAACTGAACAGTATTTTCTCAGGGATGCAGATGGAATAATTTTAGCAAAGCTATATAAATAGCAGGGGTATACGCTAATTATTTGGATGCTTACAAACGCACCAGTAATCGATGATCATTTTGAGGGTACTTTTTATCTCGTAGATATCGGCTGGCTTCTTAAAATATCCTTGTACAGTTAATTCATAGGCCAACTCAACTTCTCTGGAATTAGTACCTGTAGTATAAAAAATAAAAGGGATGGATTTTCTTTTTAGTTTTTCATCCTCCATAATTGTTCTTCGCAATTCAAAGCCATTCATGATCGGCATATTTATATCGCACACGATGAGCAAAGGCTGAACTTTTGAAGTATAAATAAAATCCAGGAATTCCTGGCCGCTCTCAAAAAGTAATAATTTATTAGTCATCCCAAAAGACTGAACGACCTCTTTGAATATCATCCGGTCGTCAATATCGTCTTCAACATAAATGATTGGACCCAATGTATTTTTCATAAAGAATTTTTATTGTTGATGGTTCAGATGTTAAGATATTAATCAAATCATGTTTGCATAAACTAAGAAGTGGTCTTTGATATGCCGGAAATAAAGTTAACAACTGCCGGCACAAACTGTTCGATTGACCTGAACGGAACACCTCCCTTTTCAAAAGCCTTTTTTCGGCAGCGCTTATTAATAATGCGGCTGCAAAATACGATTTTTGGTGATGCCCCGCAATTTCTGCCATTGCCATACGTAAGCAAGAAACGCGGCCACACAAGCTTTGATCAGCAATATGCAGCGGGAAATAATATTGTTAGTAAATATTATTTTCTTGAAAGTTTTTTTAAAATATATTTAAAGCATGGAAGCGCATTATAAGACACTGCAAACTATATATACTATTACTCACCAGGACCCTCAGCCAACCAGCTATCAATGCAAACCCAGGGAGATCATTCTGCGCCAGTTCCAGGACTGGAGCGTTATTCAGCATGACATTCAACTACTGGAACAGGAAGGGCTCATTACTACCATTCAAAAAGATACCCTCATCATCACCATTACGCCTACCGGCATACAAAAAATTAATTCCACAAATATTACCTACCAGGATTAGCCAGGGATACTTTTAATGATTTTGCCAGAGAATTCCCTTTGGAGGAATTTGAATGTTGATCATTCATAGTATATCTTTTACGAAAAGGAATCCAGCGGCAATAAGTTAAGTCAACTCCTTGCAACAAAATGATGAGGATGCTCTCCGGCAACCCTTTTTTGCAGGAACTTACATTAGGCCATGTTTGTGGCTGACGAGTCTTTATGATCAAGTAATAATCTGTCGCCATTCTACTTTAACCGGCCCAGATTTTCCAATGCCTTTTCCATATCAATTCCTTTGCCGAGCACACCTTTAAAAATATCGCCCTGCTCCCTTATTCTTGCAATTGCATTACCAATATGAAAGTCTGACATCTTAAGCCCTTTTTTTACTTCTTCCCATTGCAGCGGCATAGATACCGTTGCGCCTGGCTTGGGCCGCAATGAATAGGCTGAAGCAAGTGTTGCCTGCGGCCGGTTTTGTAAAAAATCGATATACAGTTTTCCCCTTCGATTTGCTGTCTTTCGTTCTATGCTGGTATATTTAGGCAACTGTTCATGTACCAGGTGCGCTATCAACCGGGCAAACTCCTTCGACTCTTCATAACTATATTTTGCACCCAGCGGAATATAGATATGTATGCCTGTTGAGCCGGATGTTTTTACATGCGCATCAATATTTGCGCCACTCAATAATTGGTGCGTAACGTTTGCGGTTTCCACCACCTGGTCAAAATGATTTTTATCCGGATCAAGATCGATGATGCACCAATCCGGATTATCAGGTTTTTGAATAGTGCTGCTCCAGGGATTAAGCTCAATGCAAGCCAGCGAAGCCATATACAAAAGCGTGGCTTCATCATCGCAGATCATGAAATTTTTTTGCTGCCCTTCGCTCGTGTATGGAAATTGTTTCACCCATGCAGGTACTTTACCCGTTACATCTTTCTGGTAAAAGCTTATGCCATTTATTCCATTTGGAAAACGATTGAGCGACTGAGGCCTGTTCTTTAAATAAGGCAAAATATATGGAGCCACCTGGTAGTAATAATTCAGCATATCACGCTTCGTGATCTTTTCTTTTGGCCAGTAGATCTTACCCAGGTTGGTGAATTTCAATTCATGTCCGCCGATCTTTCTAACCTGCGTTTCGTCTGACGGATTTAAAAAAGTTTTGCGTTCTTTGCCTGCTCTGGGCGCAATGATCTTGTTTTCTTTTGAACTGGTTTTTTCTTTTACTACCGCAGCCGTTTCTTCTTTTTTCTCCAAAACTACTTCATTCGAAGCTTTGTCGATTCGCATTCCTTCAAAAGAGGGATGCCGCATTACACCGTCTTCTGTCATTTCACGGAAAGAAACTTCACATACCAGCTTTGGTTTTAACCAGGTAGCTTCCGCCTGTGGTGGATTAGGTCTGAACCTGGAAGGCTTGTTAACATCAGGCTCAAAAGTGAAAGGTGATTTTTTTGTGATCAACGGTTTGAATTGCTGCATCATTTCTTGCTGTACTTTGTCGGTAAAGCCGGTGCCTATCTTGCCGGTGTAAACAAGTTTCTTATTTTCAAAAACACCCACCAGCAATGAGCTGAAATATTTTGCACTCCCTTCATTTTTGGTAAAGCCCCCTATCACCGCTTCCTGGCGTGTTTGAGTTTTTATTTTTAACCAGTTACGGGTGCGGTCGCCGGGTACGTATGTTGAATCAGCACGTTTTGCCATGATGCCTTCAAGACCCAGTTTTTCTGCACTATTGTAAAATTCGATCCCACTACTGTCAAAACTTTCACTAAGAATGATGGTATCGCTGTCCGGCATAATTGCCTTGAGTATTTCACGCCTTTCAACCAATGGCAACTTCATCAGCGATTTACCTTCGAGCCATAGCAAATCAAACGCATAAAATAATAAGTTGCCATCAGCTTCGCTTCGCCAGTTTTGCAACTTTGAGAAATTTGCAATGCCCTCATCAGTAGCAACGATCACTTCACCATCAACAACAGCATTTACCGGCCATTTTTTTAACGCATCAAAGACGGGATAAAACTTTTCATCAAACGATTTATTATTCCTGGAACGTAAGCTTATTTTCCCTTTATTCAGATAAGCCAGCGCCCTATAGCCGTCCCATTTTATTTCATACAACCATCCTTCTTCATCAAAGGGTTTGTCAACCAATGTCGCAAGCATGGGTTGCAGATTTTCAGGAAATTTTGCTTTTACTCCTTTATCTGGAATGCTCACTGAATTCTTTGTAGCATTTTCAGCAGCAGGAGCCTTTGAAGATTTAGCGCTTCCTTTTTTTGTGGAAGTTTTAGCCGCTACTGCGGAAGCTGATTTTGTTTTTTTAGTCTGCCCATAAATGTTGTCTGTAGTAGCTTCCACCTGTTTCAAAGTTTTACCAGACTGAACCGATTTTTCTTTTTTTGAGATATCAGTTTTCGAGGCATATTTATCTTTTAATTTCATCAGCAACCAGGCATTTTCGCCACGGCCATGAGATTTTACCAACGCATATTCGCCTTTCAGCTTTTTGCCCTTCAATACTATTTTCAATTTACCGCCGTGCAGTTGCTTTAGTAATTCTTTCTCGTTTGCTTTTTTATCGCTGGTATTATTTTCGGCGGGCTTGTAGGTTCCCTCATCCCACACTATTACCGTACCGCCACCATACTGCCCCTTGGGAATTATTCCTTCAAAATTGCGGTAATCGTATGGGTGATCTTCCACCATCATTGCAAGGCGTTTTATTTCCGGATCTGTGGATGGCCCTTTAGGCACCGCCCAGCTTTTTAGCACGCCACGCATTTCGAGACGGAAATCATAATGCAGATGAGACGCCGCATGCTTTTGAATTACAAAAATCAAATCCTGCCCGGTAGAGCGGCCACCGATAGGCTCAGATGTTTTTGTAAAAGATCTTTTTTGCTTATACTTGGTTAATGCCATAATTTATCCTATTAAAATTTTATGCCAACCTTTTCACGACAATTGTATTCGCTACTTTCGCTTTTAATTTTAACCCGCATTGTTTTTCAGAAATACTTTGACAGAGGAGCAACTCAAAAAGTTGGGACTTAATGCCAGACAGAAAAAAGCAGCTTTATTTGTAAAAGAAAAAGGTAAAATAACTAACAAAGAATATCAGGAAATTTTTGGTGTGGCAAGAATGACCGCAACTAGAGATTTGACATTACTGGTTGAAAAAGGCCTTTTTAAATCGTCTGCCACAAAAGGTGCAGGTTCATATTACGAATTATAATTGCACCATAATTGCACCAATTGCACCATAATTGCACATTAATTGCACAATCAGGCTGACAAACCCAGGATAGCAGCACTTATGCTTACAGATATTATTATTGAAAAGATCAGTAAAGACGGTCCCATATCATTCCACGATTTTATGGAAATGGCACTCTACTACCCGGAAATCGGATATTACACTTCGCCTGGAGAAAAGATTGGCAAAGGAGGGGACTACTACACCAGCCCTTATCTTACGAATTTATTTGGTGATATGATTGCCAAACAACTGGAGGAAATGTGGCTGATGCTGGATAAAGCTCCTTTTACAATTGTGGAATATGGCGCAGGTCCCGGGGCACTTTGTAAAGACATTCTTGATCAACTAAAAAGCAGGCCTGAGTTTTATGAGGTATTAGATTATTGCATTATAGAAAAAAGCCCGGCCATGAGGGCGCACCAACAAAAGTTGTTACCCGCAAGGGTGAAATGGATTGATTCTATTGGCGATATAAAGGGCTTTAACGGTTGCGTATTGGCAAATGAAGTGGTAGATAATTTTGCAGTACACATGGTGGAAATGAAGGAGGAACTGATGGAAATTTTTGTGGGATATGATGATGGCCTTGTAGAATTGCTGCGTCCGGCTGGCGTATCTCTCGAGCAATACCTGGATGAGTTGAAAATAACATTACCAGCCGGGTATCGTGCCGAAATAAATTTGCAAGCAATTGATTGGCTCAGTGAAATTGCCGCTTCTTTAAATAAAGGTTTCCTGCTCACGATCGATTATGGCAACACTTCAAACGCACTGTATACAGAAGCCCGAAGAACCGGCACGCTGTTAAGTTATTATAAACATTCTATCAATGAAAATTTTTACAGCAATATCGGGCAGCAGGATATTACCGCTCATGTTAATTTTTCTGCCCTAAATCATTATGGCCAACAACATGGATTACAACCGCTTGGATTAACAACTCAAACACATTTTTTACATTCCCTCGGCTTATCCAACCATTTAAGAAAAATGGAATCAACAGCCGGAAATAGTTTGGAAAGCAATATGAAGCGAGTGATGCTTATCAATAATTTCCTGATGGATATGGGGAGAAAAATGAAAGTGCTTATTCAGCAAAAGGGACTGAACAATCCACGGCTCATGGGAATGCAATTCGCCAGTTCGGCTATTTGAGGAATCATTATAAAAACTTATCTTTCTACATCCATCTATCAGCTTGAAAGGCATTTTAAAATTGTACAATTAAAAATTTAATACCGTGGTTGCAGCAATTATCGCAAGAAGGAAAAAGTATATCCGGGCATTCAAAAATGCGAATGCAACGTGCGTTCAACAGGCGATTTCTCTGAATGATCTTGGCATGCGAAAGGGGCCGATATTCAACGGTCTTTTACGGCGGGATGTGATCAGGCACGCTGAGCGGGAACGCTACTACCTTGATGAAGCCGTTGCAAAAAAGATGACTGAAAAGCGAAGGAAAGCCGCAATGATCGCATTGATCGTGATATTGCTTGCACTCGCAATTGCCTTTGGTGTTTTTAAACAATAATAGTTTTAAGCATCGCTTTGGAGAGTTCTTATATTTAAAAATGCTGTTTTGTAAATACTATAGTTTAGGATACATGCCTAAGTTTGGTTCCAATGTTCAGCTAATCCGGATTGCGCAATAAAATCGAAAAAATGCGATGTAGTCTTTTTTTATTACTGCTGCTTATATCTCTCCGCAATAATGGCCAAAATATTCCAAGCACTTCTGTCGAGCCCGACTCTGCTGCTATCGATGACATCAATCGAAACAGTACGATATGGCAGGGCCGCTCACCGCTGCTCACTCTTGAAAAGATCGCTGCTTATGCGGCTCCGGTAATATGGTTCTCACCTGATGAACCGAATATGAAAGGTTATATAAAAAGGGGCATCCACATCCCCGAAGCTTTTCCCTTCGAAAAAAATACCGGCAAACCCGTAGTGTATTATAAACTGCTAAATGTATTTACATCAACGCCGGAAGAGCAAAATCTCGCCTATATAAACAATAACAATAAAGGTTTGTCTGAAGTGAACCTTGAAGTGGTAAAAGCTTTTTACCTCGATTATTATTTTTATTATAGTTCCGAGATGGGCCTTGGCAGCCATCCCCACGATCTTGAATCGGTGGTAATGAAAATAGTAGTGGATCAAAATCCGGACAATAGAACCTTTCGTTTAAGGGTGGAAAATGTAAATGGGCGAGCGCATGGTTTATATTGGTACAACAATCTTCATGTGGTGGACACTTACACTAAATTTCCCATCACGGTGCTGATAGAGGAAGGCAAACACGCTTCCTGTCCCGACGCAAATGGCGATGGCGTTTATACACCCAGCTACGATGTGAACGTGCGTACAAATGATGCATGGGGTATCAGGGACATTATACGTGGCGGCACTTTGTTTACCGGGGCTTTTCAAAGCTGGATGGTTAAAGCACGTACACCAGCCACTATCATTTCTCCGCCTTTACCACCCGATAGTCCTATTTATAATGATTTTGCAAATGACACCCGTAAGCTAACAGAAAAGGCGAGTT
Organism: Ferruginibacter sp.; assembly: GCA_039922055.1. GTDB lineage: Bacteria > Bacteroidota > Bacteroidia > Chitinophagales > Chitinophagaceae > Ferruginibacter. The sequence continues at coordinate 18,643 of JBDSAP010000027.1, forward strand.
ATGAATTGCGGCCTTTCCCCGAAACAGATTACATAACGAAGGATAAACATTTGCGTGAACTTATTCAAGACAAAAAGCCAATTAAGTGGCCGGCAATAAAGCATTCAAGGCTGGCTGCAAAAAAAATAAAAGGTATACCAGAGGATCAGTCACGGCATTCCGTTACATTGGCTTATCGGTATGATTCAGGCGGCAACCTGATTTTGATAACTCCGCTTTTGTTGTTTAAAAATGTGGCTGCACCCATGACAGGTGGATGGTTTGTAAACAAATTTTATAGCGGCCAGGGAGATTATGTAAAGGGACTGGAACCTATAAGGGGAATAGTTTCCATTTATGATAGAACGATATTTGGTCACATGGTAATGCACATGTCTTCAGCATCGAGGTGGATAGAGCCTTATGTTGGGGTAGGCTATGAAATAAATGATTATGATGACAGGCGTGGAATAAAGAATTATAAAGTTGATTTTGCATCGGAGTATGGAGTAAAGATCCGGTTCAGTATAAGGCTAAAACCATTTTACAAAAAAAGGAGGTTTATTGGAATCCGGTTTGGTTATAAAGTAACCGGCTTCAGTCCCATCAAGGAAAACGGCATGCTGTTCGAGATAGGAGCAGGGGCCTGGTGATCCCATTTAATTTAGCGAATATCTTTTGTTTTCTGATTCATTCTTTATTTTTTAATGAAAAACAAAAAAGCAGGTTGATTAGCCTGCTTTTTTAAATGTACATCGGCATTCGCCGGATGCGACCTATTGTTTTTTTATATGAGTTAATTAACCGTTATCAGCAAAGGCTTATACATATTCCTCTTTTTTAGTTTGGCCCTTCCGATAAATTGATTGCCATTGATCCTGTCAAAATCCGCGGGATATATCATGATCTCTTCTTCTCTTGTATTAAAGACAAGTTCTTTGGTTAATGCTCCCTGGCTATCAAGTTTCGATACCACTACCTGTCCACCAAAACCATCAATATGGGCTTTGGGCGCTTCGTCTTCCGAGATTTCCATATTCTTAAGGTTATCAAGATATAAGAAGTAATAGCCAGAAGCATCGCTAATAAATTTAAAGCCCATAGTACCCCTGCCGCCGCCGCCACGTTGCTTTTTAGGTATTTTGCGCAACCACTCAAATTTACCGCTTGCGTCAATCTTTGCTCCGAGTATATCCTCATAATGATATGTATAAGTAGTAGTAGTTCCTCCATACGAATTAGTATAGGAGGTGACCACTACGTAATACTCTTCGCATGTAATAAAAACGCCTCCATCTTTCTCAATTAACACATCCCGCACTTTTAAATTGGGTATTTCGAAATCATCTTTTTTCTCCATTTTCCTCTTAGCCCTCGCAGATTCAAATTTTTCCAGCTCGGCCAAAGGAAATTCATAATAACCATCCTTGTATTTTGCCATGTTACCGGCCTGGTCCATTGTGGCTAAAAAAATTCCATCAGTGCCGTTTCCCCTCGATCTCTTGCTATAGGTACATGCGATGATCATTTCATGCGCCGGGTTTTCAATCAATGAAGTTTCCCTGATAAAATAATCATCAAGTGTAATTTTGGCCGTGATGATTTTTTTACTGTCTTTTGAGAATTTTAAAACTTCATAATGATAAGCCGGGGCGCCGGTAGATTTATCTTTTTCTCTGCGTGAATCGGAATCATATACTTTCGCCAGCAAGTATGCATTGCCTTTTTCATCCACCGAAAAATCTGAATTGTCCATAATCGCTTCAGTGTAGGGCATAGTATAAACATTTCCCCAAAGCTTATTTAACTTGTCATCAAATACCTGCAGGCCGATCTTGTCATAATTCTTTTTATCGTTTCTTTCTTCAGGAATAAGGCGATAGCTCACAAGTAATTTTGTGTGTTGGGCATCAAAGTTAAATAGATACTTATCCGTTGTTTTATAGCTGTAGAATCCCCTCATAGTTGCATTTCCGGCAATCTTTGAAGACTCAAACATCTTGTGATTTGCTTCGGTGATCTTACCTGAATTCACATCCAGCTTGTCGAAATACAGTGTTTCTGTTTCTGTACTTTTTTCCCAATCGCTGTGCAGCCAAAAATAATTTGAATTAAAATCGATAACAGTTTCGCTGTTGAAATTTTTGGTAGCTTCTGATAATTCGATTACTTTCTCAGTGGTGGTATTTAATGTTTTGGGGTCGAACCTCACAATGTTCAACTCTTCCTTTTTCAGCGACAGGTTTACGATCCCGTCCTTTTCATTGCCCAAAAAAGCAAGGTCTTCGGTTTTACGTGGCAGGTTATATTCGGAACCTAATTGGAAAGAAAATTTTTTGCTTTGACTGTAAGATACAAGTGATAAAAAGCAAATAAAACACAGCAGTAGATACTTCATAATAGTTAACGGATTGTTTAGGGCAAAAGGTTTTGGGTGAAATTTGAGTCGCTAAAATATCAATATTGATCATACTAACCAATATTATCTTTGAACCTATAGCAGGTGGCTACTATACTTCACAGCCTTACCTGCTTCAGGATTTCTCTTTCTGAGCTTTGCCCCACCGGCTTAAAGCTATCGTACCATTCTTTCCAACCAATGCCGGCCAATTCTTTTTTCAGATCGGCTTCATAATGTGCAAGCGTTGGGTATGCCAT
>JBDSAP010000028.1:0-12182 GCA_039922055.1 Ferruginibacter sp.
GCATAAGAAAACGTAGGCTCATTCTTTACTTGTATTTCTTCAATTTTTTTGAACAACTGTTTAGCCTTTAGCTTTAAAGATGTTTCATAATAAGGCGCCTTTTTTTTATCAGGATTAACGAGAGAGAATTCCGTATCAAATCTTGGATTATCACTCAGGTCTTCAAAGTTTACATTATGCAGGTAAAAGTCGCCTAAAGGCTGAATGGTATTTTTTAATTCAAAATTGTTTTCGCCACCAAAGAATAATTTATAGGTAAAATGAAAAGCAGTCTCAGTTTGATTGATGAGGTACACTTTTAATTTCTCTACCACATCGTCATCAAAAATATCTTTATCAAAAATCGGCATGAAAGATAAAAAAACGCCGTCATCTACTTTGGCTTTTATATTGCCTTTTTCCTGCTTTACATTATCAATAAATATCTTCTTCTTTTCAACTAATTTCTTTTCGGAAAACATTTTAAAATAAGGAAAATCTATCTGGTCCATATAGGCGGGAAAACGCACTCCCTTCACTTCGATCATTACCATTTTCTCGTTCATGATCTCCACTACCTTTCCTTCTTCATTGGTGTGTAAAACAATAATTTTATCTCCTTCCTGGTATTTCATACGTAACGGCCCATCCCTTATTTTATTCAATGGGATGGAATGCAAAGTTATTGTATCACGGATTAAAAGGATTAACTGATTACACGGATAATGGATCACGGATTGAAAGGATTAACGGATTGCACGGACAATGATCACGGATTAAAGGGTTAACTGATTACACAGATAATTGTGGAAATAGAATCTTCAGGATGCCAGTTTGCTTTTTCTGTAGCCATACAGGAGGTAAATAACAAGGCCAATGGCAAGCCATCCGAGGAACCAGGCCCAGTTACTTTTGGTCATGCCGGTGAGCAGGTACATACAAGTGATAAGTCCCATAAGGGGGATGAGTGAATATTTTTTTATAAAAGTAACCACAGAAAGTGCCAGTGCAAATATCCAGAAGATGATCAACGAAATATTGGGTACGGCGGCGTCCATAAAGCTGATCTTTTTACTGGCATATTCGGAAACATTGCTAAAGTCGAAATTGAAGAGGTTGGAAAAATAACCTGGAGATAAGCTTGCCGCAAGAACCATTGCACCAATTACAATAAGCGGAAAAATGAATTGCCCGTTAATGTAAGGAAGATGAAATTTGCCCGGTTGTTTTTCTTTTGCCGGTATCAGCAATACACCACCGCATACCAACACAAAAGCGAACAAAGTAGCGATGCTTGTAAAATCCAGCACAAACGTTTTGTCGGTAAATAATATAGGTACTCCCACAACAAGACCTGTTATAATTGTAGAAAAAGAAGGTGTTTTAAATTTTGGATGTATCCTTTGAAATATAGGGGGCATAAGCCCATCACGGCTCATGCTCATCCATATACGTGGTTGGCCCATTTGAAAAACAAGCAACACACTTGTCATTGCGATTACGGCAGCGATGGCAACAAAAAATTGCATCCAGCCAACATTCAAATTTTGTTTTTCAAAGATGAAAGCAAGTGGATCGCCTACACCATCAAAGTTTCTGTAATTAACAGCGCCTGTTAAAACAAGGGTCAATAAAATATAAACGACCGTGCAGATTACCAGCGATAGTATCATACCTCTTGGAAGATCACGCTGCGGATTTTTACTTTCCTCGGCAAGCACGCTTACCGCATCAAATCCAATGTAGGCAAAGAATACACCGCTGACCGCAGCCATCACACCACTAAATCCATTGGGCATAAAGGCTGGCACACCTGCATCGTTGGCGGGTTTCCAATTCACGGTGAGCCCGTTTGAAAAAACAAGATAACCACCCACAAGGATCACCAGTACTACTACTATCATTTTCAATATGACCATTACATTGCTAAAGTTGCGGCTCTCTTTGATGCCCCTGTACACCAACATAGTAATGAGGATATTTATTACAAATGCGGGCAGGTCGAAAATGATGCGGAGGTTACCAATCATTGGTGCAGTGCTCCAGGCTTCCAGGTCGTCTTTGTTAACCGAACCTTTTGCCAGGGCATCTTTTACTTCCATATAACTCGTGCATAAATATTGAGGAATATGCACATTTATTTTTTCCAGGAAGGAAGTAAAATAATCGCTCCAGCTATAGGCAACATAAATATTGCCGATAGAATATTCCATGATAAGCGCCCAACCGATTATCCACGCAAACAATTCGCCAAAGGATGCGTATGCATAAGTATAGGCACTACCGGCAACCGGTATACGGCTTGCAAATTCAGAATAACAAAAAGCAGTGAATGCACAGGCAACAGCAGTGATCACAAACAGTATAACTACACCAGGACCACCATGGAAAACAGCGCCACCAAGACTACTAAAACTGCCTGCACCCAGGATTGCAGCAATCCCAAAAAAAGTAAGATCACGTAAGCTAAGCACCCGCTTTAAGCCCGTGGCTCCATGACCTTCATCTGTTGCATCCGCTAAAATATTTGAGATCTTCTTTGTCCTGAATAAAGAATTCGACATGTGGGCGTTAGTTTAAGGAAAGGAAATTAAGGCTTTTTTTTTATTGAGGACGAAAAAGAGAGCGGGGCGGTTATTGTTTATTGTTAAGGGTTTTCCATTCTGGTCAGAAGATCTTTTGTTCCAGGCATTCATTTAATAGAACATTGTTCGGCTCACTTGCGTTATATTTTTTACATGGCAGGTAAAAAATTAACAGTCAGTAAAAACGCTTTGGTAAAATGATGGGGTTTTAATTTATACTGCGCAAGGGATAGACAAGTAATGTTTTATTTTGTTCCTAAAAAAATAAAACAGGCTGTATACAAATTAAAACATAATTTAAGTTGCCCAATGATAATAAGTATAAGAGGGCGATGCAACGATGATGCCCATTGCTTCAAAGCCCGGACAAAAAAATCTTATCACGTTTTACCTCTTGTGAAGTTTACCTCATCAACTTTCTCTTTGTATCAGGTAGGTTGCCAATTCTATGAGCGGTCTTTTTCGTACGGTTAGCACCGCCGCGTCTTCCAGGTGTTGCAATGCGGTTTGTAAATACTTTTCTTTTAATTCCTTTGCCCAATTATCTGCTTTGCAATCCTTGTATAGCTGTAACACCTTGTTTACTTTCTCTGCTTTATCTGAATCTTCATTGTTAACCAGCGATATCAATTCTGCTCTCTGTGCCGGAGTCGCTGTTTCCATAGCATAGATCATCAGGAACGTTTTCTTGTTCGACATGATATCACCACCCACTTGCTTGCCAAATTTTTCAGGCTCACCGAAGGCGTCCAGGTAATCATCCTGCACCTGGAATGCTATACCGAGATTTTTACCAAACTCATATAAATGCTGCTGGTTGCCTAACCCTGCGCCACCGAGAATGGCGCCTAATTGCAAACTGGCCGCCAGCAATACAGATGTTTTTAAAGTGATCATGTTCAGGTATTCATCCTGGCTTACCGTTGGCCTTTTTTCAAAATCCATATCCAGTTGCTGGCCTTCACATACAGCTCGTGCAGTTTCGTTAAAAAGATGAATTATTCGCTGCAGGTAGTCTTTTTTTATTTTATTAAGATACTCGTAAGCTTGAACCAGCATTACATCACCGGCCAGCAAAGCAGTAGACTCGCCGTATTTGATATGCATGGTTTCCATACCGCGGCGTAAGGGCGCCTTGTCCATAATATCATCATGTACCAGGCTAAAATTGTGAAAAAGTTCAATAGCTATAGCTACTTGGTAGGCATCCTCATTTATTTCCGCAAATAGTTCATTGCCCATCAGCAACGATACGGGCCTTACCCTTTTACCGCCAAGTTTTAAAATGTAAGCCGCAGGCTCATACAATGTAGGGGTATGTTGTGGGAAATGCCTGCTGTTAAATTTTTCTTCGAATATCCGGGAGAGTTCAATGAATGAATGCATAACTTGTTTAACCATTTATTGCAAAAGCAACAATGCTGCCGTTTTCAAAATGGATCTTTATTTCGCTTCTATAGTATTGAAAAACCTGGCGCATATCGCACTAAGGTTATTTGTGCTTTGCTTTATGTTGTTTTGGTGCGGAGGCTTTGGAAGATCTGCCCTTCTTGCTATCTTCACTCTTTCCGGCTTCCCGCTTTCCAGTCTCTGATTTAGTATGCTTTGCAGATGACACCCAATGATAATCCAGTTGACGCTTTTCTAAATTAGCAGCTACCACTTTTATCTTTACCTTATCGCCCATCCGGAATTTTTGACCGGTTCGTTGACCAACCAATGCATAGTCTGCATCGTCTAACCTGAACTCATCATATTCACTCAGGTCCCTTGTAGTAACCATACCCTCGCACTTATGTAAAACCGTTTCAACAAAAAAACCAAAGCCAGCAACCCCGCTGATGATACCATCAAATTCTTCGCCCAGGTAATCTTGCATAAATTCAACCTGCTTATATTTATTACTTGCACGTTCTGCTTCCATTGCTTTGCGTTCACGGTCACTGCAATGCTTGCATTTTTCTTCCATCTTCTTATCTATCTTCAATTCCTTGTCCAGGCATTCCTGCAATATGCGGTGCACCATTACATCAGGATATCTCCTGATGGGAGAAGTGAAATGACAATAATGCTCAAACCCTAAACCATAATGGCCAATATTTTTTGCAGTGTATATTGCTTTGGCCATAGTGCGTATACCCAATTGCTCCAGTACATGTTGTTCAGGTTTTCCACTTACCTCTTTCAGCAAAGTATTAAAAGAGTTGGCCACTGCGGTTGCGTCATGAATGTCGAAAGAGTAACCGAATTTTTTGGCGAATGCAGCAAATGGTTTTAGCTTTTCATCGTCGGGTGTATCGTGTATGCGATATGGAAACGGCACAGGCTCTTTGTTGATCTTTATTTTTGAAATGTACTCTGCAATAGTTCTGTTTGCAAGCAACATAAATTCTTCAATAAGCTTATGAGCATCTTTACTTTCTTTCACAACAATGCCAAGGGGCTTACCTTTTTCATCCAGTACAAACCTCACTTCCTGCGATGAGAAATTGATGGCTCCATTTTCAAACCGCTCATTTCTAAAATGCTTTGCAAGATCGTTCAGCAATAAAAGCGGCTTGGCATGAAGTCCATCTTTAGCTTCAATGATCTGTTGCACTTCTTCGTAGGTAAAACGATGATTGCTGTGAATGATCGTTCTGCCGATCCACTTATGTTTTATTTCACCGCGGTTGGTAATCTGGAAAATAACGGAGAACGTATATTTATCTTCGTTGGGTCGTAACGAGCAAAGCTCATTGCTGATCCTTTCAGGAAGCATTGGGTTTACCCGGTCGGGAAGATATACGCTGGTGGCCCTTTCATAAGCAGTCTCGTCCAGGATATTACCTGGTTTCACAAAATGACTTACATCTGCAATGTGTACCCCTATTTCATAGTTGCCGTTATCGAGGTTCCTGATAGATATCGCATCATCAAAATCTTTGGCGTCTGCCGGATCGATGGTGAATGTTAATATATCCCGGCAATCTTTTCTCTTCTTTAATTCTTCCCTGGTAATGGTTTCCGAAAGGTTCATCGCTTCATCTAAAACCGCCTGGTCAAATGATAACGGAAATCCAGCTTCAATCAGGATCTCTTTCATGGCCATGTCATTGATGTCTTCTGCTTTTAGTATACTTACTACTTCTGCTTCAGGCTTTTTATCTGACTTGCCCCAGTTTACAAGTCTGGCTACTACGCGGCTTCCGTTTACTGCGCCATTTAGTTTTTCTGTAGGGATGTAAAAATCGGGTATCGGTTTTTCAGAAGCCGCTATAAAGAATGCTACATTTTTGTTGGTCTGTATATTTCCGATGAACGTAGTTCGGGCCCTTTCAGCAACATCAGATATCTTGCCCTCGGTACGGCGGCCCCGGCCATTTTCTTTGTTGATCTGCACCCTAACAATATCGCCATGAAAGGCATGTCCAAAATCATTGGGCCTGATAACGATATCCTGTTCCATTCCCTCCACTATTACATAGCCCATTCCAGACCGGGAAATATCCAGCCTGCCTTTTACAGTATGGGTTTGTGATGATTTTTTGGAAGTTGTTTTTCTGTCTTTACTCATATTATTTTGCTTTTCCTGACACCAGGATGATGGTTGTTTTTTTACAGGATCAAATCAAATTACCCGCTGCCGGCCATTTTTTTTGGTAATATCGCTGCCCGAATTATTTGTGCAATGGATGGGGCGATCCCTTCAAATGCTTACTACACTGTTTTTAGCTTATGAAGGATCTTTGTGCAACTATAAGGGTCTGCCCTAAAAGTATCAAATCCCGTCACTATTAACTCTTAGATGACCTCCGCTGCAAGGTACCAACTTATTGCTATATTTAAATAAACCGGTTCATTACCAATGCATACAAACACGCAAAATTAATTACCCAAACAATTCTGACAACAGATGCAATAACGGAATGGCAAAAAATGAATAACTTTCAACTTGTAATAAATCTAAAATGTCTGCATGGAAAATTACGATACAGTAGTAGCTGCCTTACAAGGACTGAAGTCGAAGGGGTATACGCTTGATTTTAATATTGCTTTTGACAAAATCACCTGCAACGAAAATGGTGTTTGTCTTAACCCGGATGAATTTGAAATTACTGAAGTGTATCGTTTTGAAGGAGCCACCAATCCCGATGACCAGGATGTTGTTTATGCCGTTGAATCGAAAGATGGCAGTATAAAAGGAAGTCTAACCAGCGCTTATGGTCCTTATGCAGATAGCATCAGTAACGACATGGTACAAAAGCTGTCAATGCACACTAATTCCTGAAATAGTTCGTCATTATAAAGAAAGAACGCTACGATAACTGTAGCGTTCTTCTATTTTCATCCGGGGGTTGTCAAAAGGAAGTTTTGTTAGCCTCCAATCAAATGCCTTTAGTTTCCTACAACCATAAATACAAACTCTTCCACTTTTTTTACCTGTTGCACTCTGTCGAGATTTTTCAGATCAGAATTGGTAGGAGCTTTAACCTGCTGATATTTGGAATCGCTCTTCCGTAATGTTTCTAACAAATTAAAAATATTTTTCGACTTTGCAGCGTATACTACTCCATCAGCCTTGCTGTCCTTTGCTGTTATAATTCCTATTACCTCACCATTCCGATTTATAACCGGGCCTCCACTATTGCCAGGGTTGGCCGATACCGTAAGCTGGTATGAGGAAGAATCTCCGTCATTACCGGATTTGGCGCTTAAATAACCTTCATTGTAAACAATTTCATTTCTTGGAAAACCGAGAGTAAAAAACTGTTCACCTAAGTCGGAAGTACCTTTTTTTATGCTGTATGGTAAATTTGTGATCGCCTTAAATGCTGTATCAGTGATCCTTAAGATAGCAAGGTCAACATTATTATCTGTGTAAACGGCTTCAGCCTTGTAGTAGTTACCCTTTTTATTTTCAACATAAATATTTTGCATTCTGCTGGTGACATGCGCATTAGTTACAAGATAACCTTTGCCGTCTATTAAAAAACCAGTAGCTCTAAAGTTAACAACGGGGGCAACCGGGGCGGCAGGATTAACCGGGATATTGTCCTGCTTGGATTTTAAAATATTTACCTGCGCATTTGTCTTTTTGATTTCCCCCACCAGGATAGCATAAGTATCATTACCTACTTTTTTTGTGTACGAAACCGTTATGCCAATTGTAAGCAACGAAATAAAACCCGCGATGGAAGCAGCTACTGCTATATTACGCTGATACTTTTTCCACCAATTGGTTACTTTGGCTTTGCCTTTAAGTTGTAAGGTATCGTTGATAAAGCCTTCATCCAATAGTTTATTCTCTACCTCATGCAGTGCGTGTTTGAAGGATTTTTGTGTTCCGAATTTATCCAGGCCCTGCAAAAAATATGCATGCTCTACCACCGCCTGGTCAACCTCCGGATCTTTCTTTCTAAGGTCCTCGAACAGCAATTTTTCAGAGGAAGGCATTTCCCCATTCAAATAGCGCTCTACCGCCTCTATAAGTAATAAATCATCCATTTATTCAGACATTTTTATATTGAGCAAAAAATAGTTTCTTCAATCTTAATAAGCATTTATACTTCTGGGTTTTCGCATTGTCAGCATTGGTGTAACCAAAATCAGCGGCTATATCCTGCATACTTTTTTTCTGAATATAATATGCATCTAGTAAGCTTTTGCAAGGTTCGCCAATTTTAGCCATTGCGTTTTCCATCAGGATAAAGTCTTCATTCCGTTTTTCATGATCTTCAATTTCCTCCTCTACAGGTATTGTTTCCTCCAGGCTTTCTACCTGCGTACTATATTTACTAAGTTGCTGTAGTCTTTTAAGCCATAAACGCCGGCATATCGAATACAAATAAGTCTTTATCTGGCAGCTTAAAGAAAATTTTGGAAGCTTCGACTTTTCATATAACACGATCATTGCTTCCTGGAAAATATCCCTCGCCTCGTCTGCCGATCCATTATTATTTATAACGAAAGATTGAATGGCCCCATAATTTTCCCGATAAATAACTTCAATAGCATTTTTATCATTCTGGGCAAGTCCTTTAAGTAATTCCTGCTCTTGTTCCGTAGTGTTCACCAATCTTTTATTAATACGTGAAAGTGTGTAATAGTAACCCAAAACAACGAAAAAAAAATTTTAAAAAAGCCGGGTTACCTTTTTGGGCTTTTTGTATTAACCCTTAAATAACAAATTAAAACACAAAAAAATGAAAAAATTACTAGTATTAGCAATCGTTGCTGCATCTTTCGCTTCATGCGCTGACAGCGAGAAAAAAGTAGAAGAAACATCAACTAAGGATACAATGACTGTTGTTACCCCAGTTGCTCCAGACACAACCATGATTGTTAAGGATTCTACAGTTAAAACAACTGTAACCACAGACACAACAAAAAAATAATTCCGAATTCCAGCAGATTGCTTGTTTAATGGCTGGATTTTCATAAGAGTTTCATATGGCAAGCAATCGTTAAAGTCGCCTCTATTCTTAGGGGCGTCTATCATTTAAGGATATCTTGAAAAGCAGGTGTATTGATCAATTATTTTCAGTGATTAGTACAATTAATTAAAAAAATATTGGTGAATACAAAATTGTGCCTTAATTTCGAAGCTCATTATGACAACAACGGCAAATTTCTCCCTTTTTTATTTTAGCTACTATTTTAGAAATGGTACGGGAGTCTTTTGTTAACGACTGAAAAAAATTCAACAGATTAACATAAAAAGAATCCCGGCTAAACAGTCGGGATTTTTTTTGATATTTTTTGAATGGAATTAATGATAACAAAACTAAAAAATCAATAAAAGTTAAAAAATGTCTTCTCTGAAAAATGATAACATCCTGAGCGGCGCTAATTTACCGGCGGTAGTCACTCCATCCGGTAACGGCGCCAGGGTATCTATCCAGGGTTTCGAAGGAAGTTTTCACCAGGAGGCAGCAAGACAGTTCTTTGGAAAAAATGTTGAAGTGATCTGTTGCTCCACCTTTAGAGATGTTATAAAAATCGCTGGCAACAAAAAGGAAAGTGATGGTGGAGTAATGGCCATAGAAAATTCAATCGCCGGAAGCATTTTGCCCAATTATAATTTGTTACAAAAGAGTAACCTGCGTATTATCGGAGAAGTTTATTTACAGATAAATCAAAATTTGTTAGTGAATCCCGGCGTAAAGTTGGAGGATATCCGGGAAGTGCATTCCCATCCCATGGCCATACTACAGTGTTTTGGCTTTTTAGATAAGCACAATTGGAAATTGGTTGAAACAGAAGATACGGCTCTTAGCGCAAAACATATTCACCAGCACCGCAGCAAACATATAGCTGCTATTGCAAGCAAGCTCGCTGCGGAAATTTACCAGCTAAATATAATTGCCCCTAATATTCACACCTTAAAAAATAACTACACACGATTTTTAATTTTGCAGCGGGAAGAAACAGCAGTGAATATACCAGGGGCAAATAAAGCCTCCATTAATTTTCATACAGATCATTCCAAAGGTAGCCTCGCAAAAGTGCTAACCAAAATAGCAGATGCCGGGATTAATTTAAGTAAACTCCAGTCGTTCCCTATTCCTGGTAGTGATTGGAAATATTCTTTTCATGCGGATGTTGAATTTGATGCGATGGAAGAATTTAACAGGATGATGAAATTAATTGAAAAATTAACTGCTGATCTGAAAGTGTATGGAGTATATAAAAAAGGAATTTCGATATAGTTGATATCGGTTGAAAACTAAAGTAAATATGGTTATACAATTTATATGGCTTTATGAATAGTACAAATAACACAAAAGAACCTGGCTCATCAACTATTACTTTACCCGATGAAGGCCCGGCGCCATTAGTGATGGATATCGCAAAGCGATTGGAGGGTATTGGTGAATATTATTTTTCACAGAAACTTCGTGAGATTGATGAGATGAATAAGGCTGGTAAAAATATAATCAGCCTTGGTATCGGCAGTCCTGACCTGCCACCGCACCACACCGTAATTGATACTTTGTACAAGGAGTCCCTGAAACCTAACCAGCATGCGTACCAGAGTTATAAGGGAAGCCACGTATTCAGGAAAGCAATTGCAGCCTGGTATCAAAAATGGTACGATGTAACAATTGATCCGGAAACCGAAATACTGCCGTTGATCGGGAGTAAAGAGGGTATCATGCATATTTGTATGACCTATATAAATGAAGGAGATTCGGTGCTGATACCTAATCCCGGTTACCCAACCTATCGCAGCGCAGCAAAAATTGCAGGTGGTAACCTGCTGGAGTATACACTCACAAAAGAAAATAACTGGTTCCCAAATTTTGAGGAGATTGAAAAAAATGATTTGCAACGGGTGAAGCTGATGTTTGTGAATTACCCGCAAATGCCCACCGGGCAATTGCCCACCAGGCAAATGTTTGAAGCCCTTGTATCTTTTGCAAAAAAGCATAACATTTTATTAGTACACGATAATCCCTATAGTTTTATTTTAAACGATCATCCTCTTAGCATGCTCGAAATTGATGGAGCTAATGATGTGGTGATCGAATTAAATTCTCTGAGCAAATCGCATAACATGGCGGGTTGGAGAATTGGGATGCTGGTTGGTGCAAAAGAAAGGATCAATGAAGTGCTGCGTTTTAAAAGTAATATGGACAGCGGCATGTTTTTGCCGGTACAACTGGCTGCTGCTAAGGCATTGGAGCTTGACAAGGATTTTCATGATGCGGTGAATGAAATTTATAAAGCAAGACGGAGGCAGGTTTTCGCATTGCTGGATCTGTTGCAATGTGGGTATGATGACCGGCAGGCAGGTATGTTTGTTTGGGCTCGTATTCCTGCGAAATATAAAGATGGATATGAGTTAAGTGATGAAGTGTTATATGGTTCAAATGTTTTTATTACACCCGGCGGAATATTTGGTAGCGCTGGTAATAGCTACGTTAGGGTGAGCCTTTGTTGTGCTGAAGAGAAAATATCAGAAGCGATACAAAGGATCAACGAAAGTAATAAGCACAATAAAAGTGTCGCTTAAAAAGTTTAAGAGTCATTATTAAAGACGATACAATGAAGGAAACTGAATCATTGCATAATGAAATAAAATCGGAGCCGCCAGCAAAATCAAATGGCCTTGATCTGAGTGAAGGCGGAGCTGCTGGATTAAATGATTTTATGAAGAAACCAATGACGCTTACTATTGTTGGAGTAGGACTCATCAGTGGCTCCTTTGCAATGGCTTTAAGGGACAAAGGTTTTGCAACAAGAGTAATTGGCGTCAGCCGTACAGAAGCAAGCTTGCAGAAGGCAAAAGAACTCGGCCTGATAGATGAAGCGTTGCCGCTCGAGGAAGCAGTTAAGCAGAGCGATCTTATTTACGTTGCCATACCAGTGGATGCTACCATTCCGATGATGAAAAAGATAATGGATTGTGTAACTGATAAGCAGATTGTGGTAGACGCAGGCTCTACAAAAAATGTACTATGTGAGTCACTGGCAGATCACCCGATGCGTAAACAATTTGTTGCGACACATCCTATGTGGGGGACTGAGTACAGCGGACCTGAAGCTGCGGTGAAAGGAGCTTTCGTGGGCAGGGCTTGTGTGATATGTGAGAAGGAAAAAAGCGATAGCAATGCGGTAGAAATAGTGGAGAAT
>JBDSAP010000029.1:0-6491 GCA_039922055.1 Ferruginibacter sp.
AAGGACTTACAAAATCAGCGTTGCAGGAAGTGATGAATATCTATAATCTTGCCGTGAAAGATAACAATGACGCACAACAAATCAAGAGCAGTATCTACCAAATAAAATATCGCCAGATGGTAGAGGAGGGCAGCAGGGAAAACAATATCTTTTTTGTCGACACATTGATCTCCCGATCAAAACAGCCGGTTAAAAATATCTTACAAAGTATGCAGGCTGAAATGTTTTGGCACTATTTGCAAAATAACCGTTACAAATTTTACGACCGTACAAAGCTGACTGAAGAAAAATCTAAAGATATCAGCACCTGGAGCTTAGAGAAATTACATAATACTATTTCAACTTTATACAAAGCTTCTCTTTTAAATGATGGGCTGTTAAAGCAAGTAAAGCTGGAAGGCTTCGATCCTATCATCATCAAAGGTGAAAATACAAGACAGCTAAGACCTACACTATTTGATTTTTTAGGGCACAGGGCGCTCAATTATTTTATGAATGATGAACAAGGTCTTACAAAACCAGCTTATCATTTTATCGTCGACGATCCAAAAGTTTTTGCGCCTGTAAATGAATTTGTAAAAACTCCCTTCACTACAAAAGATACAACCTCGCTGCACTTCAAGGCTATTAAGGTTTTACAGGACATATTAAGTTTTCATCTGAACGATGCAAAAAGCGATGCTTTGTTAGATGCTGACCTGATAAGATTAAATTTCGCTAATCAATATGCAGTAATAGAAAATAAATTGGCGCTTTATGAAAATGCATTAAAAAATATTGAGACGAAATACACCAATAATCCAGGCGCTGCACAAGCAATGTATTTAAGGGCGCTTATCTATAATAACAAGGGCCAGAGTTTTGATCCATTAACAAACAAAGATGATCAATACGAAATAAAACGAGCGAAAGAAACCTGTGAAGAAGCTGTAAAAAAATATCCTGCCTCAGAAGGCGCTGCAAATTGTCAAAACCTGGTGGCCCAAATACTTCAGCCATCACTCAACCTGGCAACCGAAAAAGTCAACCTACCTGGCCAGCCATTCAGAACGCTCGTTAGCTATAAAAATGTAAAGACAGTTTATTTCCGCATGATCAAAATAACCAAAGAAGAAATAAAAAAACTTGATCGCAGGAACAATGAAAAGTACTGGAAAGATATTGTTGCATTAAGATCAGCAAAGAGTTGGAGTGCAACGATCCCTGATCTACAGGATTATCAAAATCATTCAGTTGAAATAAAGGTTGAGCCATTACCATCAGGCACTTATTTTTTACTTGCCAGCCTTGATGAAAGCTTTTCGCTGCAAAAAAATATTATCGCCAGGCAAATGACCTATGTAAGCAATATCAGCTATATCCATAATGATAAGAATGAGTATTATGTATTGCACCGCGATAATGGAAAACCCCTGGCTAATACCCAAGTACAGATATGGGAGACAAAATACAATTACACTAAAAGCCAAAATGACGAAGTAAAAGCGGAGAGTTATACCACAGATAAGAATGGATATTTCAAACTAAAGACTATAAAGGAATACAGGAGTTTTACCATGCAATTTAAAACCAGGGATGAAGAACTTTTTCTTGATGAAAACGATTACAACAATTATTACAACAGCATTGAACCCGAAATTAAACCCGTAACATTTCTCTTTACTGACCGGGCAATCTATCGACCCGGTCAAACCGTTTATTTTAAAGGGATCGTATTAAAGAACGGAAACAAAGCGAGTGAGACAACCATTCTTCCAGGCTTTAATTCAACCGTGCAATTGAAAGATGCGAATGGGCAAAAAGTAAGCGAACTGAAAATGACCAGTAACGAATACGGTTCCTATCATGGTTCATTTAAATTGCCGGAAGGAATTTTAAATGGACAGTTCAGTATACATGACGAAACCACTTCTACTGAGCAATATTTTAGTGTGGAGGAATATAAACGTCCGAAATTTAATGTAGAGGTTAAGAAGCCTATTGGAAGCTACAGGGTAAATGATAGCATAAAAGTAACCGGCACTGCAAAGGCTTATGCCGGCAATAATATTGATGGTGCAAAAGTGAGCTACCGCGTTGTTCGTAAAGTGCGTTACCGGATATTTGACTACGTCCCTTCCTCAAGAAAGATCATGCCGCCCGGAAGGCCGGCTGATGAAATGGAGATCTCAAACGGTGAAACAGTTACGGATCACAACGGCGAATTCTTTATCAACTTTAAAGCTTTGCCTGATGAACGTATCAATAAAAAAAATCAGCCCACTTTTTATTATGAAGTAAGTGCAGATATCACTGACCTGAACGGCGAAACGAGAAGCGGCACTACATGGGTAGCAGTGGCATATCATTCGTTGCAACTTGAAATTAATGTTGCTGAAAAACTACCCATAGATAGCTTGAAAAAGATTTACGTAAAATCTACTAACCTGAATGATATTGAAGAAAAAGTTGTTGCAACACTTAGTATTCAAAAATTAAAAAGTCCCGACAGGATATTCAGGGAAAGATACTGGCAACAGCCTGATCAATTTATAATGAGCAGGGATGAATACTACAGCTACTTTCCTTATGATGTGTACAAGGATGAAGATGAAGTGAAGAATTATACCATCGATGAAAAAATATTGGAAAAAACAGATAGCACTAACCAGCAATGGATCATCGCTACAGGAAAACTAAAACAAGGTTGGTATAAGATCACTGCGATTGTAAAAGATAAAAATGGGGAAGAAGTAAAAACAGAAAAGTATATTGAGTTGACCGATAGCAATCAGGGTACGAACGAACCAGTAACAGTTGCTGTTAGTAAGCCAATTGCTGAGCCGGGCGAAAAAATAAATTACAATATCAGTACAGCATTTCAAAATGTGTGGCTTATTCAAACATTGAGTAAGATGGACAAGTCGGTTGCTGTAAATTATTTGACGGTCAAATCAAATCAATCTTTCAATGATAATATTGCCGTCACGGAAGCAGACCGGGGAGGAATAGCGATGAGCTATGCATTTGTACAACACAACCGGGTTTACAAAGGCAACGAAGCTATTACGGTACCCTGGAGCAATAAAGAGCTCGATATCAGTTACAGCACTTTCAGGGATAAGATATTGCCCGGCAGCGAAGAAAAATGGACTGTAAAGATCAGCGGGAATAAAGGCGAGAAAGTAACCGCTGAAATTTTAGCAGCAATGTATGATGCAAGCCTTGATCAATTTAAACCTCATAGCTGGAGTGCCTTGGATATTTGGCCACGATTATACAATAATGTTAATTGGACCGAGCAGGGATTTTCCGCAGTTAATTCAGAAGAGTACAACAGGCGGGATGATGTATATGTAAGTGCAAAGCCAAAATCTTATGACCAGTTATTAGGTTTGTCAGATGACATTGTAGTTATTGGGTATGGTACAAAAAGAAGGAAAATTGTTACAGAAAGCGCTACAGAGGAACTATTAGAGCTCAGGGCCGATGGCATGATCGCTAGTGCTCCAGAGGTCAACCAAACAAAATTCACTCCACCAAAAATTGTAAAAGACGAGGAAATTCAGAACGACACCACTATAGGAGTTCAACCTTCTCTAACCAGTAATACCCCGACAAACGCAATTCAGGTCCGTAAAAATTTCAATGAAACAGCTTTCTTTTTCCCTGATCTAAAAACAGATGCTGATGGAAATGTGTCTTTTAATTTTACGATACCCGAAGCATTAACAGAATGGAAGCTGATGACTTTAGCTCACACAAAAAATCTTGCAAGTGGTTATTCAGAAAAAAAGGTAATCACCCAAAAGCCATTAATGGTTCAGCCGAATGCTCCCCGCTTTGTAAGAGAGGGCGACCAAATGGAATTCACTGCTAAGGTTGTAAACCTCAGCGACACGGAAGTTAACGGCATCAGCCAATTGGAATTATTGGATGCAACCACCAACAAGCCGATCGATAATTTATTTAAAAATGTTACTCCAACTAAAAATTTTACCATCGCTGCCGGCCAGAGTGCCGCTGTGAAATTCTCTATTAATGTTCCATTAAATTTCAATTCAGCACTTACCTATCGCATTACAGCAAAATCAAAAGAATTTTCTGACGGAGAAGAAATGGCGCTGTCGGTTTTAACTAATCGGATGCTGGTAACCGAGTCAATGCCGTTGAATCTTCGCAATACAACAACCAAGGATTTTAAGTTTGGCAAGTTGATCAACAACAATAGTTCCACCATCACCAATCATGCATTAACGGTCGAGTACACATCTAATCCTGTTTGGTATGCGGTGCAGGCAATTCCTTATCTGATGGAATATCCTTATGACTGTGCGGAGCAAACATTCAACCGATATTATGCAAATATTCTTGCGGCTCATATCACCAATTCGAATCCACGTATAAAGGCTGTGTTTGAAAAGTGGAAGTATACAGATACAGCAGCGTTATTGAGCAATCTCGAAAAAAATCAGGAGTTAAAATCAGCCTTACTTGAGGAAACTCCCTGGGTGTTAAATGCGCAAACCGAAACACAGCAAAAGAAAAATATTGCTTTGTTGTTTGATATGGTAAAGATGAGCAGCGAGACTGATAAAGCTATTAATAAGCTACAGGAAATGCAAAGTTCAAATGGCGGCTTTGTTTGGTTTAAAGGAGGACCGGATGATCGGTATATGACGCAGTATATTGTTACCGGTATCGGCCATTTGAAAAAGTTGAATGCAATGTCGAACGCCAACGTTAAACAACTCCAGGCTATAAAAGCTATTGTTGACAAAGCTATTCCTTACCTGGATACTAAGATAAAGGAAGACTACAATAACCTTATAAAAAATAAGGCGAAGCTGAGTAACAATAATCTTGGATACATGGCAATTCATTATTTATATATGCGGAGTTTCTTTAGTGAATACAATATTCCTGCAACTTCGCAGACAGCTTATAACTATTACAAAGGCCAGGAAAAAAAATATTGGCTCAATAACAATAAGTACATGCAGGCAATGATCGCATTGACATTGAACCGGGCAAATGATAAAACAACGGCATTGGCAATCACAAGGTCATTAAAAGAGAATTCCATCAGTAGCGAAGAAATGGGTATGTATTGGAAAGAATGGACTACCGGTGGATATTACTGGCACCAGGCGCCAATAGAAAGCCAGGCAATGATGATAGAAGCCTTCAACGAAATCAACAAAGATATTGCGGTAGTTGATGATCTTAAAACATGGTTATTAAAACAAAAGCAAACACAAAACTGGAGAACTACAAAAGCTACTGCGGAGGCCTGCTATGCCTTGTTATTGACCGGAAGCAAAGAATTAAATGAAGAAAAAGAAGTGGTGATCAACCTTGGCGGAACTATTTTAAAAAGCACAGATGCGGGTGCAGAAGCCGGAACAGGGTATTTCAAAAAAACGCTACAAGGAAGTGAGGTGAAACCTGCCATGGGAAATATTAATGTGTCAATCAAATCGGTAGGTAGCCAATCTAACAAGCAAACCTCCACTTCGTGGGGAAGTGTGTACTGGCAATATTTTGAAGATCTTGATAAAATAACCCCGGCGGCGACTCCTTTAAAATTGACTAAGAAATTGTTTGTTGAAAAAAATACGGATAAAGGTCCGGCGTTGCAGGCAATTGGTGAAGGAGCCGCTCTAAAAATTGGCGACAAAGTGAAAGTACGTATAGAATTAAAAGTAGACAGAGATATGGAGTATGTGCACATGAAAGATATGAGAGCCGCATCTATGGAACCGGTAAATGTATTGAGTGGATATAAATACCAGGGCGGTTTAGGATACTACGAAAGCACCAAAGATGCCAGTACCAATTTCTTTTTCGGATGGCTACCGAAGGGCTCTTATGTATTTGAATACAGTTTGTTTGTAGGAATGACGGGCAACTTCAGCAATGGCATTACAACTATTCAAAGTATGTATGCTCCGGAATTTTCGAGCCATAGTGAAGGTACACGGGTGGAAGTGAAAGCCAATTAAGTGAGATATTTGAAAAGAGGAGGCGACTTAACTGGCTTTAAGAGATTTGTAAAAGAGGTTCAAGTGTTTAGGTGCTGCCCAAAGCTTCAAAAGTACAAGAGGGCGATGCAAGAATGATGTAATGGAAAACAAATGTTTGGACAACAAATTTCTATAGGCTTCATTTTGACCGATAATGTCTCTTATTGACCGCACTGTGCTGAAAAATTATCCATTCTCAGTTAGAGAATTATCCATTAATCCCTTACCTTTGCAGCCCCGTAAGCAAATGTGGACGGGATAATCAACATTTTTAAACTAAAATCAGGGAAATGAACAACTACGAATTGATGGTGATTTTTACCCCTGTGCTGTCTGAAGAGGAATATAAAGCCGCTCAGAACAAATTTGCAACTTTCGTTACTGAAAACGAGGGTGAAATAGTGCACACAAACCCCTGGGGACTAAAATCACTGGCCTATCCCATTGCCAAAAAGACAACAGGTCTTTATTGGGTAATGGAATACA
>JBDSAP010000030.1:0-36727 GCA_039922055.1 Ferruginibacter sp.
ACTACGAAAAAAACGGGTACCCCTTTGCCGCAGTGTTTTTAGATAGTATACAGCTTACCCAAGGAACGATGAACGCATTTTTACAGGTAAATCCCGGGCCGTTGTACCACATAGACAGTATCAGGCTGAAAGGCAAGGTGAAACTTTCGGAAGGATTTTTACAGGGCTACCTCGGCATACCCAATGGTGGCATTTACAATAAAGAAAAGTTAGAGCAGGTAAGCAAGCGGCTACTGGAGTTACCTTATTTACAAGAGCAGCAGCCGTCGGAATTGGTGATGCTTGGCACAGGTTCTATTTTAGACATTTATGTGCAACCCAAAAAAAGCAGCCAGGTCAATTTTTTAATAGGCTTTTTGCCGGCAAATAGCCAAACAAGTAAGTTACAGTTAACAGGCGATGTAAACCTGGATCTGCGGAATGCGCTCGGTGCAGGAGAAAAGATCCTGCTCAACTGGCAACAGCTTCAGATCAGCTCGCCGAGGCTGAATATTGGCTACCAGCAACCATACATTTTCAAGACCCCATTTGGACTCGACTTTGGTTTCGATCTTTTTAAAAAAGACTCTACCTTCCTTCAATTAAATGCGCAGATCGGCATCCAGTACCTGCTGTCAGTGAATCAATCAGGCAAAATATTTTTTCAAACGCAAAGCACTGTCCTGCTCGGCTCCGGCGTAGATACTAACCGTGTAAAAATAACCCGTCAACTTCCTCCAAATATTGATGTAAAGGCAGTTAATATCGGCATCGATTATGAAATAAATACTACCAACTACCGTTTTAACCCGAGATCGGGGAATGAGTTGAGATTAGTTAGTGCCACTGGTATTAAAACCATCAGCAAAAACAATGAGATATTAACGCTCAAGGATCCGGCCTTCGATTATAACTCGTTATACGATTCATTAAAACTTAAAACCTACCAGGTAAGAGTTAAAGTAACAGGGGCTCATTATTTTCCGGTGGGCAAGCAAAGCACCTTGAAAACTGCGTTTAATGGTGGCGTTTTTGGCAGCCAGAGTGTGTTTAGAAATGAGCTGTTTCAAATTGGAGGTTATAAGCTGTTGCGTGGCTTTGATGAAGAAAGTATTTATGCATCGCAATACGGTGTGATAACGTTTGAATACCGCAACCTGGTGAAATTGAATTCATATCTGTTCACTTTTGTTGATGCGGGCTGGACAAAAAATAAATACCAGGCAGTAAATACCAGCAATAATTTTGTCAGTGGTGGCATCGGTATAGTGTTTGAAACCAAGGCAGGTCTTTTAAATATGAGCTTTGCTGTCGGGAAAAGAAATGACGTGAAATTTGATTTGCGCCAGGCTGCTAAAATTCATTTTGGGTATATTAATTATTTCTAGGTTAAATGATTTTAATTTTGCCTCCTAATTTATCATCGGTGAAACAGGTATTGTTCGTTTTATTTTTTTTTATCACTCCTGTTTTGCTTTCAGCTCAACATCCCGATAGTATTTTGGTGAAGCCGGACTCTACCATTATAAAGGATTCTGCCGTGATAAAGGATTCTACAGCTATAAAGGATTCCATTAATAAAATGGCGGATTCGCTGAAATTGCTTGCGGCTGATTCCATTGCCAGGCAACTTGACAAAGTTATTGCGGGCAAACGTTCTTCCTATATAGAAAGCATTAGTAAGATTATAAAGAACAGCTACTATCTTAGTTCAGCGGGCAGGCCGGTTGCAATGACAAATAAAGCCAGGAATTATCCTTCGCCTGAAAATATTTTTTATCTTCTGCTTCTTATCACTGCCATCCTCGGATTTTTTCGCTTTTTCTACACCCGGTATTTTAATAACCTGTTCCGGGTTTTCTTCAATGCATCATTGAGGCAAAGCCAGTTAACTGACCAATTGTTACAGGCTAAATTACCTTCCCTGTTTTTTAATATTGTTTTTGTTTTAACCGGAGGGGTGTATGTGTATTTACTGCTCAATTATTATGGATGGTTTGCACCGGGCAATTTTTGGCTCGTAGTATTTTACTGCGCCCTTAGCTTAGCCATCATTTATATTGGCAAACTTATTAGTTTAAAATTTACAGGATGGGTCACGGGGTATAAAGAGATAACGAACTCCTATATTTTTATTATCTTTTTGATCAATAAAATACTAGGCATTCTCTTGTTGCCCTTTGCAATTGTAATTGCTTTTTGCGTCCCATCTTTAATTACGGCATCCGTAATCATCTCTTTACTCCTAATTAGTTTGATGTTTTTATTGAGATTTTTCCGATCCTATGGTTTATTGCAACACCAATTAAAAATCAGCAAATTTCATTTCTTCATGTATGTGGTGGGTGTGGAAATAATTCCGCTTTTATTGATTTACAAGGCTTTGATACTTTTATTAAGTAAAAATCTCTAACTTTGAGATGACGCTCAATTGCAATTTATCCGATATGGTTAATAAGGGGGAAAAAAACAGCGAATCGAAGACCAATGTGGTAAAAAAAGTACTCATCACCCAGCCAAGACCCGAGGGGGAGAGGTCACCCTATTTCGACCTGGCCAAAAAGCATGATATAGAACTCCATTTTCATCCCTTCATCAAGGTAGACAGCATTCCGGCTAAAGAATTTCGTAAGCAAAAAATAGAGATCACTAACTATACGGCGGTTGTTTTTACCAGTCGTCATGCCATCGATAATTTCTTTCGTGCATGCGATGAAATGAAGATAAATGTTTCACAGGATACCAAGTATTTCTGCATCACAGAAGCTATTGCCCTTTATTTACAAAAATTCATACTTTACCGCAAACGTAAAGTGTTTTATGGGGCAGACGGCACTAATAAAAGCCTTTTTGATGTAATTAATAAGCATAAGGATAATGAAAGATTTCTTTACCCTTGCTCTGAATCTTTCGACAGTGAGATCACTAACTGGCTAAGGGATCACAACTGCGAATATGCCACGCCGATTTTATACAGGATTATCAGCAACGACATAAAAGAGGTGATTGCTAAAAACTTTGATGTAATATGTTTGTTTACTCCCGGTGGCGTCAGGAGTCTGCTGGAGAATTTCCCCCAATTTAAACAGAACGGAACTAAGATTGGCGTATTTGGTGCGAATACCTATAAGGCCGCTGAAGAAGCTGGCTTGACCCTCGATATAAAAGCGCCACAACCCCAAGCTCCCAGTATGGTGAGTGCGCTGGAACTTTATCTTACCTCCCTTAAAAAGAAATAAGTCTGATTCCATTCTACATTAATTTACTTATTGAAACGTCTTCCTGAAGAATAGTATATTTTTTTACTCATTCAGGAATAATTAGCTGTAATTAACGGGATAGTTTTATGGTTTACATTTTGAGTATCTCAAAGTGTACTGCTATTCAAAATTTATGGAAAAGAAATTTACGAACCAGCTCATAAATGAGACCAGCCCATATTTGCTGCAGCATGCCCATAATCCTGTAAACTGGTTTCCATGGAGCGATGCGGCGTTGCAACAGGCAAAGAAAGAGAATAAAGTGATCCTGGTTAGTATTGGTTACTCTGCTTGCCATTGGTGCCATGTTATGGAAAGGGAGAGCTTTGAAAATGAAGCGGTAGCGGCCATTATGAATGATAATTTCGTAAATATTAAAATAGATCGTGAGGAGCGGCCCGACCTGGATCATATTTATATGGATGCAGTGCAGGCAATGGCTGGAAATGGGGGATGGCCTTTGAATGTATTCCTTACACCCGATGCGAAACCGTTTTATGGTGGAACTTATTTTCCTCCTGTCAAAGCTTTCAACCGGTCTTCCTGGACAGAGGTCTTAACAGGTATTTCGACTGCATGGAGAGAACAAAAAAATGAAATTGAAACGCAGGCAGAAAACCTTGTTACACACCTCCAGCAATCCAATACTTTTATTAGATCGCCACTGGATATTGGCGGCGATGCTGATGAACAACTGGTATCCACGGAGGAGTGCGATGACATGTTTGCAGCCGTCATGAAAAACGCTGACAAGGATTGGGGAGGATTTGGTAGTGCACCTAAGTTTCCGCAAACATTTACAATCCGTTACTTGCTGCAATATCACTATTTCACCGGAAATAAAGAAGCGCTTGAGCAAGCATTGTTATCTATTGATAAAATGCTGTTGGGCGGCATTTATGATCATATTGGCGGTGGTTTGGCGAGATACAGTACAGATAAGGAATGGCTGGCTCCTCATTTTGAAAAAATGTTGTATGACAACGCTTTACTCATTATGGTTTTATGCGATGCATACCAGCTTACCTCTGCAATAAAATATGAAAAAGCGATCCGCAAAACTATCCGGTTTGTAATGGATGAGTTAATACATGCTGATGGTGGATTTTTTGCGGCACTGGATGCAGATAGCGAGGGTGAAGAAGGTAAATATTATGTGTGGCGAAAAGAGGAAGTTGAACGAATTTTGGGCAAAGATGCTCCTATATTTTGCGCATTTTTCGACGTAACTGAAACTGGTAATTGGGAGGGAAAAAATATTCTCAGGATATTGAAGCCGATAGAAGATTTTGTTATTGAAAATAACCTTGACAAGGATCAGTTCGAAAACATCATCAATGGATGCCTGCAAAAACTTGGAGCTGTCAGGGAATTGCGGGTAAAGCCAAATCTTGATGATAAAATATTATTGGGATCAAATGCCCTGATGTTAAAAGCCATTTCCTTTGCGGCAATTGTTCTGCAGGATGACGTGTATCGTGAAGCGGCCGAAAAGAATTTCCATTTCCTGCAACATGGTTTTAGTAAGAATGAGCAAACCTTTGAGTTGTTTCATACGTATAAGAATGGGGTTGCTAAGTATCCTGCTTTCCTGGATGATTATGCCTACCTGGTTTCGGCTTGTATTGAGCTGTACGAATTGACTTACGATGATAAATACCTGCAATCAGCAAAGCGATACAGCGAATATTTGATTAATAATTTTAGCGATGAAGATGGGATCTTTTTTTATTTCACGGGCGAGGCGCAGCAGGATGTGATAGTAAGGAAAAAAGAAGTGTATGATGGAGCCACTCCTTCCGGTAACGCTGTAATGGCGGAGAACCTTAATGCTCTCTCGATCATTTATGATTTACCGTCTTGGGGCAACCGGGCTCTCGCAATGGCCTCAGGTCTTAAACCTGCGGTTATTAAGTACCCCGGGTCCTTTGGAATTTGGGCTTCAATTTTGCTACAGCATTTATCAGGCCTCAACGAAATTGCAGTTACAGGAGAGGGTAGCTTTGAGCTGGCCCATAAAATTCAATTAGAGTATATCCCTAACAAAATTATTATGGCATCAAATTCAAAGAATGATCAATTTCCTTTATTGGTGGGCAAAGAATTTGCATCTGCGCCGTTGATTTATCGGTGTGAAAATTATGCTTGTTCGGCTCCTGTTTCCAACATCGGCTCATTGTTAAAAGAAATTAACAGCGCAAATAAAATAAGAAAATAAAAAGGCACAATATTTTGAAATCTTGTTCGTTTTTTAGACTTGTGTTTAATTGTAAAGAATTCAAAAAAAATAGTGTAAACTGCACCGGGATGAGCATAATTCAAAATAATCATTACATTTGCCAATACCCTCAAAGTTAAAAAGATGAAGAATAATTCATTAATATTTGTAGTAGTAATCGTGGCTTTCGCAACCTTGTCGGGCTGTAAAATGCTGGGGAAAAATAAGAAAGGGAAGGACTTGCCAAACGATGGCCAGTTGTATGGTGTTGCGCCCGCTAAAAGTTGGACACTACCAAAACCTCCGGGTATGGTTTACATTCCGCCAGGCACCTTTCACATGGGACCGAGCGATGAGGATGTTAACTATGCTTACACTGCCCGCAACAAACAAGTTTCTATCAGCGGTTTTTGGATGGATGCTACCGAAATCACAAACAACGAATTCCGTCAATTTACAAATTGGGTTAGAGATTCCATAGCTGCAAAGCAAATGAACTTTATTAAACAAGGAGCAGATGGAAATGAATATATAGATTGGAAGAAAGCAAAGACGATCAAGTGGAGTGATAAAGCAACATTGGAAAAAATTGATGCTATGATCCTTACTCCGGACAATCGTATTTTCAACAAGAAAGAACTGGATCCGACAAAATTGATTTATCATTCTGAAACATTCGATTACAAAGAAGCTGCAAAAAGGGAAAATGCGGGCGTACAACGTTCAAAGTTCATTGTTAAAAAAGATATTCCCATTTATCCTGATTCACTTTGTTGGGTAAGAGACTTCGCTTATGCCTACAATGAGCCAATGGCAAAAAAATATTACGCACACCCTGCTTATGGTAATTATCCGGTCGTAGGCGTTTCCTGGAAACAGGCTACCGCTTTTTGCGAGTGGAGAACTCAATATTTGAATGGATTTTTAGAATCAAAGAACAGGGCTACGGAATCTGATTTCCGCTTGCCGACAGAGGCACAATGGGAATACGCTGCACGTGGTGGCCGCTCACAGGCGCCATATCCATGGGGAGGTCCATACCTGAGAAATAGGAAGGGCTGCTTGCTGGCTAACTTTAAACCCGGTCGTGGTAATTATCCTGAAGATGGAGGTTTTTACACTGTAAGAGCTGATACTTATTGGCCAAATGATTTTGGCTTATATAATATGGCAGGCAATGTGGCTGAATGGACATCTTCTTTATATTATGAAGGAGGATATTCTTTTCAGCATGATATGAATCCTGATATCCGTTGGAATGCAAAAGATACTGATCCTCCACGAATGAAGCGTAAAGTAATACGGGGTGGAAGCTGGAAAGATGTTGGTTATTTCCTGCAAACCAGCACACGTAATTACGAATACCAGGATACAACAAAATCTTATATTGGTTTTCGTTGTGTGATTGATTTACCTCCTTCAATGAAGAAAGGCAAATAATACTTTTTCCAAAATAAAGCTGCATAAATGGGAACTTATAGTCACTAACTATAAGCTTACATTCTAATGCGTATCATTAATAAAACACAACCCCCTCACTAAAAAATTAAATTTAAACAATTATGGCTGCTGGTCAATCTCGCCCCATCGATCGTATTCTTAATATATTGGTATCTGCTGCTGCGGTTCCGGTATTATTGGGTGCACTTTTTAAAATTACTCACGCACCAGGTGCTGATACCTGGTTGAAAATTGGTTTATATGTAGAAGCAGGTATCTTCCTGGGATATGCGTTATTGTACGTTTTCTCTCCCCCACCGGAAGCTGCTCTTCCTGCTCCAACTCCTGTAGAAACCGGGAACCCTGCTTTAAAGAGCATGGACAAGCTTTTAATGGAAGCTGATATTACACCAACCAGTTTGAAGAAGTTGAGCGAAGGGTTTTCTAAATTAGGAACTACTGTTAACGGCCTTACTGATGTGACTGAGGTTGTAAAAACGACCAACGAGTTTGGTAGTAAAACAAAAGAAGCGACCGCTGCAATTGCAAACATGTCTACAGCGTTTAACAACAGCGCTACCACCATGGCTTCATTCAATAATGCATCTCAAAGTGCTAAAGGCTTTCATGAACAGGTACAAGTACTTACTAAAAACCTGGGCAGCCTTAACACCATATACGAGTTGGAATTAAAAGAAAGTAACAATCACCTGAAGGCATTGAATGGTTTTTATGGAAGGTTAGCAGAAGCAAGTAGTACTATGATGAGCAGCGTGGATGATGCAAACAAAGCTAAGGACCAAATTAGCCTGTTGGCAGGGAATCTGGGTAAATTAAACTCTGTGTATGGCAACATGTTAAGTGCCATGCAGGTTAAAAGTTAATAAATATTTTTATTGATCCGCTCCAACGAAACCAGCAAATGTATTTCGTAACGTCAGATGAATAAATAATCCGAACAATCAATTCATAAAACAACAGAAAATCTGAAATACTATGGCTTTACCTAAAGAGCCCCGGCAGAAGATGATCAACCTGATGTACCTGGTGCTGACAGCCTTGTTAGCATTGAATGTATCAAGTGAGATCCTGAACGCCTTTAAAGTGGTTGACATCAGTTTGCAGAATTCAAGTACAAATCTTGCAAATGCAAACAATACATTATATAGCTCTCTCGCAGACAAATTAACCCGGCCTGAATCACAGGTAAACGCAAGAATTTGGGAGCCGAAAGCACAAATAGCCAAAAGACTTTCCGACAGTCTAAATAACTATCTGGAAGGCTTAAAAAAGGATCTTAAGACTGCAGCCGGGTTAGAAATGCGAGAAGGAAAGGAATCCTTTAAGGAGGATAATCTTGATGCCGCCACTCGCCTATTCGATACACAAGGAAAGGGTAAAGATCTGCAGAGTAGATTAATAGCTTACAAGGCAGCAATGTTGGCGATTGATCCAGAGATCAAAGCAAAATTCGAAAGCACTTTTCCCGTGGATGCTGAACCCCCTGTTGGTCAGGATGGGACAAAAAAGGATTTTACATCAGCCTATTTTCACATGACACCGACGGTAGCTGGCCTGACTTTACTAAGTAAATTTCAAAATAATGTAAAAAATTCTGAAAATCAAATTGTCAGTTTTTGCCATAGTAAAATTGGGGAAGTAGTGGTCCACATGGATAAAGTGGGTGTTTTAACTGGTCAGAACGCTACCTATTTAATGCCTGGACAAGAACTAGTAGTTACCGCGGGAGTTGGGGCTTATAGTTCTTCTTCTAATCCGACGATTTCTATTAATGGAAGTGCTGTAAACGTAGAAAATGGACAAGGACAGTTTAAGACAACTGTAAGTGGGGCGGGTGAACATACTGTCCCAATAAACGTCACCTTCAAAGGAGAAGATGGCAAGCCGGTTACTGTTCCCTCTACGATTAAATATACAGTTGGTACGCCCGGTGGTGCAGCAGTGATGCTTGATAAAATGAATGTATTCTATATTGGAGTGGATAATCCGATCACTATATCCTCAGGTTCCGGCTGGGATAAAACGAACGTTTCTATGACCGGTGGAACGCTCAGCGGCTCCAACGGTAACAGAATTGTTAAAGTAACTACTCCAGGTAAGGCCTCCATTAACGTAGCCGCTGATGGTAAGACTACAAATTTTGAATTTCGGGTGAAGGAAATTCCTAACCCAATATTTAAAGTTGGTCCTGGTGGAACAAGGATGACCGCAGGAAGTTTTAAAAGTCAGCAGTATTGCCGTGCGGAACTGGAGAACTTTGACTTTCTTGCAAACTTCAGTGTAGTAAGCGCCACCGTTTATTTTTCGGGTGCAAATTTTGCTAATGTTCAAACAGCAACTTTAACCGGAAATAATCTGGCCCCGCTTCAACCGTTTATCCAGAAAGCGGGCCCGGGAACAAGCATCACATTTGATGCGGTGAAGGTTCAGGGACCGGATGGTAAACAACGCACCATACAAGGTGTTGGTATTGTGTTATATTAAAAGTAAAATAAACGTGCTATGATAAAGCGTTCTGTGAAATCACTTTTGTTGTTTGTTTTTATGTGCCTGTGCATTAATCTTGTGCATGCGCAGAAAAAACCGGTGAAGAAACGTACCTCAACGAAGCGTACAACGACCACCAAAACAACGAAGGGAAAAACTAAAGCAACAATAAATCCTACTGCGCAGGTTGATTCATCCGCCATTGCGGCGAACGCAGCAGACTCTTTAAAAGTGGATAGCTTGCCTATTGCGAAAATAAAGAAGTCGCTCCGCCCTGATGAAGCAGTAGAAACCAAGGACATCCGCGACAGGACGCCATTGGCTTACGAGCACATACGTGTAGACGATGCGGTTTATCGTCATAAGATCTGGCGGGAAATAGACACGAGGGAAAAAGTGAATTTACCTTTCAGGTATTCAGCCGATGAAAATAATGGTAATCAAAGATTCATTTCAATCCTGATGAAAGCTATACAGGATAGCGCTGTTACAGTTTTTGACAATATTGATGACAGGTTTACCACTCCCCTAACCATTGCGGAGGTAGCTAAGAAAATCTCAGGTGGTACTGAAATAGTCGACATCTATGATTCATTGGGGAATAAGATTGGAACTAAGGAAGTAGTGAGGGAAGTAAACCTGGATTCCTTTTATAAATTCAGGATAAAAGAAGAAGTGATCTTTGATAAAGAGAGCTCCAGGCTTTTTTGGAGGATACTTGGAATTGCACCTTTAAAAAATGTAATTACTTCTACAGGTGTTAACCTTGGTCAAACAGAGCTTTTCTGGGTATATTATCCTGATATGCGCCCGATATTTGCAAAGTATGAAGTATACAATGGTAAAAATTTTGGAGCAAGAATGAGCTGGGAAGAATTGTTTGAAAGCAGGATGTTTAGTGGCCGCATTATTAAGAGCACCATTGACAATCCTTTTGATTTGCCCATAGCTGCGACACCTGGTTTGAAAGAAAATGGAGTGTTCCAGTTGTTGGAAGGTGAAAGGATCAAAGAAAAAATATTTAACTACGAGCAGGATCTTTGGAGTTATTAAAGATCAACATTTATAATATTAAAGCCCTGGATTTATCCGGGGCTTTGGTTTGGGTAGAGATAATATTTATATAATGGATAATTTGATAATTGATAATGGTTAGTTGATAATGAGGAGTGTTGCTTTTAAAAAGATTTTTGTCCAGGCATTTGTTTTTCAATTAAGCTTCAGTGGCGTACTCTTGTACATTTAATCTATGCTGTAGAAAAATCACATTCAGTTATCCGGTGACGTAAGAATCATAAACCGAAATGAAAAGGCAATGTTTCCCGGGAAATGAAAAACTATGAACCATCAGAGAGCGATCTTAAACTCCATCAACTAATTTGCTCAGGCGGACTAAAATAATTTCGTAGCAGCCTCGCCCTTGAGGCACCGACCACCGCAGCAAGCTCTTCTGTTGATCGTTCCTTTATATTTTTCACGGATTTAAATTTTTTCAAAAGCTGATCGATCGTAGTCTTACCAATACCTTCTATATCCTCCAGCTCATTTTTTAACGTTCCTTTACTTCGCTGATTGCGATGAAAGGTAATACCAAAACGGTGTACCTCGTCCCTGATTCTGCGGATAAGTTTAAGGGACTCGCTGTCCCAGGGCAATTTCTTCGACTCCTGGTCACCATAAAAGAAAATCTCCTCTTCATTCTTCGCCAGACCCACCAGCGTTGTTTTTCCCTCTAGGTTCAGTGCTATGATGCTTTCCATTGCTGCACTTAACTGTCCTTTACCACCGTCAATTATCACAAGTTGTGGAAATGGTCTTTGTTCATCTGCAACACGTTTATATCGCCTGTAAACAACTTCCTTCATGGTGGCAAAATCGTTGATGCCGGTTACAGTCTTCACATTAAATCTCCTGTAATCATTTTTGCTTGGTTGCCCGTTTCTAAAACAAACCATAGCAGACACAGGATAGCTTCCCTGGAAATTAGAATTATCAAAGCATTCTATATAAGTAGGTACGTCTGCAAGATGAAGATCTGCCTGTAGTTGTTTTAATATACTGTTTATCTCACCAGAACTTTTATCCTCTAACAAAAGCATTTTATTTTTTTTCAACTCTTCTTTAAAATAGTTTACATTTTTTTCCGAGAGTTCCAGCAGTTTCTTTTTATCACCGCCATGTGGTACTGTAATGATGATGTTTTCTTCAGGGTAAACTACCGCAAAAGGAACGATGATCTCATCGGCCTCGCTATTAAAAGTATCTCTCAATTGTGCAATGGCGAAGCTCAGCACTTCATCTGCAGGTTCATCCAATTTCTTTTTTAGTGTGATGGTTTTAGTGAGCACAATACTTCCATTATTCACCGCCAGGTAATTTACATAAGCAGTGTCGCCTTCTTCCAGGATGCTGAAAACGTCTACCGTGCCTGTACGTTCATTTACCACGGTTGACTTGGCTTTATAGATTTGGAGGTGTTCTAATTTCTTTTTGACCACCGCCGCTTTCTCGAATTTTAATTGCTCAACATGGCTTTGCATTTCCTGCCTGAAATGCTGGATCACTGGTGACAAATTCCCCTTGAGCAGGTGCTTCAAACGTTCAATGCCATCACTATAATCTTCCAGGTTTTGTAATCCCTCACACGGCCCTTTACAATTGCCAAGATGATATTCGAGGCACACTTTAAATTTTTTTTTTTCAATATTCTGTGGAGTCAGGTTTAGCTTGCAGGTGCGTAACTGGATATTTTGTTTAATAAAATTCAGCAGTTCTCTTACTTTACCGACAGAGGTGTATGGGCCGAGGTATTGTGAGCCATCATTGATCTTTCTGCGGGTAAAAAATACTCTTGGAAACGGTTCATTCTTTACTACGATATAAGGGTATGATTTGTCGTCCTTAAGGTTGATATTAAATAATGGCTGAAAGTTTTTTATCAGGGAATTTTCTAACAGGAAAGCATCCTGCTCGCTATTTACGATGGTGAATTCGATCTTACGAATACGGTGAACCAGTTCGTGGGTTTTATAATTGGTATACGATTTGGAAAAATAAGAGCTCACCCTTTTTCTTAAGCTCTTTGCTTTGCCAACATACAATAATTCATTAGCCGCATCATAATATTTATAAATGCCCGGCTGTAATGGTAGCGTATGAGCTATTGAAGAAAATTCCTGTTGAGTCATTATTGAGCAGGATAGGTGCTGATTATCGTAATGTGCAAAATTACGCTGCCTTAATTGATTACGTGTTAAATTCCATTAAAGATTAAGACCTGGTTATCCGGGCAGGATAATATAGGCCACAAACCATAGCTTAGCTGGTTACTGAAAATTCCAAATGAATTGATCTTCTTTTAATAATTCTAAACTGCCATCAGTCTTATTTAGTATGGTAGATATTTTAGCAGATCTATCTGTTTGCCAGGTTAATTGTTGGGTAATGTTTTGGCCGTTCTCTTTTAATTGTTTTACCAAATATATTTTTGTTACCATTCCTTTTTCGGGATCAATATATACATCCCAGCGGCGCAGTGAAATTGAATCTGGCAATTTTTTGGAAGGCTCATAAGTAAAAGTGATGGCATTAATTGTTTGATCATTGAATCTTGTCTCGGTGAAGTAAGGTAGAAGGTTTGTTTCATCAATTATTGGATATAAAAAAGGTTGCAGTAGCGGTTTGAGCTTTTCTTTGGTAAGCCACGCCGAGTCCGTTCTTCCTTTTACAACAGTAATTTCTAAAGGGGTTATGGGTAAAGAATCAAGTACATGGATCTGGCCCTTTATATAAGAAGTTACGGGGAAAAAGGAGTCTGGTAAATTGGAAGTTGGAACAGGGGATGGTGCCGGCTCTGCTTCTTTTTTAGAGGCGCAACTAAAAAGAAGGATTACCAGGGTACTTGCAAACCAGCGTTTATTCATGGCTCAAAATTACAAGGAAAGCTGGTGAAAAAAAAAGAGCCGCTGCAGGGTACGAAGCAGCGGCGTCAGAATAAGATCCTTTTAGGGATTTATTAACTAACGACACTGGCAGAAAAAAATTGTAATGAGGATTGGTAATTTATTTCAAATTTTTACTCACGCCAATCTTAACTCCATAATTAGCAAGTTTTTCCTCAACTACGAATTTCTTATTGTTGGTTGTAAATAACTGGTTGCGAAATTGCGGGCCAATTTGCCACGTAAAGCCATTTGATTTATAGGTGATAAAGGTTTCGATGCCGGCATTTAAATTCCATCGGTTCAACATCGAATTGTCTTTTACATAATTGCGCCTGTCCGAAGAAATGAGATAACTATTGCCACCTATTACAAAAGTTGGTTGTATGGATAAACCTATATTCCACTGCAAGTTTTCATTACCAAGAATTTTAAAGTCGGCGCCGAACGGAATAGATACCTGGAAAGTTTCATTATGTAACTTCACGGCATCCAGGCCGGTCTTATTTGAATAAGGAGTGGTTCTGTAAAGTTCGTATGTACTATTGCTTTCAAAATTCAGCATCGTCAGCCTTGTTGATACCGGGTGCGTATTATGAAAAGCGTGTGAGTTGTAGCGGGTGTAATTTAATTGAAGCCCCGTTCTTAGTTTTAATCTTTTTAAAATCGAATATTGAATGCCTGCTCCTATTTCCAAACCTACCGAAGGTTTTTGAATCACATCTTTGTTAATATCGGAGCTATTAGACCCTGCAACAAAAGGGGCGGCGGTGGCGGAAGTCATACCAAAATTAGGATCGGTACTCAACACCCTATACACAACGGAAGGTGCGGCATACATTTGCCAGGCAAGTTTACCCGCCCATTTTTTAGGAGCCGGACGGTTATACAAAGCATAATTTTCAATCCATTCTCTATCTTCTGCAGATATCACATTTGATTTGCCGCTTGTAAGATTATTATTTGCTACCTGTGAGTTGATGGTTTCTATTGTGGTTTCAGTATGTTTTTTATAGTCATCAGAAACTAATTTTTTATCCGATGTGTTGTCGTAGCCACTAGCACCGATAGTTTCTCTTGAAATCTTTTTGCTGTTTAATAAAGTGATTGGATCGGCTTCGTAAACGGTCTTTATGGTTTCCTGTATTATGACATCTTGTTCCTCACTCTTTAAGTTTGTTGCAGGCAGATTAGTGCTTTTAATTTCGCCAATAACGCCTGCATCTAAACGAATAACTGCACCTGTTTTTTGAGTATTGCTATAAGTGAGGGGATCAACTCCGATAAAAACATATTGTTGGTCTGTTGATAGTTTGGAGCCCGGAACCAGCATTCCATTATTTAACGGCACCTTCGGGTTGTTAATAGCTACAGTGTTTTTATCCTGGTTCTTTTTCCACTCAGCAGTAGTCTTGCTTTTATTACCGGTGTATTCATCAAAAGGTTTATATAGCAACGAAGCAGGTGAATTTTGATTACTAACCTGTGCATAAGTATTTTCTCTGGAAGATGGAGAAGCAGGGTGATCGGTATTAAGATACCCAATCAAAAGCAATGCAGTTATCAAACTAATAGTCATTGCCACGGAAGGCCATTTGCGGCCGGGATGAATATTATTATAGATGCTGTACCAGATACGTTTGGAAGGGTACATCCTAAATTCATCCGACTTTTCTCTTAGCAATCGTACAAAGTCGTCAGTATGTAAATTTCTGTCCATCTTTCACGAGGGTTCTTTGGTTTCCGTTGTCAGTTTTGGTTGGTTATTTTACTTATTTTGTAGCTATGGCGGCCCCAAAATAATTGGCTTTAATATTTGATGTCTTCAGTAATATTCGCTTTTTAATTAAAATATCTTCAAGCATTGCTTTTGCTCTTGTGTATTGGGAACGGCTCGTACTTTCTTCAATGTCCAACACGTCGCCAATTTCTTTATGCGAATATCCTTCTATAGCATAAAGGTTTAAAACTGTTCTGTAACCAATAGGCAATAACCTGATACACTCTACCACTTCCTTTGCCTGCATGATAGAAGGAATGGTTTCTTCCCTGATTCCAATGCCATTAGCAAATGTTATATCAACGCTATCTGAAAATTTCTTATTTTTCTTTAGCACATTAATGCAGGTATGTACAACTATTCTTCGGATCCATCCTTCCAGCGCACCTTCACCTCTGTATTGATGTATCTGGGAAAATATTTTAATAAAGCCCTCCTGAAGCATATCTTCTGCATCTTCCCTGTTTTTTGCAAACCGATAACAAACTCCCAACATACGGGGGCTAAAACGATTGTACAAAGCCTCCTGTGAAGCCGCGTTATTAGTAAGACATCCAGCCAACATGAGCTCTTCCGTCATAGGTGTGTTTTATTACACTATAAATATAGACAATTTGTAAACATTAATAGCTGCTCAAAAAATAAAAAACAGCTTATATAATTTTATTTTTTTTGAAGCCTTTGATATGCCGAAAGCCGACGGGTATTAGCCCGCAATTATGGATGTTCACCTTCAGAGCCTGGATTTAAGTATGTGATCATTTTTTCCTTAGCAGGCTATCAGCAGGATAGGTAGCTTTAATAGTATCCCTGATTGAGGTGGCCCAGTTTATCAACTGGTTTTTTTGATCTTTGGAAAGCCTGGCATATCGGTGAAGAACTGTATAAGACGAGAGTGGCATTTCATCTTCTTTTACCTCATCAATTATCTCTTCCATTTTTTTGTATTTCCTCCTTATCGGAAAGGTAGCGAACTCCGAAAAGTTCAATTCTTTTTTGCCTTCTTCTACATGGTCGCTCAGCCACCAGGCCACTGGTTGCACATTTGCATACCAGGGATATTTGGTGTTGTTACTGTGGCAATCATAACAACTTGCCTTTAAAATCTCCTGTACCTGGGTTGGTATTGCATATACTTTGGTAATATCATTTGCGAAAGCTGCATTAGATGCGGCAATATTTTTTTCGGGCCGAAAAAATTGGATAATGATGAGTATTACCAATAAAGCGATGCTAATTGGTTTTAGCAATTTCTTCATGTTTGCAGCCACTAGTTTTGAATTAAAATATCTCCCGTCATTTCTACGGGTATGGGTAAATTCATTACTGTAAGAATAGAAGGAGCAATGTCTCCCAATTTGCCACTTTTTAGTGTGCCTTTCCAATTATTATCTATCACAAATAAAGGTACCGGGTTAAGTGAATGTGCGGTATTAGGTGTGCCATCTTCATTGATCTCATAATCGGCATTGCCATGGTCTGCCGTTAGGAAAATGGTATAATCACTTTGCAATGCGGCCGTTACTACCTGCTCTACACATTTATCAACCGTTTCTACAGCTTTTATCACAGCCTCCCAAACGCCTGTATGGCCCACCATGTCAGCATTGGCGAAATTCAGGCAAATGAAATCCGCGGTTTTATTTAATAGTTCGGGCACAATCGCCGCCGTTAATTCATTAGCGCTCATTTCGGGTTGAAGATCATAAGTAGCAACTTTAGGCGAAGGGATCATGATCCTTTTTTCATCTGCAAAAGGAACTTCTCTTCCCCCGCTGAAAAAGAAGGTGACATGAGGATATTTTTCCGTTTCCGCAATGCGGATCTGGCTTCGGTTATTTGCTTGTAATATTTCGCCCAGGGTATTTTTAAGATCATCATTTTCAAAAACCACCTGCACGTTTTTAAAGGTCTGGTCATACTGTGTCATGGTTGTGTAATGCAGTTTAAGAGCATGCATTTCAAAATCAGGCATATCTGTTTGTGTTAATACCTGTGTGATCTCACGACAGCGGTCGGTCCGGAAGTTGAAACTGATGACGACATCGCCATTTTTAATAGTATTGTTAGATGCCTTTGTATTAATAATTGGTTGGATGAACTCATCTGTTACTCCATCCTCGTAAGACTTTTTTACAGCGCCCAAAACATCATCCGTTTGGTTGCCGCTTCCATTTACAAGTCCATCGTAAGCAAGCTTAACCCTTTCCCATCTTTTATCGCGGTCCATCGCATAATATCGCCCGGTAATAGTCGCGATTTTGCCGGTAGTTTGGTCTAAATGATTTTGCAGATCAGTCAAAAAACCGAGTCCGCTTTTAGGATCTGTATCCCTCCCATCTGTAAAAGCATGCACGAGCACATTTTCCAAGCCTTCGGTTTTACAGGTAGATACTATCGCCTTTACATGATTGATATGTGAATGAACACCACCATCGCTTACCAGTCCGAGCAAATGGAGCGGCTTGTTGTGTTCTTTTGCATAGCGAATAGCATTTAATAATATTTCATTTTTTTGAAATGTGCCATTCCTGATGCCAACGTTTATTCTTTGAAGTTCCTGGTAAACTATCCGTCCTGCGCCCAGGTTCAGATGGCCCACTTCGCTATTTCCCATTTGTCCGGCAGGCAAACCCACATCTTCACCGCAGGTGATAAGTGTCGTATTTGGATATTTTGCATACAAGGAAGTTACGAAAGGGACATTCGCATTTTGAATAGCATCGCTGCTTTTTATTTTACCAAGTCCCCACCCATCCATAATTACTAATATTGTTTTTTTTGTATTCATTGCCCAAAGCTAACTTTTTTCAGGATTTTCAAAAAAGCTTATTATCTTTTCATTGGAATAGTTACCAAAACAACTTTAACCTTGGCACGTTTTTGGCCAAAAGACATCCGGGACAATCATTGAGATTATGAAACGTTTTTTTACTTTATCCATCCTTATAACCTTTCTCTCTTCTTTCGTATTTTCTGTTGGTATAGATGATGTAATATCCGCTATGCGAAGCGGCAATTCGAGCCAGGTGGCCAAATTTTTTGACAATAATGTGGAGATTAGTATGCCTGATAAAAGCAATAGCTATAGTAAAAGCCAGGCCGAGCTGGTGTTAAAAGATTTCTTTGTTTCTAATCCTGTAAAAGGGTTTGAAGTAATTCATAAGGGTGAAAACGGGGGCTCTCAATATTGCATCGGAACATTGCAAACACGAAACGGGGCATATCGAACCACCATTTTTATGAAGCAAAAAGGAGATGGGCAGGTACTACAGGAATTACGTTTTGAAAATCGATAAAATAAACACAGCATACATGATAAACCTGTAGGAGATATCTTTTACAGGTTTTTTATTTTGATACATTTGTGCATGATGAGTACTGACGAACAATTGAATTTCCTTATAAAGAATGCATTGGCTGAAGATATCGGCGACGGCGATCATTCTACCCTTGCCAGCATTTCACCAGGAGCAATGGGAAAAGCAGTGCTGAAGATAAAAGAAGCAGGAGTACTGGCGGGTATGGATGCGGCCAAAAGGATATTTAGTTATATGCAGGAGGATATCGTATTTACCCCTTTTAAAAAAGATGGTGACCCAATGGTATAT
The DNA here is from genome assembly GCA_039922055.1 of Ferruginibacter sp. Classification (GTDB taxonomy): domain Bacteria; phylum Bacteroidota; class Bacteroidia; order Chitinophagales; family Chitinophagaceae; genus Ferruginibacter. The sequence continues at coordinate 18,738 of JBDSAP010000030.1, forward strand.
GGGGAAATAGCTTTCGAAGTGAATGCACGTGTTCATACTATTTTACAATGTGAACGGCTTGTTTTGAATTGCATGCAACGTATGAGTGGTATTGCTACGCTTACCAGGGCTTATGTAGATAAATTAAGTGCATACCACACAAAAATCCTGGATACGCGAAAGACCACGCCCAACTTTCGCCTGCTCGAAAAAGAAGCAGTAAAGATCGGCGGCGGAGTTAACCATCGTTTTGGATTGTATGACATGATCATGTTGAAGGACAATCACATTGAGTACTGTGGTGGTATTGAGAGGGCCATTGAAAAAGCTTATGCGTATGTTCAGGCAGTTAAACCTGGATTAAAGATCGAAGTAGAAACAAGATCATTGGAGGAAGTAGAGAAAGTGATGGAGGTCGGCAAAGTAGATCGTATCATGTTAGATAATTTTAAACCGGAAATGATTGAAGCGGCATTGAAAATTATTGACGGTAAATACGAGACGGAAGCAAGTGGCGGCATCAACATTGATAATATCGAGGCCTATGCCGCAACGGGTGTCGATTATATTTCAAGCGGCGCTATCATTCACCAGGCAAAAAGCCTTGACTTGAGTTTGAAAGCGGTAATAACCTAATGCTAAGTTTATCGATAAATACTAAGAGATGGCTAAATCAAAGATAAATTCACTGGGAGGATTGGTGTACTCTACTGATCCAAATTTTAAGCCCGCAGAAGAAATTACGGAAGAGCAGGAGACCCTTTTACCGGCACAACAAAAGCTCAGGATCAGGCTTGATACAAAACAACGGGCAGGTAAAGCAGTGACGATCATCAGCGATTTTATCGGCAAAGATGCAGACAGGGAGGAATTAGGGAAAAAGCTCAAAACCTTTTGTGGAACAGGAGGCGCTGTAAAAGACAAAGAAATAATTGTGCAGGGAGATAACAGGGATAAAGTTTTGCAGTGGCTGCACAAAAATGGATATTCACTGGCGAGGAAATATTAAAGTTACTGTGAGGTGTTGAGTCCAACTTCTTTTTTGGAAGCATCATCATATTGAAGACTTAGCGCACCACTTGGACATTTTTTTACTTGTTCAATGATCAGTTGAACAGTGGCGTTACTCATATCGATCCATGGTTTGCGTCGTGGATCGAAAACATCCGGCAGACCTCTTGCACATATAGCAGAATGTATGCATTTATCGGGCTGCCAAATAACGGTTACACCATCTCTGCTATATTTGTGGGTGCTTAGCGGCATAGAATTAGTTTAACGAATTTTACGTAACAAATTACAAACAAAGGTCGTATTTTAAGATTATTTTTGTTTCAAATCACATCGATACGATGATCTCGAAAATTTCAGAGGGAATTACTGTTAGCGTGGAAACCTTTTACCAGCCTGACTATAGCAATCCGGCAAATAGTGAATTCATGTTTGCCTATCGTATCTCGATCGAAAATAATAATTCATATCCTGTCAAGTTGCTTCGTCGTCATTGGTATATTTATGATACTACAGGAACGCTCAGAGAGGTAGAAGGCGAGGGTGTAATCGGGGTGCAGCCGCAGATAAACCCCGGTGAAAAATATCAATATGTTAGTGGCTGCAATCTTAAAACGGAAATGGGAAAAATGTATGGGACTTACTCAATGGAAAACTTAAATAACAATAAACCGTTTGAGGTTATTATTCCCGCATTTGAAATGGTCGTTCCTTTTAAAATGAACTAAATAACCCGCTTTTAACCTATTTTACTGTATCTTCATCACTCTCCCACTTAATCTATAAAAAACGATTTGGCTTTCTTTTAAAATCCTATATTCTTCAAATGGCAAAAATTACATTCGACAACCGCAACAATCAATTCTATCAAAGTTTAAAATTATCCGTCGATCAATATTTTGACGCAAAAGGTATTAAGCGCACCGGCGATTGGAGATTATATAGCAAGACGATTATCCTTGTGGGCGCTGCGATCATCATGTATTGCAGCTTACTATTTTTAAACCTTAGTGCAATCCCAGCATTGTTGATCTGTGCTTTATTGGGCTATACTTTTTCCTGTATTGGTTTTAGCGTAATGCATGATGCCAACCATGGCAGTTACAGTACAAAGCCATGGGTAAATTCCATGTTAGGTTTATCTGCAAATGCATTGGGAGCAAGTTCTTTTTTTTGGAAGCAAAAGCATAATATTATCCATCACACGTATACCAATGTAGACGGCATTGATGATGACATAGCAAAGAGCCCTATCATCCGCCAGTGCGAATCACAGAAGTGGGTACCTGCTCATAAAATTCAGCATTTATACATGGTGCCTGTTTACTCGTTATCTTCTATCTTCTGGATATTTATTATGGACTTTACAAAATACTTTACCCGTAAAATATACACAACCGATGCCTGGGAAATGAAGCTGAAAAATCATATTATTTTTTGGGCAACCAAAGTTTCTTTCATTACCTTTTATATAATTCTGCCTATAATGGTTTGGGGATTTTTACCATGGCTTGCAGGGTTTCTTGTATTGCATGTAGTAATGGGACTAACACTTTCTTTTGTATTCCAGTTAGCGCATGTAGTCGAAAATACAGAGTTCGAAAATATCGCATTGGACGAAACGAAACATATTGAAACAGCCTGGGCAGAATACCAGTTAAAAACAACTTCCAACTTTGCCATGAAAAATAAAATGATATCGTGGTTTGTGGGAGGATTGAATTACCAGGTGGAGCATCATTTATTTCCCAGGGTGAGCCACGTCCATTATCCTGCAATAAGTAAGATAGTAATGGAAAAATGTAAGGAATATAATTTGCCCTATAATAAGTACGACACTATGATTGAGGCATTAGCCTCGCATTTTAAAGTGATGAAAATGTTAGGACAAAAAACCGTAACGGTGGCGGGAAGGCAGGCCCAGGCAGCTTAGTTTAGGGTTTGTATTTAGCTTCCTGAAAAATTATTTCGTTATCGGTATTCATTAATTGCTGCAATGATATTGCGGCATTTTTTTGCATATACTTTTTTACGATCTGCCAGCCTGCGTATGAACCAATATTTCCCGGCGCTCCTTCACCTAACTCAGGTGTAGATGGGCCTTCCCCAACATAGTTCTTAATAATATTTTTATCAGCAACCTGCAGGTAAGAATTTTTTATAAACAGGTTCCAAATAACCACTTCCCGGTCATTGCATTCTTCCATTTGTTTCTTCGTATAGCCTATAAGTTTATAATCCTCCTTTTCTGGCTGAAGCTTGCTCAACACATATATCCGTTTGCCCTTTTCGACCATCTGGTTGAGCATCGGTTTGTCGTCCTCTTTTTCCAGGTACAGATCGTTCACAATATTCTTCATGCAGTTTATTGAAATCTGGTCCGGCTCAAAATTGTAAGAAATATATTCAGGATATACCTGCTGTACCAGTTCTGTTTTATACAGGTGAAAATCTTTGCCAAGATGATGCTGCAAACCAATCACCAATGCATCCTCTGTTAAAATATCTCCATAGCCGTCTGGAGGACCGATGTAAGTAATTATTTTCCCAGGCACTTTATATTCGGGGAAATAATGTTTTACATATTGAAGCCCTTGTTTTATTTCTTTTTCATACTTGGTAAAATCACTGAACAATTTTTCTGCGGTATCGTACACAGGCCTGTATGCATGAATGAAACCATTTACATAACCGGCAATTGAATCTGTGGGCCAGCTTGGATCTGCATTCAGGATCTTCGTTATAAAAGTGGTGGTAAAGGCCGGCGCGACACTTTGTAATTTAACCAGGTAAGACGCCAGGTTATTTTGTGTAGTATCAAACAAGTTTTTTTCAAAGCGCTCTGTAGTGAGTGATACCTGGATGCCAGACACATCCGGATTTTTTCCATTATTGTTACAGGAATATAAAAATATGGTAACTGCTATGCAGGTGAATACGGATCTCATACTTTTAAATGGGGTTGAAGTTTTAACTTTACAAAGAAATAAACACATTTTAAAACATAAAGTTAAGCTCCTTAAAGGGTTGAGGTTATGAAAATATTTTTAGCACAACAGAACTATCATATTGGCAATTTTGAAAGCAATGTTCAAAAGATCATTGCAGCGGTAAATGAAGCGAAACAGCAGGGCGGGGATATCGTTGTTTTCAGCGAATTATGTATTTGCGGTTACCCGCCACGTGACTTTCTTGAGTTTGATGACTTTATTAAAAAATGCTATGCAGCCATTGATGAGGTGAAAGCTCATGCAGATGCCATTGCGGTGATCGTTGGCGCACCGGACAGAAACACCGTAAAGGAGGGAAAAGACCTGTTTAATTCCGCCTTTTTTTTATATGAAAAAGAGATCAAAGGAATAGCCCACAAAACGCTTTTGCCTACTTATGATATTTTTGATGAGTATCGATATTTCGAACCTGCTTATGAATGGAACGTTATTCCCTTTAAAGGGAAAAAAATTGCACTTACTGTTTGCGAAGACATCTGGAACCTCGGCCACAACCCGCTTTACCGTATTTGCCCAATGGATAAACTGGCACAGCAGCAACCTGATATAATGATCAACATTTCCGCCTCTCCGTTCGATTATACACATGATGAAGATCGTAAGGCCACGATCAAAGCCAATGTGACGAAGTATAAACTTCCTATGTTTTATTGCAATGGAGTTGGCAGCCAGACAGAAGTGGTGTTTGATGGCGCCTCTCTTGTGTTTGATAAGGCAGGTAACCTTTGTGGGCAGCTTCCTGTATTTAAAGAAGCGATCGAAGGATTCGATCTGAATGATGATGGCACCATCAATTGTCCCATAATTGAACCCGCAGATAGAATTTCAGATAAAGAACTGGTCCCGCTTTCGTTACAAGAAGGCCTGAATATTGAACAGGTACATGATGCGATCGTAATGGGGATTAAGGATTATTTTTCTAAAATGGGATTTACAAAAGCTATTCTCGGCAGCAGCGGCGGAATAGACAGCGCCGTTACACTTGCGTTGGCTTGTAAAGCTTTGGGATCAAAGAATGTGAGGAGCATATTAATGCCATCGCAATATTCCAGCGGGCACTCCGTAAGCGATGCCGAACAGTTGAGTATCAACCTGGATAGCCCTTATGATATATTGCCGATAAAAAATATTTACGATGCATTTTTAACCGAATTAAAACCAATTTTTAAGGAACTTCCTTTTAGCGTAGCCGAAGAGAATATCCAAAGCCGGAGCAGGGGTAACCTGTTAATGGCAATTGCCAATAAGTTTGGGTATATACTGCTCAATACTTCTAATAAAAGTGAACTGGCAACAGGCTATGGCACTTTGTATGGAGATATGGCCGGTGGCCTCGGTGTACTGGGCGACTGTTACAAGCTACAGGTGTACGAACTCGCAAAGTATATCAACCGGTCTTCGCCGGTGCTTCCCGAACATATTATTACAAAGGCTCCATCTGCGGAATTGCGGCCGGAGCAAAAGGACTCAGACTCTTTGCCAGAATACGAAGTACTTGATAAATTATTGTACCAATACATTGAAATGCGTCAGGGGCCTAATGAGATTAAGGCGCAGGGTTTTGATGCCACCCTTGTGGACAGGGTGCTGAAAATGGTAAACATCAATGAATACAAGCGCAATCAATTTTGTCCCATCATTCGGATTTCACCAAAAGCTTTTGGTGTAGGAAGAAGAGTACCCATCGTAGGAAAATACCTGAGTTGATTTTAATTGGAACATGAATGCGGCTTAGCTATTTTTCTCTACGATCACAGCCGAACCATAAGCCAGCACCTCTGTAATTCCCTGCATCACTTCGTTTGCATCGTAACGCATATTAATGATGGCGTTGGCGCCACGTTCGTTCGCATGCTGTATCATTAATTGGTAAGCTTCCTCTCTCGTTGTTTCACAAAGCTCTACGTAAATAGATAATTTGCCGCCAAACAAAGATTGAAAGCCTCCGCCGATATTGCCTAACAAGCTTCTGCTGCGAACGGTGATGCCCCGAACCAATCCAAGGTGCTTGCTGATCTTGTACCCTTCGAGCGCATTTGATGTAGTTATTAATTGTTGATCTATCATTATGTTTTTATTTAAAGGTAGCGGAGTTTTTAACAGATTTTAACTCCATTCTTTTTTGTGGTAAAGTTTTTGTAATTGCATTGTTCGTATTTTCGCCGGCACTGTAAAGCCCTTTTATAACAAGCTTAAAGGGGTGATACAACCATCATTTCAATCAATGGTTATCACCTGCAAAGATCTCAGGTAAGTTGCGGTGGTTTTAATTTTTTAATGTCTCTGCACCTAAACTGGTATGGAGTAAATTTTTTTTATGCTACAAACTGCGGAAGACATCCGGCTGCTCAATGATAAGATAAATCATGCAGCGGGTTTTGTTACAAGGATCAATGACGAGCTAAGCAAGGTGATTGTTGGCCAGCACGGAATGATTGAAAGACTGTTGATCGGTTTGTTAAGCAATGGCCATGTGTTATTGGAAGGTGTGCCCGGACTGGCTAAAACTTTATCCATCAAATCACTGGCGCAATCCATTCATGCAAATTTCAGCCGCATACAATTTACTCCTGACTTATTGCCGGCCGATGTGATCGGTACAATGATCTATAACCAGGCTAAGAATGAATTCATGGTTCGCAAAGGTCCCATATTTTCTAATTTTATTTTGGCCGATGAAATAAACAGGGCGCCTGCAAAAGTGCAGAGTGCCTTGTTGGAAGCAATGCAGGAAAGGCAGGTTACGATCGGCGATACCACCTTCAAATTAGATGAACCCTTTTTGGTATTGGCAACACAAAACCCCATTGAGCAGGAAGGCACCTACCCGTTGCCGGAAGCACAAGTGGATAGATTCATGTTAAAAGTAGTAATTGATTATCCGTCGAAAAGCGAGGAGCAACTGATCGTGCGCCAGAATACTTTGGGTCTCTCATTTCCCCCTATTTTCCAGGTGGCATCTACCAGTGAAATATTAACGGCAAAGGAATTGGTTAGACAGGTTTATATGGATGAAAAAGTAGAAAATTATATTCTTGATATTGTTTTCGCAACACGTTATCCTGATAAATACAACCTGCCTAAATTGAAACCACTCATCAGTTTTGGCGGCTCACCAAGGGCAAGTATCAACCTGGCACTTGCAGCAAAAGCCTATGCATTTTTAAACAAACGCGGCTATGTAATACCTGAAGATGTAAGAAGCATTTGCAAGGATGTATTGCGACACAGGATTGGACTTACTTACGAAGCCGAGGCTGAAAATGTAAACGTGATAATGATCATCAATGAAATATTAAGAGTAGTAAATGTTCCATAAAAAATGCGGGTTCGTTTAAAATAGAATGTCTTAAACAGAAAATTTAAACGGATAAATAATTCTAAACTTTCTTTTGCATTAGCGATTAATTCATTCCCCACATCTTGTTCAAAAAGAAAAAAGATATCGATCCAAAAAGCTCTTCAGGCCCTTCCCCTTTGGGGGAGCTGGAGGGGGCCACATTACTCACCACCGAAGAGATCCTAAAAAAAGTAAAGGAACTGGAGATTATCAGCAAGAAGATCACTACCCATTTATTTACCGGTGAATATCATTCTGCATTTAAGGGAAAGGGAATGAGCTTTAGAGAAGTGAGAGAATATTACGCAGGCGATGATGTTCGTTTTATTGACTGGAATGTTAGCGCAAGGTTCAGTCACCCGTTTACCAAAGTATTTGAAGAAGAAAGAGAGCTTACAGTGTATCTCTTGGTAGATGTAAGCGCCAGCAATATGTTTGGCACCATCCACGCAAGAAAGCGTGATCTGCTTACTGAAATTGGTGCAGTACTTACATTTAGTGCAATTAATAATAATGATAAGGTAGGCGCTATCTTTTTTAGTGAGAAGATCGAAAAATATATTCCGCCAAAAAAGGGCCGCCAGCATGCGCTTTATATTGTGCGCCAATTGCTGACAGCCAAGGCTATGGGAAAGAGTACGAATATGGAAGAAGCCATCAGGTTCTTTAATAAAGCTTCTCATCAAAAAAGTATTGCTTTCCTGTTAAGCGATTTTGTAGATGCGGTGTATGAAAATGATCTGAAGGTGATCGGTGGGCGACACGATGTAATTGGTTTGCGCATTTATGATAAAATGGATATGCAATTACCCGATGCCGGGCTGTTGCAGGTGGAAGATCTTGAAACGGGACAAATGAAATGGATCGATAGCAGCGACCCGGCGATTCAGTATAATTACAAGCAGCAGTTTTTGCAACAAAGTGAATTGTGCAAAAATTACTTTCGAAAGGCAGGTGCAGACCTGTTGCACATTCGTACTGATGAAGATTATGTAAAGATCTTACAGCAGTTCTTTATTAAGAGGAGCTAAGTAAATTGATCAAAAATCTTCACGGCTGTTTTTTGTTGCCCATTGCTTCAATAGTACAAGTGAGTGACACAACGCTGATGCCATAGAAAACAAATGCTCGTAAACAAATATTTCCTAAGTAAACGATATTCTAATTGATAATGGATAACAGAAGCAGGTGGTTACAATTGTTGACAGTTTTGGTAGCCTGTTTTTCTTCCCTGTTATCTTATGCACAGCCATCTGTAAAAACCTTTGCGGATAAGAGTGAAATATTGATCGGAGAGCAACTAAAGCTAAGGGTGCAGGCAGATTTCGCCGCAGATGCTTACAAGGTTCGCTGGCTTTCCGTACCAGATTCTTTACCGCATTTCGAAGTTGTTAATCGCAGCAAGATCGATTCCGTATATACCAATAACCAGCTTTCGGGCATTACACAAACATTCACTTTAACCAGTTTCGATTCGGGCAAATGGACGCTTCCTTCATTCATGGTTGGTGTTGATCCGGTGAAGGGTGATACTACCTATAATTTTTTTACAGATTCCGTGCCTGTCACAGTTTCGTTTTCGGTGTCGGATACCACCACCCAGCTCAGGGATATAAAGCCTATTAGAGAAGTGGAGACGATCAACACATTATGGTATTGGATAGCCGGTGGTGCGTTATTGGTTGCCCTCATCATCTTTTTAATTTGGTTATACAGCCGCAAAAAGAAAACAGTTGTTTCACCAATTCCAGTGAAGTCAAATCTATCAGCTTATGATGAAGCAATGGCGGAGTTGAAAAAATTGCAACAGCACGATTTTTCAAACGCCAGTGATACAAAAATTGTGCATACTAAATTGGCTGAGATATTGAAGCGATATCTTTCAAGAAGAGAAAATGATAATTACCTGAACAAGACCACCAGCGATATATTATTAGTATTGACCGAAATTGGAGTTAATAAAACAATGCTTTCAAACACAGCCGGGGCATTGCGTTCAGGCGATGCGGTCAAGTTCGCAAAGTATGTTCCTCCGGCGGAAGAAACCACCAATTCGATTTCGGCTATCACAGAATTGATTCAATCTTTTAAACAGAATACTATACCACCATCAGTTTCGAAAGGGGAATTATAATATGATTTTTGATTATTTCAATAATATAAGTTTTGCCCAGCCAAAGGTGTTTTGGCTGGTGCTCCTGGTGCCTGTGATGGTGTTTTGGTATATTCAATATAACAACAGCAGGCAGGCAGCTTTGAAGGTTTCTACTATTAAAAGTTTCAGAGGATTTTCCTCCTGGAAAAACCTGATGCGGCATGTGCCCTTTGTATTTAGACTACTTGCGGTTACATTTATCATCATTGCACTAGCAAGACCTCAAACAAAAAATGAAGAACAGCAGGTAGAAGGCGAAGGCGTGGATATTGTCTTGTGTATTGATGTGAGCGGCAGTATGACCGCCCAGGATTTTCAGCCCAATCGCATGGAAGCGGCAAAAAAAGTAGCAGCAGACTTTGTTGAAAGAAGGGTAACAGATCGCATTGGTATTGTTATTTTTTCGGGAGAGAGTTTTACGCAATGTCCGATTACCACTGATAAAGCTGTTTTAAAATCAGCTATAGAAAGTATTCGCAATGGCTTACTGGAGGATGGTACCGCAATTGGTGATGGCTTGTCTACCAGCGTTGATCGCCTGCGTACCAGTAAGTCGAAGAGCAAGGTTGTTATCCTTTTAACCGATGGTGAAAACAATGGCGGTCTTATCGGCCCTACCAATGCAAAAGAAATTGCCAAGGCTTTTGGTATAAGAGTTTATACCATTGGCGTGGGTACTGATGGTTATGCGCCCTTCCCGATAAAAACCGATCTCGGTGTCATTATTCAGCAACAAAAAGTAAGCATCGATGAAAAATTGCTGAAACTGATTGCCGATGAAACCGGCGGTAAATATTTTAGGGCAAGGGATAATGCGAGTCTCGAAAGTATTTACAAGGAGATAGATTCCCTTGAAAAATCCAAAGTGGAGATATCTACGGTGACCCGCTATTCTGAAAAATTCTTTCCTTTCGTAATGATTGCTTTAGGCCTGCTGCTGGTCGAAATTTTATTGCGCTATACAGTGTTTAAGAAGTTCCCATAATAAATACTACTCTTTTATAAATTCACTTAAATGATTTTTATTGCAGAAATTCGTGCCCATGAAGGCGACGGTTTATAAAAGTACAGGAAGCTGGTATGTTGTTCAAACAGATGACGGTGAGATATTTAATGCACGTATAAAAGGTAAGCTCAAAATCAGCAATATCACTTCTACCAATCCTATTGCCGTGGGCGACGTGGTGTATGCAGACATGGAAAATGAACTGGAGAGCACACTTACTATCACTGATATTGAAGAACGCAACAACTATATCACCCGGTCTTCGCCGCACAACAAAAATCAGCATCATATCATTGCTTCCAACCTCGATCAGTCGCTGTTGTTTGCTACTTTAAAAGAACCTAAAACCTCTCTCGGTTTTATTGACCGTTTTTTAATCACTTCAGAGGCCTACCATATTCCGGCTATTATCATATTCAACAAGGCTGATCTTTATAAGCAAAAAGAAAAAGACAGGTTTGAAGAAGTAAGAGAAATGTATGAATCGATCGGTTATAAAGTGCAGTCGATGAGCATTGAAAAAAATGAAGGTGTGGAAGAAGTAAAGGCGTTGCTGAAAGATAAAACGAGTTTGCTTAGTGGGCACTCGGGTGTTGGTAAATCTTCCTTTATAAATATTGTTTTCCCTGAGCTGCGCTTAAAAACGCAGGATGTAAGCGGCTGGAGCGGAAAAGGCCTGCATACTACCACTTTCGCAGAAATGTTTAACCTGTCTTTTGGAGGACGGATAATTGATACCCCGGGTATCAGGGAACTTGGTTTGGTGGATATTTCAAAGCAGGAGCTATCGCATTATTTCCCTGAAATGAAAGCGCTTATTAATGGTTGCCAATTTAATAATTGCATGCACATTAATGAACCGGATTGCGCCGTAAAAGATGCAGTCAATGAGGGCACAATTCATACAGACCGGTATGTGAGTTACCTCAGCATTCTCGATTCGATAGAAGCAAAATCGTATTGATTTAGTAAGCCCTTCTTTCTAAAAAATGAGCTACTTCCAGTACTGCATTATTTTCCCGTAAAAGACTCTTTGAGTGTTGGGGAAATACAGATACACCGTTGAACACATGATAATGCAAGGTCAGCACCTGGTTCTTGTATTTAAAGTCCCAGTCTAACGTATCGCAATCATCTACCTGGTTGAGGAAATTCACCTTGAGTTCAGCAGCTAAAGTGTCTGCAATGGCGTAAAATTTGGAGATACCGCAGTTGTCATCGATTACGGCTTCGGTATTGCCGTGCTTGGTTTTTAAATGGTAACACATGGATATTAGGGTATTAGGATTTTACTAAGGGGTTTTCATATACTATAACTCCCAATTGTGCTATTTATTATGTACTATTCTGTTTTTGCTTTCAATTTTAAGCAGATCCATCAACGAATGTCGTTTTCTTAAAAAATTAATTTCTTTACAAGCTTTTGTATTTCAATTAAACATTCTTGTGTCACTCCCTTGTACATTTTTAGCAATAAGGAGCAGGGAGCCGCTGATTCTTGAGTAAACGACATGATTCATCAGGCTAATAGCTTTTTCGACCTTTGTATTTGGCTTTTTTATTTGCTTTCATTGCTTCCACATCTCCGGCCGCAATCCTTTCTGCACCTATGTTTCTTCCGTTTGTGGGACAACCGTATTTATCTTTCTTCTTAAATACAAAGCACCCGCTTAAAAAGCCGATGCAAACAAAAGCAGCAAGCATTTTTTTCATGATCAAATTATTTTATTCGGGAACAATTAGCCATTCTCCTGGTCAGGCGGTTTGCCATTTTCCTCCTTAAACCAACCGCTATACATCAAATAATTATTTGCGATCCTGTTTATCTCCCCGCTGATCAGTTCCTGGCTAACATCTTTCACTTTCTTAGCCGGTACGCCTGCATAGATCGTTCCCGCCTCAATCACCGTATTTCCCAATACAACGGCGCCCGCAGCGATAATACAATTGGAGCCAACTTGTGCATTGTCCATTACAATTGCACCCATGCCAATCAACACATTGTCTGCTATAACACATCCATGTACAATCGCATTGTGCCCGATGCTCACATTGTTCCCAATGATAGCCTTTGTTTTTTCGTAAGTACAGTGAATTACGGCTCCATCCTGCACATTCACTTTGTTACCCATCCTGATGCTGTTTACATCGCCACGAATCACAGCATTAAACCATACACTGCAATCATCACCCATTATCACATCTCCAGCAATAGTGGCATTTGGAGCTATAAAACAATTGGCGCCCATCTTGGGAAACACTCCTTTTACCGGAAGAATCAATGGCATAGTTTACATTTTTTAAAACCCTGTCGGCGGTTGCAAACCCCGGCAGCGGTTTAATAATAATTTGTTGGTTACAATATAAAACAAAAAGCAAATATAGTTTCTATGCCGAAGCACTTCTGTCAATTCGTTTGATAATTTGTCATCAACCTTATCGGCGACGTTTCATATCGTACAGCCACTGGCGTTTATTTTAAAGTGGCTTAGCTTTACTTTGCAGTTAATTTAAAAGCAGGATGACAAACAGGCAATTATTTTTATCACATATTGGCCAAACTTCCGCAGCTCCATTAGCGCTTGAAATAGCAAAAGCAGAGGGTTGTAAACTATTTGGCATTGATGGAAAAGAATACATTGACCTGATTGGCGGTATCAGCGTTTGTAATGTGGGACATCGTCATCCAAAAGTTATCGAGGCTATAAAAAATCAAGTAGATGCTTACCTGCATATTATGATATATGGAGAGTTGGTGCAAAGTCCGCAGGTTCAGTATGCAACATTGCTCACTCAATATTTACCGGCGTCGCTCAATTCAGTTTTCTTTACTGCCAGCGGCAGCGAGGCAACCGAGGGTGCGATGAAATTGGCAAAGCGTTTCAGCAACCGCACACAGATTATCTCTTTTAAAAATTCATACCACGGCAGTACGCAAGGCGCCCTAAGCATAATGGGGGATGAGTATTGGCGCACTGCATTCCGGCCTTTGTTACCGGGCATTTTACAACTAAACTTTAATTCATTTAAAGACCTCGAAAAAATAACTTCAGAAACAGCTTGTGTAATTGCGGAGACCATCCAGGCGGAGGCTGGTGTAATAGTACCGCAAAATAATTGGCTGAAGGCACTGCGTAAACGTTGCGATGAAACGGACACATTGCTGGTGCTGGATGAGATACAATGTGGCTTTGGACGAAACGGTACACTATGGGCATTTGAACAGTATGATGTGGTCCCGGATATTTTATTACTCGGTAAAGCGCTCGGAGGTGGTATGCCCTTGGGCGCATTCATCGCCGATAAAAAACTGATGGATACCTTAACACATGACCCGGTGCTGGGCCATATTAATACTTTTGGTGGCCACCCGGTTTGTTGTGTAGCGGGCCTTGCGGCGTTCAATGTTCTCCTGGAGGAAAAGATCTTAGAAAGCATTTACCAAAAAGAACAGCTTTTTCTAAGTTTGTTGCAACATCCCAAAATAAGGAATGTAAGGAGCCGTGGATTAATGATCGCTGCGGAATTTGAAAGCTTTGAGATTAATAAACAAATAATCGATCTGCTGATAGCGGAAGGTGTATTTACCGATTGGTTTTTATTCGCATCCAACTGCCTGAGAATAGCGCCTCCATTGATCATCACGGAAAAAGAAATATCCACAGCATGCAACCTGCTTGTGTCAGTTTTAAATAAAATTGGTTAATATTAGGGGGTATAAACCCGTAATAAACCATGAGACTAACTTTACCAACTGCTATAGCCCTGCTTATTTTTTTATTCTCAGCCTCCCATTCTTCAGCGCAGGATACTTCTTCTAAAACTCTATTATGGCGAATTTCCGGTAATGGTCTTAACAAGCCTTCGTACCTGTATGGTACTATGCATCTAAAAGACCGGAGATTGTTTTTCTTTGGCGATTCGGTTTATAAAAGCATTGAGGCATCTGAAGGCTTTGCAATGGAAATAGATCCCAACGAATTGATCGACTCATTGTTTGCCAGGATAAATGCTGCGGACACCTCCACGCTGCTAAGGAAATTATTAGACGAAAAAAAATTCAAAAGCGTAGCCAAAAAACTTGAAAAAAAATTTGGTATGCCTGCGGATAAAATATCCCGTAAGCAATTAATGGACGACCGGGACAACTGGTATAGTAAGATCCGTAAGAATGACGATATGAAAACATTTATGGATCTGTACCTGTACGACATAGCGCACAAACAAGGTAAATGGGTTGGCGGCATTGAAGATGTAAGTGATCAGTTAGACCTTAAAGACGAGTTGGGAAAGGATATGAATATTGCAGATTATATAGATGAGGATAAGGATGATGAGAAAAGAAAATACATGGAAAAAATGATCACGGTATATGTTGCTGCCGACATTAAAAAGATCGATGAAATAATTAATACTACCACATCAAAAGAGTACAACGATCTGCTACTGGTACACCGGAATATTAAAATGTCTCAACGCATGGATAGCCTTGCTCATATACGCAACAGTTTCTTTGCCGTAGGGGCCGCTCATTTGCCGGGAGAAACGGGCGTTATCAAATTATTGCAAAACAAGGGGTTTAATGTAACACCTGTTTTTTCGTCAATGAAAGTAGCGCCTGAAAAATATACTTATATCGCAAAGGAAACACGGTGGGTCAGGTTCTCGGATAATGACAGCGCTTATTTCGGTGAAATGCCGGGCAAGCCCAGTGATCTAAAATCAGACGGAGCGGATTTCAAAATATACGCTGACCTTGTAAGCAACATCGTTTATATGACGGCTTTTTCTTATCGCTCGAGCGACGAAACTCCTTCCACTTCTGTCGATAGAATTACAAGGAACTTCACTGATAAAGGTTTTGTAAAGAGAGAGGAAAAAAAGATAGTCAATAAGGGCGTAAGTGGCGTTGAATTAATTGCCACCCTGCAAAATCTTTACTACCGGCTGCAAATTTTTCCCGTAAAGGACAAGGTGTTTATTGTAATGGCCGGATCAGAAAAAAAAGAAAGTGTTTATACAAATGATGTAGATAAATTTCTCCTGAGCTTTGAAATAACTGGTAAGGAAAAAATGACAACTACCTGGGTAGACCATAGCGATAATGCAAAGGCATTTGCCATTAGCTTCCCAAAAAAACCGGGTATCGATAAATTGCATGAAAACGAAGTGAATAATAATTATGAAACGAATAGTTACACTGCGCTGGATATGCCAACAGGCACATACTATATGTTAGTAGTGAACGATACAAAAAGAGGCTTTGTAACAACGGATGATAGCCTGGTCTTCGCAGCCCAGTTGAATCATTATACTGAGATGCAATCAAAAATAACAGACATCAGGAATTTCCAGTACGAAGGAAATCCGGCAATGAGTTTTTCTGCACAAACAAGAAAGGATGACGTGGACTATGCTTCTAAAATATTGATCATATCCCGGGGTAACAGGAGTTATACCGTTGCCGCAATTACCCCAAAAGGCAGGGAGGATTACCCGGATGTTACCCGTTTCTTCCGCTCCTTTAAATTATTACCTAACAAAGAATCGGTTTGGGAAAAAAATGAAGCAGCGGGCAAAGTATTCTCTACATGGTCTCCTTCTGGGTTTGAGCAGGAAAAGCCCGACACCGCAGGGTTATCTGAATGGGAGTTGAAGTATCGGCTAAGTGAATCCGCCAAACAGATCCGTTTAATGGCCCATGATCCTTTTGCTGTTGTTACTTACGATATAAGTATTCGCCCTCTTTCAAAATATTACTGGGCAAAGAGCGATAGCTCCTTTTTTGCAGATCAACTGAACGAGTACTTTTCAGATACAAGTTCCTATATAGCAAAATTAAATCCCGGCCGGTTTGATTCGCTGATATATAAAAAAGCAGTCACCAACGGGAATGTAAACGGGGTTGAGATCATGGTAAAAAATGCCGCAAAATCTTACGATAAAAAGATCAGGATATTGCCACATGGCGACTCAGCTTATCACCTTGTAGTAATGGCACCGCATGCTATAATCACCAATCAAAATAGCACGAGGTTTTTCGATGATTTTCGGTTTGCAAATGAGGGTATACCCTCTTCTAAATTGAAAAATAAAACAGCGATCATCCTGGCAGATATGGCGGGTTTAGACAGTGCATCAAAGAAAGATGCTTCGGATGCAATGAGCGCTCATAAATTCGATGTATCGGATCTTGATCAATTATCCGCTGCTTACTTAAAGAGTTATCCGAAAGATACCACAGAGTATCGAACTGTAAATGAGCAGATTTGTACAGCTATTAAAGACATCCACGATAGCGCAGTTGTATCCTTTGTTGCTAACAATTATACGACAGGTACAGCAAATATGCCTGAGTTAAAAATGGGAATGCTCGAAATGCTGGCAGAACAAAAAACTACACAGGCGATGAACACCCTCAAATCATTGTTATTGAAAGAGCCGCCTGTACAAGGTTCTGCAAATTACATTGCATACCAGTTAAGCGATAGTTTACAATTGTCCGCCATTCTTTTTCCAGAGGCAACGCAGTTGTTTGGAGATTCAATATTAGGTTCAGAGATGATAGGGTTAGCTGCGCAAATGATCGACAGCAGTTTATTGCAAAAAGATATTTTACAGGCTAACCCCGAAGGTATTTATACCACAGCCAATCGGCAATTAGCAGTGTTAAAAAATGACAAATATGCCTATTTCCTCTATAATAATTATGTGATAGATGCATTAAGGAAATTAAACAATAAGCGATCTATCGGTTTTCTAAATGGTTTTCTAAAACTGAAAGATCTTGATACAAAACAAAATGCAGCGTTGGCCTTATTGAAGATTAAGCAAGCCGTTGCACCGGCAGAATTAAGGAAGATTGCTGCGGATAAATTTTACCGTGTAGACTTTTATAAAGCTTTGAAAGAAAATGGAAAAGCAGAATTATTTCCTGCTGAATTTTTGACGCAGCAGCAATTTGCCGAAGCGTACATGTACGAGTTTGCATCGGAAGAAAGTGATGATGAGGAGGCAATTCTCAAACCCGTTGGAGAAAGGGTTGCGATTGTAAAAGGAGTGCAACGCAGATTTTTTCTTTTTAAAATTTCATTTGACTACGGTGGAGAAACCGAAGCCCATCTTGGAATCTGTGGCCCTTTTGACATGAACAGGAAAGATGTTGAATTGAAAGGAGACACTGGCTCGAAATTTTTCTATGACGAAAAATTTGAGATATCATCTGTAAAAAAATTATTTGATGAGTTCATTGTTTCTCAAAACATAAATGTAGATCCCACTGCTGAAAAATAAAGGGTACTAATGCAAATCCCACTCTTTAAATAGCAGCTTTCTTTATAAAAGTTTTACACCGGCTCATAAAATCTTTATATTTTCTTTATAACGTTAAAACTAATTTTGTGCATTATTCACTAAGGCCTCAGCACTGAAAAATAGATTTGCATTTAAAACCATCAAACATCATCAATACCTCGTAAGTATATTGGT
>JBDSAP010000031.1:0-32268 GCA_039922055.1 Ferruginibacter sp.
GCTGATAAATATTACGTTACCGGTACAGTAAGAAGAGATGGCGTTTCAAAATTTGCTAAAGGTAATGAATACGGAGTTTTCCCCTCTGCTTCTGTGGCGTGGAGGGCTAAAGGCGAGCAGTTTTTGGAAAATGTTAACTGGCTATCAGATTTAAAGCTGAGAGCTGGTTATGGTGAAATGGGCAACCAGGCTCCGATTAGTCCATTCCAATATGAAAATCTTTTTTCAACAGGCGGCCCGGCTGCCAGCGGCAGCAATTTTGGTTATTCTTTCAACAAGGTCTATCAACCCGGTCTTGCGCCGATACAACCTGCTAATCCCAAGCTGAGATGGGAAACCGACTACACAACAAACTTAGGAATGGATGCCGCTTTTTTACAAGGCGCACTTACCTTAAGTGTAGATTATTATATCAGGAGGTCTAAGGATTTCTTATTGAATCTTCCCGTGTCTTCTCAAACAGGTTATAGCCAGAATTTAGCTCAAAACGTTGGAGAGATCGAAAACAAGGGCTTTGAGTTTGCCGTGAATTATAATCATAGTGGAAGAGACTTCAATTATGGTGTAGGCTTAACATTAACAACGATTAATAATAAGCTTTTAAGTATTAATAAAAGCCTCACGTATATAGGTAACCTCGTTGCTGTCGGTGGTTTGAACGCTAATAGTTGGAACCAGTTCAGTCGTACAAGTATTGGGGGACAAATTGGAGAGTTTTATGGTTATAAATCACTGGGCATTTTCCAAAGCAAGGCGCAGATCGATGCACTTAATGCTGCATCGGCATCCAAGGATGCCAACTTTCCTAGTTATCAAAAAAACGTTACTGCGCCAGGTGATCGTTATTTCGCAGACATCAACGGCGACGGGCACGTAGATGCAAATGACAGAACAAGTTTGGGTAGCCCGCTTCCAAAGTTTTATGCAGGCTTAAACCTGGATGGCTCTTACAAAAGGTTTGACTTTAATATTTATTTTTATGGCAGCTATGGTAATAAAATTTTTAACTACCAGGCAAGAATGTTGGAAAGCTTCCAGGCGCCAGGTTTTGTAGGGGTTCAAAATGTAGGGTATGATTATTTCGCAAACCATTGGACACCAACTAACCATTCTGACCGTTATACAAGGTTTACTTATAATGATGATGTAATTGCCAGTAATGTACCCTCTAGTGTGTATGTGGAAAATGGTAGCTATCTGCGTTTAAAGAATCTACAGGTAGGTTATACTTTACCGGCACAAACCATCGGAAGAATTACCTTGCCTAAGATAAGAATATATGCTTCTACTCAAAACCTGTTTACTATAACGAACTACACTGGTCTTGATCCTGAAATTGGAGTTGCTAACGGTAGTGCAACGGCGGCAGGCGTTGATCCCGGTAGTTATCCTTTATCTAAATTTTATACCGTTGGTTTAAATGTCGTTTTTTAAAAAAGAAATAATAACTAAAGAGATTTAAAATGAACAAAAAAAATATAACAATCATAGCCCTCACTTGTGTGGTGTTCTTTATACCGGTGGCTTGTAAGAAGGATTTTCTTCAGCAATCGAACTATACACAACTTAACAGGGACGCCTATTTTAAAAAAGCCTCAGATGGTATTGCACTTGTAAATTCAATCTATGATACCTACCAGAATGCTGACCTGTTGAAGAAGTCAATTTGGTACTATGCCAATTTTCAAACGCACGATTTTTTTAACTGGGGAAATGATCGTTTTTACAACTATTACGACATCCCAACCACGTTCGGTCCTATGAGAGTTTTCTGGCAGCGTGCCTTCGTTGGAATAGCCAGGGCAAACACTGCCATCGAAGTAATACCTGAAATGAAAAGTAAGGGTATTTTAACTGCGGCTTTGGGTGATCGCCTCCTTGGTGAAGCACTCTTTTTACGAGGGTTAACTTATTATTATTTGGCGGGAAGTTTTGGCGGAGTGCCATTAGAATTAAGTTCGGTAACAGAGGGTCTGGCACCCAGATCTTCCCAGGACTCTGTTTTTAAGCAGGTAGTAGCTGACATGAAGCAGGCAGCGTCTTTGTTGCCCTGGAAAGATGCTTATCCTTCTTCTGAAATAGGCAGGGCTACCAAAGGCGCCGCACTCGCATACGAGGGCGCTGCGGAAATGTGGGTGAAAGATTATGCTGCGGCT
The DNA here is from genome assembly GCA_039922055.1 of Ferruginibacter sp. Taxonomy (GTDB): domain Bacteria; phylum Bacteroidota; class Bacteroidia; order Chitinophagales; family Chitinophagaceae; genus Ferruginibacter. The sequence goes on from JBDSAP010000031.1 coordinate 2,157, forward strand.
CTGGCAAGTTTCAGCCAGTTGGAAGGCAAATACTCTTTGCTCCCAAACTTTGTGGATGTTAATGAATATGACAAACAGAATAATGATGAATCCATTTTTGAAGTTCAGTTTGCAGTGAACGGGACGCAAAGTTGGGGGGCGGGTAATGAAGTTGCCTGGATATCAGATTTTAGCTGGCCAGAGGAAGTGTCCAACTTCGGTTATGATTATGGAAATCCGGGACTTTACCTGTCCTACCAGCCCGGTGATAATCGCAAACTTGCCACGATAATTGGTCCTGGTGATTCAATAATAAGCCCGGGAATAATTAGTCGTGGTGGGATCAAGTCTTACCCTTTAATCAAATCTGGTTTTGCTAATAATAATCCAAAATACAAGGATGATAATGGCAAGATTATCAATTCGGTTGGCACCAAATCAAATCCTTGGTATGGATCTGACGGAGACGGCCTGCGTACAGGTTTTTATTGTGCGAAGATGTGGAGAGATTATACACTCGATGCCAATTCTGGTAACGGTACTATCTTCGGCGCTCAGAATCAGATACTGATGCGTTTTGCCGAAGTTTTAATAAGTAAAGCGGAGTGCCAGGCACGTACAGGAGATGCTGCTGGCGCTGTACTTACTTTAAAAAGAGTGAGAGACAGGGCATGGGGTGGAACAGCACCGGCTGTAATGCAGGATGGTGCCAGGTATGATGGTACTCCGGCTGCTCCTATCACTGATCCGTTGCAAATGGTATATAGTGAATACAGGCATGAACTTTCCGGTGAATATTCTGTGTTTTATGATTTACGCAGAGCCGGGATTGCGACTGCATTCGTTAAGAGTATTTATGGTACACAGGATAACAATGTTGACATGATAGTTAATCCTGCTCAAAGTATCAGGGACCAGGATCCCGATAACGGAACAAAAAAACACGGCTTATATAATCGCACAATTCCAGTGGGCAAAGAATTATATCCAATACCCGAAGTTGAGAGAGGGCTCAATCCTAATCTAACCCAAAACCCAGGGTACTAATGTATTGAGTGTATAACAAAAGGCTTTCTGCAAAGGGAGTCTTTTGTTATTTATAGCATTTAGTATTTCCAGAGATTGTTGCGAAATAAGAAGTACAGGATACAGAAAGATGCATAACATAACTGTATAGCCACCTAAGTATATTGATGCTGCAATTAAGTAAATGGCTCCTCAATTTCCCTTCTCATATTTCGGCTGAAACAATTGTATCCAGAAATTACCGGGTGCATAAAAATGGGTGACAAGGCCATATCCATGATCTTCAATTTCTCCTTTAAACTTTACTCCTTTTGCTTTTAGTTCGTTTACTGTTTCCCCGATATTGTCGCAGTAAAATGAAATATCGTGTGTGCCCGATGGAGATCCCTGCTCCGCATTTGCGGGATGGCAACCGAGGTCTGCTTCAGGAATGTCAAAGATCAGCCAGCCTCTTCCAATATCAGTCGCTTTCAGATCAAGTTTATCCCGCAAAAAATCTCTGAGGCCTTCTGCATCGGAGCTATAGAACATGGTGTGAACGCCTTTTATCATTTTATATTGATTTAATTGTTACTCAATAATTCGCTTTGTACCGGTTTGTTTTTGTACGTGTTTTTATTCAAAGAATAAACCATCCAACTAACTTTTTTTCAGTAATGTTGTGCTCTTAAATTATACGATTATAACTGCACCAAAATTAATTTTTTTTTAGATTTTTTTGTCCATTTTTCAACGGTGGTTTTTGTTAGACTAGACTTGCGAAATAACATCCTAATTTAGATGGCTGCCTTTGGAACGAAGGCTGGCAAATATTCCAGGCGTGGTAGAAATTTAAAGGATAAAGGAAGTAAATAATCGTCGGAAACGGACCATTAAAAACATGGAAATTTTAAGTAATAATTTTTAAATATACACGATGGAAGAAAAAAAATTAAGAAGCAGTAATTGGTTCGGACGCAAAGGAAAGGATGGGTTTATTTACCGTGCCTGGATGAAGAACCAGGGTTACCCGGATTATGAATTCAACAATAAACCGGTAATAGGAATTTGTAATACGTGGAGTGAATTAACACCTTGTAACGGGCATTTCAGGGATTTGGCGGAAAGAGTAAAGCGGGGAATTTTGCAGGCTGGTGGCTTTCCAGTGGAGTTCCCGGTGATGTCGCTGGGTGAAACTTTGATCAAACCAACTGCTATGCTGTATCGCAATTTGGCCAGCATGGACGTGGAGGAATCTATAAGGGCAAACCCGCTTGATGGGGTGGTGTTATTGTGTGGCTGCGATAAAACAACACCGTCGCTGGTGATGGGCGCATGCAGTGTAAATATTCCCGCGATAGTGGTATCAGGCGGGCCGATGTTAACCGGTCATCATAACGGCAAAAGCATTGGTACCAGTGATGTTTGGCGCTATCATGCAGACCTGAAAGAAGATAAAATCAGGGAAGAAGAATTACTCACAATAGAGGCTGCGATGTGCAGGAGTAGTGGCCATTGTGCGGTGATGGGCACTGCCTCTTCTATGGCTTGCATGGTTGAATCTTTAGGTCTCTCTCTGCCTGGTAATGCAGCTATTCCTGCTGCCGACGCAAGAAGGAAAGTGCTTGCACAATTATCGGGAGTTCGTATTGTTGAAATGGTAAAGGAGGATCTGAAATTTTCCGATATTCTCACTCGCAAAGCTTTTGAAAATGCGATAAAAGTTAACGCTGCGATCGGCGGTTCCACCAATTTCGTTATTCATTTATTAGCGATCGCTCACCGCATCGGGGTGCCGCTTACGTTGCAGGATTTTGATCCAATATCAGCCGGCATTCCACTCATCGCGAATATTCAGCCTTCGGGAAAATATTTTATGGAAGATATGTTCTATGCCGGCGGTTTGCCAGTGGTGCTCAAAGAGCTTGACAGCATTCTTCATCATGATTGTATCACTGCAAATGGGAAAACCATCAAAGAAAATTATACCGATGTGCAGGGATACAATAGTGAAGTGATCACAACAATGGAAAAGCCTTTTAACACTGCAACAGGATTAGCAATTTTGAAAGGCAATGTTTGTGAAGAAGGTGCGGTAATAAAACCTTCTGCTGCGAGTCCGCATTTGATGCAACATACAGGCAAGGCACTTGTGTTTGAAAATATTGAAGATTATAAAGCAAGAATAGATCTCGACGATCTTGATGTGGACGAAAACACGGTGCTTGTTTTAAAAAATGTAGGGCCGAAAGGTTACCCGGGTATGCCGGAAGTAGGCAATATGGGATTACCGAAAAAGTTATTGCAGAAAGGGATTGTAGATATGGTTCGTGTGTCTGATGGAAGAATGAGCGGTACTGGTTTTGGAACTGTTGTTTTGCATGTATCTCCCGAAGCGGCAACCGGTGGTAATTTTTCCGTAATACAAACAGGTGATATGATAACGCTGGATGTTCCTAACAGAACCCTGATGGTAGCGCTCACTGATGAAGAATTGCAGCAGAGAAAATTGTTATTTAAGCCGTTGCCGCCAGCTACTGACAGAGGATATGTGAACCTGTATATTAATCATGTTCAGCAAGCGCACCTTGGGGCCGATATGGACTTTTTAATAGGTGGTTCGGGCAGTGAAGTATTGAGAGATTCGCATTGATGAGCAAATGTGAAAATGTGAAAATTCGAAAATGTGAAAATGAAATGCATTGGTCCGGGCGGTGGAATATAAAGGAGCATTGTTGCGTCGCCCTCTTGTACAAAAAAAGCTATGGGCAGCAAGGCCCCACCAAGCCCCACCAAGCCCCACCCGGCCTCCCCAAAGGGGAGGAGGAAAGACAAGAGTTCTATGGCTAAAATAGGTTACTGAGAAACATTGTTAAAGGACTGCTACGAATTGGGAGATAAAATCTGCGCAAAGAAATAAAGTACCATCGGGCATCGCAAGAGGAGGTGCAAGACAAGAGACTTGTACTATGCACATCCTGTAGATAAAAGCTCAGTAAATATTTGCTGCTGATTTGGAAGTGATAATGTTTATTAAAGAGATGAAGCACCGCCTCCTCTCTTTGGGAGAGGAGGAAGGGAGGTGAGGCTACAATGTTTATTAAAGAGATGAAGCACCGCCTCCTCTATATAGGAGAGGAGAAGGGGGTGAGGCTAAAGCTTAAGTTCCCCAATGGTATGCGGCACAAATGAGTTCCGATAAATCGGAATTAGAATAACAACAAGAATGCCGCCATGAAAAACAAATGCTTGTAAACAAAACATTTTTGCACTAAATTGTTTGCATGCTTTTTCAAAATAAAGTCGCAATAGTTACAGGTGCAGGGCAGGGGATTGGTTTAGAAATTTGCAGTGCGCTGGCGAAAGAAGGTTCGAATGTTATTTTAAATGATGTAGACCCGCAACTGGCTGCTGATGCAGCAAGATCAATCAATGAAACTACTAATGGAAAATGCATAGCCCTCGCCGGCGATTCGGGTGATATTGTATTTATAAAAAAAATGGTTGATACGGCAGTAGCTGAATTTGGACAACTCGACATCGCCATTGCCAACGCCGGCATTACATTATACGGCGATTTCTTTACTTATGCGGCTGAAGATTTTTACCGGGTGATGCAGGTCAATCTTGGCGGAACTTTCTTTTTAGCGCAAGCCGCAGCCAATCAAATGAAGCAACAGCAATCCGGCGGCTCCCTCTTATTTACCAGTTCTGTAACTGCTCACCAGGCGCATAAAAATCTTGCTGCTTATGGAATGAGCAAAGCAGCGCTGGAGATGCTCGCCAAAAATTTAGTGATAGAGCTTTCACAATTCAACATCAATGTAAATACAATTGCACCGGGCGCTACGCTCACCAACAGAACTTTAAAGGATGATGCTAATTATGAAGCTACCTGGTCGAAGTTAACCCCAATGGGCCACCCGGCTTCTGTTACAGATATTGCCAATGCTGCTTTATTTCTCGTGTCTGAAAAGTCCAGGCATATTACCGGACAGAGCCTTGTTGTTGATGGTGGCTGGACATGTATTAGTCCATCACCTTATTAAGCATTCACTTATTTTATAACTACGGTACATATTACATCAAACAAAAAAGATGGAATACAATTTACATTGCATTCCATCTTTGATTTTATTCTTAAGAATATATTTATTGATTCATTATGCTGATAGTTGTGGTGGTTATCTTATCGGGATGAACGATTTCTAAACGATAAGTGCCTTTTGCAATTTCTTTCGGTAGATGAATTGATTGAGAATTGTCGCTGCCGGCATGAGTTATTTCCTTTACCATCACAACCTGTCCTAACGAGCTAATTAACCGGGCTGTATAGACTCCTGCGGGCAAACCTGTAAGTTGTACATTCATCACTCCGCCCGTTACAGGATTTGGATACACACTAATGCCAGCCTGTGTTTTCCCGATATTTACTTTTACTATTTTACTGTAAGCAAAAGATCCATCCCGGTCAATATTACGGATACGGTAATAATTGTCACCTGTGATTGCATTCATGTCCGTCCAATTGTAGGAGCTGCTGGTGGCGTTGGTTGCCGCCCGTGTATTCACCTTAACAAAGCTGCTTCCGTCAACACTTTTTTCTACTTCATAATTTTGTATGTTCAATTGCTCTTCCACTTTCCAATTTACTTCAATGCTCTTTCCCTTTTGTTTTGCTGTTACAGATGTATAGGTAACAGGTAATGTATTCGCCATGCTGAATACCACCCGGAAACGATCCGCATTTGAAGATGCTGCATTGCCATTTATATTAAAATCAATCATGGTGCTTCCGTTCATATTTAGCGGAGTGCTAACGCCTGTATATTTATCTTCTAACATTGCCATTAGTCCGGGAGCAGCCATATTAGTCATGTTGATTGCAAACTGGTAGTTTCTTGCTGTGGTCTTTGTGAGTTTAAAGAATAGTGTATCGTTTGCAGCGATAACCGGCCTTCTTTCTATAGCCAGTAAAGTACCGTTCCGCAGGAGACCCAGCGTTTCGTTTGTATTGGCAAATTTTGCGGCGTCCTGAAGGTTTACCGCTGCACTATAGTTATTATCGAACTCGGCGAGTAATGCATCCGCCAAAATAGTAGTGCCATCCGTATTGGCCAAATAAAGCGTAGCAACAAAAGAACTAACGGCGCCCTGGGGACGAAACGCGGTATTGGTCACCGTACTGCTCTTGCTGCTTTCATAATAACTAATGCTCGCAGTGCCTGCCGTATCGGTAAGCACAAAGAAAGCCTGGCCTGATTGTATGTTTTTATCCTGTGCGCTTGATGGTACAGATTTAGAATAAATTCCATCTCCATCCAGGTCATCGAGTACTACATAACCACCTACCTGGCTAAGCGTAGGGTCCCATGCATAAAAACGTTTCATTACCTGTGTACGCCCGATACCATTGAAATCAACAGGCGAAGCATAAGGGTTACCCATTAGCGTATAACCGCCATAGGTGGTGGTTGCAGCAAATACCTGTTTGCCGGTTTGTAATATACCCGTGCTTTTTAGTGTGGTTGAATTGCTTGTAGTACCATTCAAATTAGCCGGGTCTCTATCGCCCCTTACAAAAGTAAAATACCCGATGTTGTCAGCGCTCCCGGTACTACCCGAAAGAAGTGTTGTCTTGGTATTGGCGACATTAACATAAACCTGTGAAGATGGGTTATATGTTTTAATGCTTACTGAGTTTTGTGCACTTGCATCCAAGCCGTTAGCGGCAGACGGGGTTGGGCCTGTTATAAAAATTCCTTTGCCCGACTGGTATACACCGGCATTCTGCCAGGCATTGTACAGGTTGCCTGCATTGGATAATGGCGATGTGATCAGCCGCCATGCTCTCCTGTTATTAAAATATCTTTCAACAGATACTGTTCCTGTAATAAAGCTGGTGGCAATGCCTGCACCATTAACCGGTAGCGGCGCCACTCTTGCTGTTCCGGATGCGTTTGAAGTTAAGGTAAGCATGTTACCGGTATTAAGTGTCAGGCCGCTGTTCCCAAACGATAAAGTTTTTGAAACATTTGTTTGCCCGCCAAGTGTAACATTATTATTGATAAGCAAACTTCCTATAGTGTTATTCAGGAAGGCGTTTGCAGGGATCATCTGCGGAGCAGCCCCATTCATTTCAATGGCACCGTTCGCTGCCGTGAAGGTACCGGCATTCGTAATGTCGCCTGCTATTTGCAAAGTGCCACCGGTAACCGTTAAAGAAGCTCCGGTTGCAATGGTGATATCATGCGAAGCAACAGTACCGGAACTGATCACCGGGTAAAATGATAAGCCTGCCGGTATATTAACATCGTTGATTGAAGCTGGTACACCCCCACACCAGTTTGCCGGATCGTTCCAATTGGTGTTTGTTCCAAGCCAGTCGCCTGTATTGGTCACCAACACGGTTACAGTATCCGGAATGTCAGCCCTGATAGCGCTACATGCTGCATCATCAAGATCGGCGATATAAATTGAAGTAGTGGCAACAGGAGAAACAGGAATTGAAATGGAAGGTGCGGTACCGCTAAAAATAGTTCCATCGCTTAAGGTGCCGCTCAATGTGCCGCTGCCCGTAACTGTAAGTACAAGATTCACGGAATTGCCCGAGCAAACGGATGTTCCTGTCAAGGATGCAGAAGGTCTTTGATTGATCGCTACGGTTGTATTTCCTAAAACATTGCAACCATTGATATCGGTTACTGTTACAGCGTATACACCGGCCACACCAGTAATTATCGGATCCTGTATGGTGGAGACCGTTGAATTGGTAGCGTCTTTCCAGGTATAAGTTGGGCTGATGGCTGTGCCGGGATCAACAGAAAGATCGACATTGCCTCCGGCGCATACCGGTGAATTATTACTTACCGTTAAAATAAATGCGGACCAGTTAAATTCATAAGCGCCCATATCAGGACTCACAGAACTGCGGGCATCTGTATTTATATCTGCATTTACAAGAATAGGTGACGTAATTGGTGTTCCGCTGTTGTTTAGCGAACAGTTGGTGGCACTATCAGGCTGAAGATCGTAAGGAGAAGTAATGAAACTTACTGAGCTATTGACAGAGTTAGTTTCACCGGCAGATGCGCTTTGCCATTGTGCAAAACTTTGATTGGTTGCTGGTCCCCATTCGCCTGTTGTATTTGTATTGCTACTATACAGATCGTTGTAATTGGAAGTTGTAGCTGCCCAATTTGTAGCAGCAGGCGATACAGGATTGCTGATCGCATAGTTAGAGCCGGTACCGGTCCTTATATTTACAAACACATTATTCTTCAATTCCAACGTGCCGCTAACAGGACGGATAAAAGCTGCTGAGCGTGCAGCCGTACCAGTTGCGTTACCTGCGATGCTCACGGAGTTGTGATAGTAATTCCAGTTATTGCCGGCAGCATGATTGATACCATAAATTCTTACGCCATTTGTGTTAGATGAGTTATCAATTTTGATAACATTATTGTATGCATTGAATGAACCACCGCCCGCTGCAATACCAATTATTGCAGGACTGGCGCCTGTTGCTTTATTTGTAAATGAAACGATCCGGTTATTAAAGATATTTCCCGAAGCAGTTGAGCTTACGCCAATACCGGTAACCACTGTATTGATGGCTGAAATATTAGTCGCATTTAAATTGAAAATGGTGTTCTCAGAAATTGATTGTCCCGCGATTGTTGCGCTGTTAAGAATGCCAACAACCGTTGCACCTGAAGGAGTACCTGTTTCCGGTACGGCGGTTATTTTTGAAGATGCTGTCGAAAGATTCGAAATAATATTGTGTTGAACTGTATGTGCGAATGCCCCGGATACATCAATCCCTTTTACCTGGGCATTTGTTCCATTGGAAGACAGTGTGATATTATCCACCAGGTTATCATTGATAACGGAAGGGGCAGCCGAAGTAATGCCGACATAAAAAGACGAACCTGAATTTGCATTTACTCCTGTACTGATGTTTTGTATAGTGTTGTGGCTGATAGTGATAGCAGCGCCCGCAGCCGCCGTATTATCGATGCCGGTAAAATTACCAGATGAGGCGTTGCTCCCGTGACTGAAGTTCTTAATTATATTGCCGTCCAGTTGTACGGCTGAATTTACTGCTGTTCCAATTGTAATTCCATTTAGGGAAGTGGTAGTAGCGCTTGAGGCCGCTAACACCCGGATGCTGTTTGTAACGGCGCTTCCAATGATATTGTTATTGACCTGTGCCGGAGCAGTAACGCCATTAACATATATCCCATTGAAAGAAGACGAAGCTGGAGCAGTACCGATATTATTGATATCTATTCCGGCAATCTTGTTGTGAAGAATGAACCCACCCGTGCTGTTGTTGTTGATCCCTTTTATTAGCGATGTATAAGTAGTAGATACGGTTGATGTTGTAACGATCACCGAACCCGTGCCGGAAGCGGAACCGATAAGATTTCCATCAGTTAAAAGGGTGCCCCCAATGTTTATTCCCGCGCCATTTGTTTCTATTCCTGTAAAGGTATTGGCGTTAGCAGCAACAGGAGCTACAGAGAGAGATATTGCCGCAATTGTGTTGCCTTTAATATCAGAGGCAGGAGTAGAGCTTGTTGTTGTCAATGATATTCCCTGGTAAGAAACATTGCCCAACGTGGATGAATAAACTGCATTACCACCTGATGTCAGCGCAGCCTTTCCTCCTATATAATTATTTAAAATTGAATAGCCGGCGCCGCCGGAAATTCTTATACCATGCAGCGCGGAAGAGGCTGCATAGTTAATAGTTCCTGCAACTAATCCATTGTAAAAGCTATTATTTGAAATCGTCCATGCAGTAGAACCGGTAGCGGTAATATCAAGACCACGATCACGGTATCCATAAATATTATTGCTGGAAATTGTATTGGAGGAGTTTTCATTTCCAATAGTACCTCCTGAATAGATTGCAACACTGCCGGTATTTGGCGAAACGGTGGAACTGATGGTGCAATTAGTTATAAGATTGCTACTATTACCACCTGCAACTACTGAAGTTCCGAAGTGTATCACTCCATTGTTTGCATCCGTGTATGCCTTTACATCAGTGTATTTGATTGTATTGTTAGAAGCGCCATTTAAAAAGGTAAATGCTGTACCAGTTGTACCGGGTGTATTGGTATTCTTAAAACCCAGGTAGCTTCCGCTTCCGCCAAAGCGGCCATCTATTGTAACCCTGTTTGCTCCATCCAGGCGAATAAGACCTGCGACAACATTTCCCGAAATAGTTCTGAGTGTAGCAGCATCTGGCTGAATAGTTAATGCATAATTTCCAACGCCAAACTCGCTCCATTGGTTCAATGCATTTGCTCCATCTTCTGTGATATCCGAAACTATATTCACCGTCACATTGTTCATTAATCCAGCACTGTTTACGGCCGCAAATAGCCCATCCGCTTTTGTAAGTGAAGTATATATTTCACCGGCGCCAATGCTATAGCTCCCTGCAAAAGGAATCGTATAGCTGTTGATTGTTCCTGTTATTGGAAACGCGGCAGCAGTCAGTGCAACACTGGTTGGAGCAATGGTAAATGTGCCGGAATTAATTGCAATGTTTGCCGTGGTTGCAATATCCTGTGCTACTATAAAATATTGCATAATGCCGGCCGTAACAGCAGGCCCGTCATTGAGTATTGAATAGTCGATGGTAAAATCAAATGGCGATACATTGTTGGTAGCTTCTGTAAATTTCCATCCATTTGTGTTGGAGGTATTATCCAGCCATGCATTTGCGTCAGTGAATCTTTTGTAATATATCCTCGGTTTTGTTCCGGCAGTTGTATTAACACCGCTTCCATCAGTGATGGAGACACCTGTTATATTCCTGTTGGTTGCCGATGTTGTATTGGCAAGTAAGGTATACGTGATTAACGGTGGCGTTATTTCGACTCCAAATATCTCATCTGCTCCAATGTCGGGTGAGATGGATGAGCCTATATATCCTGGGTTACCGGCACGAATCTGTCCATCTGCATCATCTGTAAATCCGGCAATATTTACAGCGCCGCTTTCAATAAGACTGGCAGCGCCGGTATTTATATGCAGGAACAATGCAGAAGCGCCGGATACACTTGCGAATTTAGCAGTGAGGTCTTCAGTAACGGAAACAGCATCTGCTGTAGCCACTCTTAATTTATATGCAGCCAACGTTTGATCGCCGGTTGCGCCATCAAAAAAGATAAGCCTGCTTGCGGAAGGTGTGCCTGCGTAAAAAAGATTATTGTTTGATGCGGATGCGTAATTAAAGAATGTTGTACCTGATCTGCGGTAAGCAACGGTTCTTCCCGTTCCATTGGGTGTGGATGTGTTGGTGATAATATTGTTTCTCAGGTTAAGCGCAGCAGTGGTAGCGGTGGCGTTTATTGTATGATAGATACCTGTACTGCTAAAGTTAGTTCCTGCTGAAGTGGCGTTTATATAAATCGTATTATAGTAAACATTTATGGTAGAAGAAGCGGTGGCGGATGTGATATTGATACCTCTCACCAGGTCGGTGCCTGAGTTAGCTATTGGCATACGCAGATCTCCAACCAGGTTATTGTAAACATTTACGGTGGTTCCTCCCGAAACCAACATTCCATTAACCGTACCGGTAGCAGAGCTATTGCTTAGGTCGTATATTTTATTCTTATAAATATTTTTTGTTGTTCCGCCTGTAACAGCGATGCCGGTAACTGCTGCTACGCCTGTTGATGAAATGGTATTGATCGTGTTCGCAAAAATGTTGTCGTTTCCGGCAGCGGTTGTAATCGCGGTGATGGCGCCGGCACTGCTGATGTTGCTGATAGTGTTACCAGTTGTGGCGTTGGCTGTTCCGGTAAGATTAACTGACATGGCTGTGATGCCGCTTGTTCCACCAACCCAGTTAGAAAAAATATTGTTCTGAATTGTTTTTGTGAACGAGCCGGCATCTGTATTTACCCAGCCGGCGATAGTGGTGGCCCCTGTAACAGTAATATTTGAAAAGTTGTTGCTATTGTTATTAACAATACTTCCACTTATAGAAGTGGCGCTGCTTGTAAAGAGTGTTAATGTACCACCAGCTCTTTTCGTAAATGAGGTTATGATAGAATTGTTGTTTACATTTTGGCTACCTGTTGCAGACACTACTACATTGTTTGAAATAAACGTTAAGCTGCCGGATGTATTTACACTAAGACTGGTAAATGTATTTCCGTTAATAGCCTGTGACAGCGTTGCGGCGGAGTTTAAAATATAATTGTTGGTACCCGTTGAAGCAATAGAATAAATAACGCCCTGGAAGTTATTGTTGCTTATTGAAAGTGAAGCAGTACCTGCGCCACCTGTATTATTTATAAAGATCTGGCTGCCTGAGTTAGCTGCATTAAAAGTAATAGCAGGGAAAGAGCTGTTGCCAATTTGGTTGTTGTTGATTTGCAGTGTGGTGATCACAGCGCCGGTATTCCTGATGGCATTGAAATTTCCTGCCGTTGAATTTGTTGAGAGGCTCCTGATGGTATTATTGTTGATGCGTACAATGCCTGCCGCTCCTGCATTGTTGATCCCTATAAAATAGGAAGATGTAGGAGTGCCTGTTCCTACACTAAATATTGTTGCAAGTAAAGAAGCGATGGTATTGTTTGAAATAGTGATGTTGGCTGCCGCGGTAGCAGCGCTACTTGATATACCCGTAAGCCCACCTGTGGTATTTGCCGTGTTCAGGTTGCTGATGTTCTGAACAGTATTTCCATCTACTAATACGGTTGAAATAACAGTCGATGCCACTGTAATACCCGATAATGAAGTATTGAGTGCGGTAGAAGTTGGCAATACCCTGATGCTGTTCGTTACAGAAGCAATTCCAATAGTATTATTGGTGACCTGTGTGGGTGCAGTTGCATTGCTTATATTAATTCCGGTAAATACAGATGGGGCAGGGGCTGCGCCGATGTTGCGGATATCAACTCCGCCGGCCTGGTTTGCTGTAACTATCCCGCCTGTGCTGTTGCAGTTAATACCTCTTATTAAAGAAGTATAAGTTGTAGATGTAGTAGTGGTTGTCACTGCAATAGAACCGTTGCTGGTAACAGATCCTATAATATTTCCTTCTCCTGCCAAAGAGCCCCCGATATTTATTCCGGAACCATTTGTTTCTATTCCTATAAAAGCGATGGAACTTGCAGCAGTTGGTACAGATGAAATAGTGATGCGGGAAACAGTATTGCCTTGTATGTTAGATGCTGGTGATGCGCTGCTTGTTGTTAGTAAAATTCCGTAGTTGGCAACATTACCCGTTGTAGAAGAATAAACAGCATTTGTTCCTGCCGCAAGACTTGCGTTGCTGCCGATATAATTATTCAATATTGAATATCCCGCACCACCCAATATTCTAATGCCATGCAATATGCTGGCGGCGGCGTAATTGATGGCACCTGAAATATTTCCATTATAAAAGCTGTTACCTGAAATGGTCCAGGCTGTTGACCCGGTAGCGCTTATGTCCAGGGCCCTGTCCCTGTAATCGTAAATTTTATTATCTGTTAGCGTGTTGGTTGAGTTTTCTCTTCCAACCGTGCCGGCTGAATAAATACAGAGGTTAGATGTGTTGCCGCTTACGGTACCATTTATATTGCAATTGCTTACCTGGTTATTGCTGTTGCCACCAGCAATTGTGGAAGTGCTGAATAGTATTACGCCATTCGTTGCATTTGCATAAGCTTCAATATCAATGTAGCTTAGCTGATTATTTGTTGCACCATTTATAAAAGTAAAAGCTGTTCCGGTGGTTCCCGCGGTGTTGCTGTTTCTAAAGGTGAGAAAGTTTGAACTTCCACCGTTGCTTCCGTCAATAATTACCCTGTCGGCTCCATTAAACCGGATCAGGCCCGCCGGTACATTCCCCGAAATAATTCGCATAGTTGAATTATCCGGTTGAATTGTAAGGGAATAATTTCCAGCGCCTTGCTCTGCCCATTCGTATAGCGGGTTTGTGCCATTTTCTGTAAGATTAGAAGTAATATTAACGATCAGATTTCCTGAAAGACCCTGGCTGTTGATAGCCTCAAATAATCCGCCTGCATCGGTTAGTGAAGTATAGATTTGCCCGGCGCCGACATTATAAGTACCTGATAACGCCGTTAAACCTATTCCGTCCATTTCATCAGCCCCCATGTCGGGTGCAGTTCCTGTACCAGCGTAGCCCGTGTTTCCCTGCCTTATGTTTGCATCAAGGTCATCTGTAATTCCAGCAATATTCACAGCGCCACTTTCGGCCTGCGTAGCTATAAGCGGGTCAAGGTGGAGAAAGGACGAAGAAGCTCCTGAAGTACTTAAAAATTTAGAAGCTGTTACAAGATCTTCTGTAACGGATTGGGCATCTCGTGTTGCCATCCTTGTTTTATATGTAGTAAGAAGCTGATCAGAATTCACCGCGTCGTAAAAAAGCAATCTATTAGTAGCAGCTAACCCGCCGAAAAAAAGATTGTTGTTGGAAGAAGATGAATAATTCGTCAGGGTTGAAGATGACCTTCTGAAAGCAACAGTCAAACCTGTTCCCGAAGGGGTAGAGATATTTGTGATGATATTATTCCTAAGTGTGAGTGTTGCTGTAGTTGCTAAAGCGCTTGTGGTATGATAAATACCCGATGAGCCAAACGTAACGCCAACAGAGCTTGCATTAAGATAAATGGTGTTGAAATATACTTTGATATTAGAAGTAACGCCGGTTGTGATAAGACTTAATCCCCTGATAGCTTCAGAGAGATTTGCCGAAGGAGTACGGAGGTCGCCGATAACATTGTTATGCAAAGTATAGTTAACACTTGCTGTTGCCCCGGATACCTGGATACCATTTACGCCACCACCTGCTGCGATCACACTGCTGATTGATGATAGATCATAAATTTTATTTCGGTAGATCGTCGCATTAGTACCGCCAGCCAGCCAAATACCATTTACAGTGCCGGTGGTATTTACATTTGCCTGCAGCGAATAAATTGTATTTTGATAAAGATTTACAGTTGTGCCCCCGGTTACCACTATCCCTCTTATAGAGCCTGTTGTAAGATTATTACCCTGTAGCCCATAGATCGTATTCCCGTAAATATTTTGAGTAGTACCTCCGGTAACTGCAATGCCGCTGATTACAGTTGTTAATGTACCGGTTGAAACAAGGGTGTTGATGTTGTTTGAGTAAATATTGTTATTGCCAGTGCCGGTAGTGATGCCGGTGATAGAACCTGCACTTGAAATATTACTGATTGTATTACCTGTAGTTGCATTGCCTGCGCCACTGATACTTACTGCCAGTGCAGTTATGGCGCCTGTTCCACCCGACCAGTTACTAAAAGTATTGTTTTGGATCGTTTTGGTAGATGCGCCTGCATCTGTATTTATCCAGCCTGCAATTGTTGTGGCGCCGGTAACCGTAATGTTGGAAAAATTGTTATTGTTATTATTTATCACACTGCCGGCAAGAGAATTTACAAGGCTCGAAAAAAGGGTGATTGTTCCACCGGCGGCTTTAGTAAAACTTCCCGAAATATTATTGCCGTTTACATTCTGATTACCTGTACCCGAAACAATTACATTATTAGATATAAAAAGAACATTCCCGGTAGTATTTATATTCAGATTTGTAAACGTGTTGTTATTGATGGCTTGTGAAAGTGTGGCTGCTGTATTTGATATAAAAGTGACGGAGCTGGTTCCTCCCGCCGCATACACCACGTTGTAAAAATTGTTGCTGTTGATAGAAACCGCCGCGGCCGCGGTACCCCTCGTTGTATAAATTAAAATTTGAGCGCCTGAATTAGCGGCAGTAAAAGTGATTGCTGGTAATAGGGGGGCGCCGATATTATTAGAATTGATGTTGAGAGTTGTTGTAACAGTGCCGCTGTTATAAATTGCATAGTGTACTCCTGAAATTGCCGGGGTGGAATTACCTGCTACCGTATTACTATTAATGTTCACCACCGGAGCCGAAGCAGAATTAAATATCCCAACAAACAAGCCGGTAGTTAATGCTGCGGTTGAATTGCCGGTAAGTGTATTGCTGGTAATGGCCACGCTTGTTGCGACACCCGTATTTAAAATTCCATAAAAGAAACCGGCTGCAGTTGCAGCGCTGGAATTGTTTGACACCGTATTGTTATTCACCATCAATGTTGCCGGAGATGCACTATTATAAATGCCATAAAACCCGCCCGTAGTAGCACTTGTATAAGTACTGTTGGTAACGGTATTGTTACTTATATTAATAGTATTACCCGCGGCCGTTGATCCCGCGGAATTTTCAATTCCTGCTACTGCTTGTGTGGTACCGCCACCTTTTACCGTCACTGTATTATAAGTGATCGTTGCATTGGCGCTCGTTGCCGCAGTGATATAAATTCCACGTAAAATATTTGGATGATTTGCCCCGCTGCCGTTATTGTTATTGGTAATATTATAAGACACATTCAAGGTGTACTGCGCCTGCGTAAGAATGGCGGCCGCTGCAGTAGTGGCTCCGGTAGCACCACCATAATTTAAAATGGTATTTCCTGTTAATGCAGTGCTTCCGCCAATATCATTATTCGTATCTGCTAAAGTAAACGGCGAGGCCGCAGCGTAGCCGATCAAAGCAATGCCCGTGTTACAATTCTGAATAGTATTTGTATAGAATTTATTATTTGAGTGGGCGCCTCCGGCAATTGGAGTAATTGAAGTTGTGGCCGTATTTGATAACGCATTCGTTACAAGGATGCCTGTTGAGCCATCGGCCATTGGTAAAACGCCCGCTATACTGTTTATTTTATTAAGCGTGATCACGCAATTTTGAATAGTAACAAACTGGCACCCATTTGAAGTGGATGCCTTATATAATGCGTAACCATATTCCATTGTGGAAGGATTGGTGGTATTGGCAGGGTTATCAGCGAGGTCAATTCCGTCAATCGTTACATAATCCGAACCAATCAATTTCCAGATTCCATCCTGTATGGCAGTAGCGGGAGTACCTATGCCGCCTGTGTAAGCAGTGATAACAGGATTAGACCCGGAAGTTGCCGGATCTTTTTGAAATACAATAGGATTTAAAGCTGTGCCGGTTGCGGTAAGCGAAATAGTGGCCGAAATTGTTTCTGTGTAATTGGCAGCGATATTAAAGGTAACTCCGCCTGCTCCAACTCCGGAAGCGTTAACAGCGGCAACGGCGGCTGTAAGTGAAGGATAATTGCCGGGTATATATTTTGGTCCGCTAAGCTGACCAAATAGTGACGAGCAATTGCAGAATAGTATAGTAAGGGCTATACAAAGATTCTGTAAACGAGGTTTATTCGCTTTCATAGGTAGTGGATATATGGTTCTGTTGTCTGTTTTTTGCTACAACAGGTGTAGTTGTGAAACCTAACGAACAAAATTCACATTTATTGAATGGGTAAAAAAAAATATACATTTTTAATTTGATAAGAAATCATTATTATGCCAGCGAGAGTTTTCATTAACGGATTTTGGCGAACCCTGGGGCGTTGGGAAACAAGTATAGCCCGCTTTTTAGGAGTGGGCACAGGCAGTATATGTCTTTTGGGGAGTAGGGAAAGCAGAAAGTGGAAACGAGGTGTAAAAAAGGCTGGTTAATTTCATATAAAGTTTACACCTTTTTAAAAGGTGTAAAACTTTTATAGAGAACTGCAACCTGCCAGGATAACTTTCGCCCTAAGCGAGCAAAAAGCCGATTCTCTATTTTGCCCTTGCAAATTATTGATCGGATTCATTCAGCGCTTCCCCGTAAAAAAACTAAAACATTCTGGATAGAATGCTTTGGAAATGGATCAACTAATTATGTCCCGCTTGCTTTCTGGCAGTACATGGTATGTGGGAGTTGGGAGAGCAGAAAGTGGAAACGAGGTGTAAAAAAGGCTGGCTAATTTCATATAAAGTTTACACCTTTTTAAAAGGTGTAAACTTTTATAGAGAACTGCAACCCGTCAGGATAAACTTTCGCCCTAAGCGAGCAAAGCCGATTCTCTATTTTGCCCTTGCAAATTATTGATCGGATTCATTCAGCGCTTCCCCGTAAAAAAACTAAAGCATTCTGGATAGAATGCTTTAGAAATGGATTAACTAATTATGTCCCGCTTGCTTTCTTTTTAACCGTTGTCAACGAAAGGTTTGCATGTAGGGGTAATATGTGTTTGCTTAAAGCTACAGATGCAGATTTGTATTTATCCTTATTGTACTTGTAAGATCATTTTATTTTTACCTGATAATTACATTGATTGTTGTTGTAGTTATTTTATCAGGATGAACCGCTTCTAAATGATATGCGCCTGTTGCAATATCTTTTGGTAATATGATCTTTTGAGAACCACTATTGCCTGCGTGTGTGATTTCCTGCATTAGTATTAACTGGCCAACGGAGCTAACCAACCTTACTGTATAGTTGCCTGCAACTAAGTTTGACAGATGCACATTCATCACGCCATTGGTCACAGGGTTTGGATATACAGCAATTCCGCCCTGCGTTTTTATCATATTTACTTTTACTATTTTACTATAGGCAAAACTGCCATCCCGGTCAACATTGCGGATTCTATAATAACTATCGCCTGTTGCCGCATTCAAATCTGCCCAGTTGTAAGCGCTGGCATTCATTCCGGTTACTGCCTGTGTGCCTATTGTTGTAAAGTTGCGGCCATCAGTACTTTTCTCTATCTCGTAATGCGCTATGTTCAGTTGATCTTCCACCTTCCAGCTTACTTCAATATCTTTTCCTTTTTGCTTTGCTGTTACCGAGGTATAGCTAACCGGTAATGTGCTCGTATAACTGAATACAACCCTGAAGCGATCAGCATTGGAAGACGCCGCATTACTATTAACATTGAAATTAAATACAGTATTCCCCACCATATTGAGCGGAGTTGCAATGCCTGTATATTTATCTTCCAACAGGGCGAACAGGCCAGGAGCATTCATGTTGATCATGTTCATAGAAAATTGGTAGTTTCTCACCGTTGTTTTTGTGAGCTTAAAGAATAAGGTATCATTAGCAACAATCATGGGTCTTCTTTCTATTGAGAGTAAGGCGCCATTCCTTTGTAAGCTTAAATTTTCATTTGTATTGGCAAATTTTGCCGCATCCTGCAGGTTCACCGCGGCACTGTAGTTGTTATTAAATTCAGCCAGTAATGCGTCAGCCACATTAGTAGAACCATCGGCGGCTACCGTATTGAGCGTTGCATCAAAGGAGCTAACCATACCCAGCGGACGGAAGGATGCATTGCTTACCGCAGTGCTCTTACTGCTTTCGTAATAAGTGAGGTTTGCAGTGCCCGCCGTATCTGTAATCACAAAGAAGGCCTGTCCTGATTGTATATTTTTATTCTGCGAACTTGACGGTATAGATTTGGAATAAATACCATCGCCATCCAGGTCATCAAGTGTTACATATCCTCCAATCTGGTTCAGGCTAGGGTCCCATGCATAAAAACGTTTTAAGATGTGCGTGCGCTCGATATTATTAAAATCAACCGGTGATGCATACGGGTTACCCATAATGGTATACTGCCCATAAGTACCCGAGGCAGAAAATACCTGTTTGCCCGTTTGTAGCGTACCAGTACTTTTAAGTGTGGTGGAATTACTGGCGGAAGCATTTAAATTAGTTGGGTTCCGGTCTCCGCGAATGAACATAAAATATCCAACGTTATCGGCATTGCCTGTGCCGCCCGAAAGAAGCGTTGTTTTGGTGTTGGTGATATTGGAGTACGCCTGTGTTGCCGGGTTAAAGGTCTTCATACTAACTGTATTCAATGAACTTGCATCCAGGCCGTTCGCACCGGATGGCCCCGGTCCTGTAACAAATGTTCCTTTGCCAACCTGGTAAACACCTCCATTCTGCCAGGTATCATAAATATTACCTGTGTTTGACAAAGGAGCTGTAAGCATGCGCCATGCTCTCTTTGAAGAAAGATATCTTTCAACATTTACCGTTCCTGAAATAAAGCTTGTAGCCACACCTGCGCCGTTCACCGGCAGGGGAGCTACTCTTGCAGACCCCGTAGCCGAGGACTTCAATGTTAA
Organism: Ferruginibacter sp.; assembly: GCA_039922055.1. Lineage (GTDB taxonomy): Bacteria > Bacteroidota > Bacteroidia > Chitinophagales > Chitinophagaceae > Ferruginibacter. The sequence continues at coordinate 22,173 of JBDSAP010000031.1, forward strand.
CATATTGCCCGTTGTAAGTGTTTTGTTACTGCTACCGAAAGAAAGTACACCGGTAATCGTATCCTGCCCGCCAAGGGTAACATCATTATTGATCACAAGGTTTAGAATGCTGTTGTTTAAAAAAGCATTTGAAGGAATAGTTTGAGGAGCGGCTCCGTTCATCTCTACGGTGCCATTTGAAACATCCAGCGATCCACTATTGCTTATACTCCCTAAAATTTGTAAAGTAGCCCCGGTTACCGTAAGACTTGCGCCGGACTGTATTGTTAGATTATTCACCGCGCCTGTTCCTGTATTTAATACCGGGTAAACTCTTCCGCCGGTAAGTCCGCCAGGGATAAGTGTATTCAATGATGAGTTGGGCAAACCACCTGACCAGTTCATTGCTGTGAACCAATCTGAGGTTAATGCGCTGCCGGTCCATTTGAATTGGCTTGCAAGCTCACCTACAATAAAATCCCCAAAAGTTGTTAACGCCGTAGCATTGATAGAAGTTGACAATGGAGAAGCCATTGTTGGAAATACCCAGGCTCCACCGTTTAAAAATGCGGTCTTGAAATTACCGGTGGTTGTGCCGGCATCAAGGTCTGATGCAACCCAGTTAAAAGTAGCAGTTGCAGTAGTGAATACCGTGCCCGAATTAATAAGTGACCAAAAGCGATTGACCGATTTGAGTGTATCGATGCCTGAATAATCAGCAAGTAAATGATCTGAGATGGTAGCCTTCCCGATAAGGTTGCCTGCAGTGGTAACTGACGCAAATAATACAGTAGCCGGAGAATAATAAAGAGAATCGCCTACTTCAAAAGTCTTTGAAACGTTTGAGCCTGTTGCAACATTTTTTTGAAGGTTACCCCTTACCCAGCCTGTACTTTGTGCCGCCCCGGTTACTGTACCGGTAGAAGGCATGATTACTTTATAAGTACTCGTTTTTATTTTACTTAGGGTGAAACTCAGTATTGCATTAACTGTTATATCGCTTAAAAGATTGACTACACCTGCAGTTTTATTAATGTTTATACTGTTGAATGGGGCAATGGTTTGGATGCTCTGATCAGTAATGCCGTTAAACTTAATCACACTATTGGTATTCGTAAAAGTGCCACCGGTCATCAGCCAGTTGCCGCCTACTTTATGGGTATTGTTGTTGGCTATAAAGGTACCTGCGGTAAGAGTAAAATTACCGGCAATAGTTAATGGTAGAAAACTTGTTGCTGTCTTGTTACCAGCGGCCGAAATAGTTAAATTACCATATACCGGGCCATTTGCAATCAGTTGTGTTGTGCCTGCATAATCTACTGTGCTTGCTTCATCAAACCCATAGCCGCTGAATGCAGGTATAGTATTAGTACCTCCTAATTTTAAAGTAGCTCCTGCCATTACAACAATAGCTCCACCCGCAAAATTTTGAGCAATGCCATAGGTCGACGTGAAGAAGGTGCCGCTATTGATGATCAGGGCCGATATAGAACTGATTGTGACGTTTGAGGTTACAACTGATCCGGGATCTTTACTGATTGTCAGTTGCGCAATGGTGGAAGGGGTGGTAGTTCCACCGATAATTGATGCCGCACTCCCTGTCATTGTCAACGCACCTACGGAACCATCATAAGAGCCGTTGTTCATGAAATCTTTTGCTACATAAAAATCAGATACACTTGCCACATTTCCTGAGATGGTGAGGTTATTGAATAATGTTCCCGGGCTACCACCTAATGTGGCTCCGGCTGAAGTCATCGTAAAGGTGGAAGTGTTACCATTTAACACGCCGTTGCTCTCAATATTGCCACCTACGGTGTGCGAATAGCTACTAGCATTGAAAATAGAATTGCTGTTAATGGAAAAATTCCCCGTCATGTTCCAGTCAGATACCGGACTAATTCCTGCACTGTTAGTATTTGAAATTACCACGTTATTAAATGAGGTTGGAGCGCCGTCAATAATTAGCTGGCTTGGTCCACCAAATTCTACTGTGCCTGTACTTTGAAACGCTGATCCTGAACCGATATGGATCGTTGTAGAAGGCGTCCATGTTAATGGTGGTCCTTGCGCAAAGGTGAGTATGCCGGAGCTGATGATGGTGCCGTTGTTGGTAAAGGGGCCCATAAAAGTATGGTGCAGGTTTGCGCCATTCCAGGTGCAACCGGCAGACACAAGGAAATTTCCCAATACTGTAATATCTACGTCACTTAACAGTCCCGCAGGACTGGTATTGCTGATTTCCAGGTTTATAAAAGTTGGAGAACTGGTTGATGCGGAAATAGGGGTCACAGTTCCTTTAAAGACTACGCTGCTTGAATAATACGGAGAATAAAAAGTGCCGGTAAAGCTTAACAATTGCGTTTGTGTACCCATAAAAGTAGATATCCCATCATCGGAGACTACTCCGCTCGTATTTGAGTTACCATAGAAAGTTTTGTTGCTGAAGCCGGAATCGAGAAAACCTGTCACATCAAAATCGCCAAAAAAGATAAGGTTGCTACCCGGAGTAAGCGCATAGAATCCATCAACAGTAAAATTATAAAAGCTGGTAGGCCCGTTTACCAGTTTGTTGGCTCCTGATGCCCCGCCTTTTAATTCAATAGTGGAGGTAGAATATATGAAGTTTCCTGCATTGTTCCAATCGCCAAATAAAGTAATCTTGTAGCTGCTGCCATCGAGGGAAGCGCCACTGTTGAGGGTCAGGCTTCCCGCTACGATAATATCTGCACTAATTGTTTTGGCAACTGCAGCGCCATTGGAGAAACTCAGATTACCATAGGTTACACCGGCAACCGATTGAGCAATGGTTCCGTTGTAATCCACCAGGCTATTAGAGCCAATAGCATAGCTTACAAAGTTGGCAGGAAAGTTAGCTGATCCGGAAACAAGTAATGAGGTACCATCTGCAATTGTACAAATATCTCCAGCGGAGCTATGGTTAAAAGTAAAAGTGGAAAGATTGAGCGTGCCGGCAAGCAGGGAAAGATTTCCGCTCAATGTATCATTGCCGCTCAGCACTACTGAGCCCGTTGTTTTGTTTACGTTAAAATTATTGAAAGTTCCAGCGGATACTGTTTGTGTTCCGGTGCCTGTCATATTCACAGTGCCATTACCAGCATTAAAAAAGCCTGTGAGTGATTTTGTCCAGTTCGTTTTTACGTTTAGAACCCCAGCGTTGCCATCCAGAATGGCAGTGGTACTGATTGTAACAGATCCATTTATAGTGACAGTATTGCTGATATCAAATTCCCCTGTGGTAACTATAAGGTTGCCGCCGATGGTAGTAGCGCCGCTAAGGTTTGCAATGGTGGCTAGGGTTTTTATAATCGTAAGATTATTATAAGGAACAGCTGCTACTACCTGCGATACTGAGCCAGTATATTTTACCAGGCCTGTACCCGGCGTAAACGTACCGCTGGCATAGTCAAAATCTTTGCCGATATTTAGTGTACCTGCTCCTGTAAAATTAATATTGGCTCCGCCAGATTGGGTTAGTGTACCTGTTATGGTAATAGTACCTGTTCCTATGTTAAGATTGATCACATGATTTGCCACGTCATCGCTTAAGCGTAAATCACCAGTTATAGTTATTGACTGGTTATTTGCATCGATAGCATGCGTGGCATTTGCCAGCCAGGTGCCATTAATGCTTCCATTAACGGTTAGTGATCCACCTGAATTGAGGCTTAGAGTTGCTGCCTTCGCACTGCCAAAACTTATACTTTTTACAGCCGCTGCCGTGGTGATGATTGGTTGGTTCGTAAAGGAGGCAACGCCAATCTGGGCGATATCTGTGCTTGTAGGAGCACCGCTGAAAGTTCCCTGCACTAGCGTCCAGTTGGCCGCGGTGCTCCAATCTGAACTTACAGACCCATTCCAGTCAAGTACACTGCCGTTATCCGTCATGGTCCAGCGGTCTGTGATATTCGTAAGACCTGATTTTTCTACATAATTCGTGGTGGTACTATTGCCTGTTTTGCCGGAGACTGCCCAGGCGGCGCCATTATATTTCCACAACTGCATGTTAGCTTCATTATTGCCGTTCAGCTCTGCATCTTCGTAGTGTAACCGTAAAGTAGCATTATAAGTGCCCGATGGAATCGCAATGGTGTAATACCTACCTATGGCAACGCCGGCGCCAAAAGGAAAATCTGAGACATTTGCAATCACTACACTCACGGTTATGGAAGTTACGCCCGACACGCCTGCTGCAAAGGTGATAAGGTTATTCGGTCCTTCAAATGCATAAGCGGTTGAAGCAACAAAAGCATGAGTTCGGGTAATTGTGCCTATAATAAAATCATTTCCTGTACGGGTGGTAGTTATCGTAAGTGTATTGGAGCCTGTTTTTAGGCTGCCCCGGGTCATATTGATAGTAGATACGTTCACATTGTTCAGTAAGGTCACGTTATATGTCGCTAAGGTTTTATTGATTGTAACGTTGTAAAAAGTAGTTGCCCCGCTTACGGTAGAGTTTGTTGCTCCGGTAAACTGCACCAGGCTGGTGCCCTGAGTAAATGTGCCATTATTAGTCCAGTTGCCTAAAATTGTGTGGGTAAAAGTTACTGCGTCAAATGTGGTAGATGCACTAATAGTAAGTGCGTTGTTCACGGTGATTGCAGCACCTGCCGTTTTTGTTCCGCCATTAGAAAGAATAAGATTATTATAGCTCGTTCCTTTAATGGTTTGTGAACCTGCATTATTGTAATTGACCGTATTGGGGATATAACTGGTAACGTTCAATGAACCTGCGGTAACGTTAAATGCTCCTGCTACTCCCATTACAGAATTGCTTGCAAGCGCCAGGGAAGTTCCGTTTATAGTGATATTAAAAAGATTTACAGTTCCACTAAGCAGCGAGGAGGAGGTGAATGTGATAGTGCCCGCAGTGGCAACAAAACTTCCAATACAATTAAGTGCGGAAGAAACAGTGAAGCTATTTGCCGTACTAATACTGCCACTTGTAATTAACCCTTTAAAAGTAAGTGTTCCCGAATTTGTTATTATTTTACCGGCGCCTTTCATGGTAATATTGCCGGCGCTTGCTATCAATGAGCCGCTCACGGTTACATCGCCAACAACGTCAAAGGAACTTGCAGTGGTTATTACCCCGGTTACAATCAAATTATTGAGGGAAATTCCTACACCGGAAATAATTTTTGTAGTTCCACTCATGGTAATATTTCCGGCAGCCTGCGTAAAAGCGCCAACACCTGAGGTGGTTAAATTTCCAGCAATAAACAGGTCAATGCCCGAAGCTACACTCACATTGGTTGCAGTAATGGTAAGATTATTAAAGTTATGAGCAGCAGTTCCATTTATAACAGACCCTGTTCCTTTTATTGTAATGGTGGAGGTGCCTGGAGTAAAAGTGCCGTTATTGACCCAGTTTGCAATGGAATGCGAAAAAGTTGCGCCACTAAAAGTAGTTCCTGTTCCGATGGTCATAATTGAGTTCACGGTGATATTGGAGGCGGCAGTATAGGCAACTGAGGTCCCGGATCCTACAGTACTGGTAAAAGAACCGGCGACTGTAAACGCCGTTACGGGCATTGTTTTAATAGCCGCCCCGGCCGAACTGCTTAGTATAAGATTACCATAAGTTTTTGCTACAACAGTTTGATCGACCCCATTATATTCCACGGTACTTGTTAGGGTGAATGTATTGGTATTGTATCCTGTTGGATAGTTGCTGGCTCCTCCTATTTTTAAAAAGGCGCCATTTGAAACACTTAATGTTCCACCAACTACGGTGGTTCCCCTGTTTGCGGTGTAAATACCGAGGTCAAGTGTGCCAGATAATATAGATAGGTATCCCACGGTGGACGATGTAGACCTTAGCGCCGGTAAATTTGCTGCAAGTGATTTTATGCCTGCCCCGGTTATTCTTAGGGTTGAATAAGAATAGCTGCTGCTGATTACCTGGTTTACTGCCGTTGCGGAATAATCAACAATTGATCCTGCATTCAGCAAAAACGCTGTCGAGATCACATAATTGGAAGCAAACAGCGCCGCATTAACCTTCAAAATTGCACCATTATTAATCGTGAGGTTTTCAGCGGTAGTAAGAAAAGATGGGGATTCATTCGGATTCAATGTGCCATTCACTGTTATTATACTGGATGTACCTGCAGAATTAATATTATTAGTTAAGGTTAATATGCTTCCTAAATTAACTGTAAGTTTTCTGAACGTGGTAACAGCCGTGCCTCCCAGGGTTTGGCTGGTACCATTGAATATAACGCTGGCGTTAGAAGATGTTGTTGAATAACTACCATTATTTATCCAGTTGCCTGTGAGTGATATAGAAGCGCTTCCATTAATGAGTGTCGCATTTGAGTTTACGGTAATGTCTCCTTTTACTGTAAGGGTATAAGCCACTGTTAATTGTGAAATTACCGCTCCACCGATAGTGATGGTTTTAGCGTTTGCTGTTGCGCTGATGGCCGGTTGAAAAGCTCCTGTAAAACTTGCGTCACCTATTATAACATCAGTGGTGATCAGGGGTACGCCTGCCGTCCAGTTAGTAGCTGTGGCCCAGTTGGTGCTGGTTATGCCCGTCCAACTTGTTTGAGCTGAGATCGCCCCGGATATTGATAACAGCAGGAGCGTAATAAACAATGGTAATTTTTGTTTCATAGGGTTGGGGTAAATTGCATTTATGAACGAGCACTTTATTCGGTATTGTAATTTATCGAAGGCGGAACACAAGGATTAATTTGTGATGTTTGATGGCCTGCAATATAAATAATCGAATACTTAACAAAGGTTGGTAAAAACTTCTTTAAAACATTAGTACAACCGGATGTTTTTATGTAGTGGACCTTCTACTCCGGCTATCGAAATACTTTAGAATGAAGCTAGATAGATCTGCATAAGGACTGTCGTAAAAAGATCGTCTTTATCTTTACGGGTGAATTACCTGGTTTGGCGTTTCAATCAATTCAAATTCTATTTTTGTATTTCATACAATGGCTTTTGCGATGGAAAAATGAAAAATAGTAGCTTCGTTTTTTTTAAAAAGCCAACATTGTTCCAGCAATCTCAACTTAATTTTTATCAATCCTTTTAATACATTTTATGAAACGAATTGCAATGCTCGGGTCGGGTTTTATCGGTAGGTTTTATGCAGATTCTTTACAAGGACAAAGAAGTAAAGATTCAATCATCAGCATCTATTCACGTCGTGAAGAGAGCGCTAAAAAATTTGCGGAAGATTATAATTGTGAACACTGGACTACCGTTATGGAAGAATCCGTTGCTCACCCGGATGTGGATGTAGTATGTATCTCTTTGCCTAACAATTTGCACGAAGCGGCTGTGATGCTTTGCTGCAAACACAAAAAAGCGGTGATCACCACAAAGCCTTTAGGCCGCAATGCCGAAGAAGCCAAACGTATGCTGATGGCTGTGGAAGAGGCGGGGATTTTCAATGGCTACCTGGAGGACCTTGTTTATACACCTAAGTTTTTAAAATCAATGGCGGCTGTTAACAATGGTTCTATCGGCAGGGTGCTTTGGGCCAAAAGCAGGGAAACGCATCCCGGTCCGCATAGCGAATGGTTTTGGGATAAAGAGCAATCGGGCGGGGGGTGCATGCTCGACCTGGGATGCCATTGCATCGAGATTGCCAGGAGTTTTATTGGTAAAGATATCAGGCCGGTAGAAGTAATGTGCTGGGCTGATACACAGGTAAGACCAATCGAGGCAGAAGATCATGCAATCGGATTGGTAAAATATGAAAATGGCGCCATCGGCCAGTTTGAAGTGAGCTGGACCTTCCGCGGGGGTATGGATCTTAGGGACGAAGTAATGGGTACAGAAGGAACCATTTGGGTAAATAATTTCTTGCGTACCGGCCTCGAAATGTTTACGACCGGCAAAGGCACAGATTATGTAGCCGAAAAATCCGAAAGCAATGCCGGCTGGTTATTTCCAGTAGGCGATGAAGTAAATGATCTTGGTTACAATCACATGTTTACCGATATGTTTAATTCAATGGAAGCAGGTACCGCACCAAGGGAAACCTTTTATGATGGCTACATAGTAAATGCAATTCTCGACGCTGCTTATCTCTCTGCCAAAACCAAATTGTGGGAGCCCATACAATTAGATATCTGGAGAGGCAGAACAGGGGTTGAAAAAGACAATAACCTGGTAGACTATGATGCTGATCATTATCTAATAAAAGAAGAAACCACACACTACGGCGCAAAAAAACTGATATTAAAAAATAAACATACTAACAGGATCATTGAAAAAGTTGGGGAATAGGGGATTGCTAATGGTTAAAAAGAATATTTGTATTTGCGCAAGTTTTTTTTCCAGAAAGAACTTGCGCTTTTTTTATGAGCAGTCAGAAATCAAGTTTTGATGAAAATTGTTCAGGTTGGGCCGGGCTTAAACTTCTGTATATTTATAAGTTGTAAGTCACCATAAACAGCATCCATATTAAATTTAATCTAACATGACTTTACCACCTGACTCCACGCTATATTTTAGCACATTACAAGTTACACAAACCCCCGTCATAAAGCCAACCTTGCAAAGAGTAAAAAATGCAAAGGCAAACCCACCCACCCGGTTAATGAATATCATCATTAGTTCAACACATCAGCAATAAATCTTTACTCGGAATATAGGCCCACCCACCACCCAAGTAACAGCATTCTAATCTTTTGTATCAGCACTATCGTCGGTATCTCTACCTTAACTTTGACAACCTTAATTAATTAGACACTTATAATATGTTTGAACAGACTTTTAAAAATATAGACGATATACTACACAAAGACGCGGGTTGCGGAAGTGAATTGGATTATGTAGAGCAAACTTCCTGGGTGCTGTTTTAATGACGAGAATATTGAAACAGCAGCAAGTGAAGAATGGCATAAAGACAAACTGAAAATACCGAGAGAAAAATTTTTCAACGCAATTGAATGGATGCGAAAAAATGAAACCCTGATTCCAAAAGGCAATGGCAAAATTGTAATAGCAAAATGAACAATCAGTTAAAAATAATTCCAATTGATTTATTGGAAGTATATAAACTTTCAATTGATAGTTTTCAATTGTCACTTCAATTTGAAAAATTGCACGATGCTGAAATATCAACCGATGGTTTTAGCTTTTATACTTCGGTAGCATCCGTTTTTTCAAGCAAGATAGAAGGAGAAAATATTGAATTAGATAGTTATATCAAACATAAAAGATTTGGTATTGAATTTTTGGCCGACTACACCAAAAAAATTGATGACTTGTATGGTGCATACACTTTTGCCAAAATCAATGTGCTGAATAAAGTCAACATTAGCAAAGCACACAAGTTATTGAGCAAACATATCGTAGCGGCACACCAGCAAGGCAAGTTGCGAATACACAACATGTATGTAAGCACACCCGATGGCAGAATAGAGTATGTAGCCGCCACGCCATTTGAAGTGCAGGGCGAAATGGATAAGTTTTATGCCGACATTGAGTTGCTTTTAAAAGAAGCATTAAATATTGAAGAGGTTTTCTTTTTTGCCGCCATGATTCATTTGATATCTGTAAAAATTCACCCGTGGAATGATGGTAATGGAAGAAGTGCAAGGTTAATTGAAAAATGGTTTCTGGCACAAAAACTGGGAGATAAAGCATGGTTTGTTCCAAGCGAAAGAAACTACTATGAGCACCATCAAACGTATTACAAAAATCTTCGTGCCCTCGGTTTAGAATATATTGAATTAGATTATTCTAAAGCTCTTCCCTTTTTATTGATGTTGCCTAATTGTCTGCTTCAGGATTTACAGGATTAAAGGATTTACAAGATTCATTTCAGTAAAATAAAGAGCATCAATATTTTTGAACAATGAGAAATACAAAAACCTGCAAATCCTAAAATCAATTAAATCCTGATTATGACATTAGATGAAATAAATAACATACAAGATAAATGGTTGTGCAATGAAAGTGCACAATACATTAGGCAATGGATTTCAAGAAGTGATTTACCAAAGGTGTTTGGCAATTGAATTAGAAAGGGCTGATTTAAGTTTTGGCAGAGAAGTAGAGCAAATTATTTATTATGAAGGAATTGATGTAGGAACAAGAAGAGCTGATTTTGTAGTTGAAA
>JBDSAP010000032.1:0-11432 GCA_039922055.1 Ferruginibacter sp.
GGCATAGCTCCATCTTCTTTCAGTTGCTCAATGGCCTGTATGCCATCCTGCGCCGTCCAGCAAACGGTGAAGCCCTCAAAATCATTGATTAATCCGGCAAGCGAATCACTGAAAATTTTATGGTCATCAACCAATGCAACGGCAGTCATGCTATAAAGATATATTAAATGTCCTCCTGTTTTTCCTTGAAAGTTATCAGGGTTTTCCTTGATGGATTTTGGAGGTTTTGCTGGTTGTGTGGGGAGGGGTGGGGGAGTAGATTTGGATTGGTGAAAGGTCAGTGAGTAGCGTTTTAGGGGAGACATGCAATTGGTTATGTTACATTATCATTTTTCGTTTTGCTTGGCGGTAGCAAGGGTTTGTGCGCCAGGAACCACGGCAGTGGGTTCAATCATAATATGCTAAAAAATCTATAACAATTTAAACATAAACAATATGGCACGCGAAATAAAAATCGAAGATTCTCTTCCCAAAACCAACTTACTAACTAAAAGTCTATTCGCACATGGTGGACTATACAGACCATTAAAAACGGAAATTGCAAAATCTGTATTTGCATCTTTGGTACAGGCAGAATTTATGACGGACGACAACCCGTTGGTAAAAGACATTGAAACAAACGCACAAAAAATTATTGATAATTTCTTTTTTAGAATTGTCGAAAATAAGGCGTATGAGTTTTCAGACGAACTGATAATTTATTTAACAGACAAAAAGAACGGAAAGGTATTGTCACCTGTTAATGCAAGTGGAAAAGAAATTCTTGATCCCAATAGCAAGATCCCAACTTTTATGGTTTTCGTTGGCCAATTTATTGATCATGATATTACACTTAATCCCATAAATTTAATTGGAAGAGGAGCTGAGCCTGGAGACAAAGAGAGCGGGGCGTCAGCATTTATAGATTTAGATTCAGTATACGGAGGTGACGATAGAATTCACTTAGTTAGTGGAGAATTGTGGTCAATGGTCAATAACACAGATGGAAAGTTTAAACTACGTAAAATCGATAAAAATGCTTTTGACCTGCCACGAAATGACAAAAATGAGGCATATATCTTTGACGCACGGAATGACGAAAATCAGCTCATTTTGCAAATTCACATTCTGATAATGCGGTTACACAATAAACTAGCAGAACAATTTCCAGCCCCCGACCAAAATAACCCTGATGAAGTAAAAAAATTTTATTTTAAGATAAAAGAGGAGGTGTTAAGAACATGGCAAAGTTTTATCTGGAATGAATACTTACCTACCCTTGTTGCTGACTCACCCTTGAAATGGGCTATTGATAATTTAACACAAACGGCAACAAATTTTGGAATGGCACATGAGTTTGCTTTAGCGTTTAGAATGGGACATAGTCAGCTTAGACCATTTTATCACTTAAATCCACAAAATACTGTCGAGTTATTTGAACCTCGATCAAATGGTGAAACTGATCTGCGGGGCAGTAAACAGTTGACAAAAGAGCATACTATAGATTGGCCTTTTTTCATTGATGAAAATTTATCCAACCAAACGTCAAACAAGATTGACACAAAAGTTACAAGGAAAGTATTTGACTTGCCCGACAGTGCTATTCCGGATCAAAACAAGCAAGTAAAAAACTTACCTGAAAGAAATTTGTTGCGCAGTATTCAGGTTGGCATTTCATCTGCTGAAGAAATAGCACAACATTTTAGCCTTTCTGGTAATCAGATACTTACCCCTGAACAAATTGAGCCAGATGCTGAGAAAAGAGCCTTGTTTACAGTTGACGGAAATTTCAAAACGCCATTATGGTATTACATTTTGAAGGAAGCGGAGATCCAAAATCAAGGCGCTCAATTAGGTGATTTAGGGGGTAGAATAATAGCTCAACAATTATTAGGCGGAATATATTTCCAAAAGGACTGTTTCCTAAATAACGGTTGGAAATCCCAAATTAATGGAACTAACAAAGTGACGTTTAGAGAAATTGTCGAAGCTATTACAGAATTATAGCAAACAAAGTATTTTCAAAGCAAGTCATAAACCCAAATTAAGAAAAATTTCATAAGCTGGTAGTATGGTATGGGGATCTTAAGGGATCTTATTATCGTTTAGCTGATAAGGGCAAAAAAATAAAATTTTGTGATTAAGGTAGAATAAAAATGAGATTGATAACGCATTTTTTAAAGATGTATAATTTCATTCAATATGAGGACTTAGTTGATAAAACAGAAAAGTCATGAATAAAAAACACATAACACAAAAAGAAAAGGAGCCCATTAATTCCTATTCCTAACGTCATTACATACGACCTAGTTTCTATGCACTCAAAAATCAGATAAGACTACCAAGTTGAATTAAACTACTCAGTTTTTATAATTACTATTTAAGATAAGAATGGCATACAAAATTTTAGATGTGGCGATAATCGGTGCAGGCGTTTCCGGTTTATATTCAGCATGGCGCATATTATCTGATGGCTATGCTAAGGAAGTTACCGTCTTTGAGGCGAGCGAACATATTGGAGGCCGACTGCTTTCCGTTGTGCCACCTAATATTCCTGATATGGTAGCAGAATTGGGCGGAATGCGTATTTTGCCTGCTGTTCAGCCGCGTATTGCCAAATTGATTGACTCACTGAATAGTAAAATCAAGATGGAAGATAAGATTGAAACATTTCCTTTTCCAGTTGATCAAAACGAAAATATTTCCTATCTAAGAGGTACTCACTTACGGTTGCAAGATTTTGCTGATCATTCACCTAAAATTCCTTTCTCGTTAACTTTTCAAGAAAGGGGGAAAATTCCTGGACAAATTATATTGAATGCTATAGAACAAATTGTTCCAGGTATTACTGATTCTAAATTGAGTGAGGCCGAGAGAAGAATAATGGCACGAAGTATAAGCTTTAATGGCAAACCATTATACCAGCAAGGCTTTTGGCAAGTGCTTGCAAAAGTAATAAGTGCAGAAGCTTATCAACTAGCTTTATCATCTGGTGGCTATGAAACAACACTTATAAACTGGAATGCGGCTGACGCTATTCCGTGGTATCTGTCCGACTTTGGTGTAGCTCCGGATTATAGAGGATTTAGGAATGGATTTCAACAAGTGCCTTTGTTGCTATCTAAGTTAGTACACGAACTTGGCGGTAAGGTTGTTTGTAATCATTCGCTACTTGGTTTTAACCAGACAGATGATTTAATTGAACTTACTATTCAGGGGCAAGAGCCAATAAAAACCAAGGCCTTAATTCTTGCTATGCCGAGACGCTCATTGGAATTAATCAGTCCAAATAGTCCGATACTTCAGCAGGAAAATGTTTTAAAATTAATACGCAGTGTCACGCCTCGTCCTTTGTTCAAACTTTATACGACCTATTCAAATCCTTGGTGGCGAGCAGCCGGTGTACAAAAAGGGAGAACAACGACAGATTTACCGATTCGACAAACTTACTATTGGCCGAAAAACACTGGTGAGCCGGCGGAAATAGGCACTAAATCAATGTTGATGGCAAGCTATGACGATGGATTAAATATAGGCTTCTGGGATGGGTTCCGTCCAAAACGTGCTGATTTTTTACGGTCTGACATAAAGGTTCCGACAACTTTAGAATGGTTTGAGGGGCCGGCAAATCAAAACGGCGGGGAATACAAGCTGTGGGATAAGTATAAGGCACCTGCAGCTATGGTAGAAGAAATACAACGCCAGTTAGCACTTATTCACGGGCTACAATTTACCCCTGGCGTGCAAGACGCCTGCTTTAAAGATTGGGGCGATGATCCTTTTGGTGGAGGATGGAATTCATGGAATATTGGTGTAGATAGTGATAAAGTAAAAGTAGACATTCTTAAGCCAGAAACAAATGCACCGGTCTACGTATGTGGAGAGGCTTATTCTGATGCACAGGGATGGGTAGAAGGTGCTTTACAAACTGCTGATATGATGCTTGAGAAACATTTCAAGATATCTGCCCTCTAAAAATGATGTTGATAAATTAAACTTTTTTATATACTATCTCTTGTCTAAATAGCCTATTTACAAATCTTTGAAAATCAAAAAATTAAATTATGGCCAACAAGCAACCAAAAATTGAAAAAAATGAAGATAAAATAAACGATGCATTTCGAATGAGCAAAGCTGATAAGCCCAGCGCCGAGGAAGAATTTCAAGTTCATATAATTGCACCGGGCATCATTTGCGACACAGACTCCCGGGGGCACGTCACACCACAAGGAAGATCGCCCTTCGAGATCGTAGTTGATGCCTCGGAGGGGTTTATTCCGCTGTGGGTAAAAAACACAACTTTGCGATGGCGTTTCCGCAAACGTTCATTGAGTGGTTTCGAAAGTCCTGCATTGGCTATGGAAGAAATCCGAAAATTGTTCGGAGAGGCTCTTTTGGCTTGGGGTGATGCTGCACCTGTTAGATTCACTGAGGACGACGATGTGTGGGACTTCGAAATTGTAGTGAAGCCAGCTGATAGCTGTAATCCTCAGGGATGTGTTCTTGCAAGCGCCTTCTTTCCCGATGCAGGCCGCCATGAATTTGTTCTGTATCCAAAGATGTTTACGCAGAGCCGAAAAGAGCAGGTTGACACTTTTATTCACGAGACTGGCCACGTGTTTGGGCTTCGACACTTTTTTGCCAATATAAGCGAGATTCAATTTCCTAGTGAGATTTTCGGAACACATAGTAAGTTCTCCATTATGAATTATGGCATTCTGAGCGAATTAACTGATAATGATAAGAGCGACCTTAAACGACTATACCTACTGGTTTGGAGCGGTGCTCTAACAGCGATTAATGGAACGCCGATTCGATTAGTGAAACCATATAATACTTTAGCCTCGACTTCAGATGGAATATTGACTTTTGGACAGGTTTCAACCCCGATTCAACCCCAGGCGAGTGTTGCTTACATTAGTCGGATGTGATTAACGGCGAATAGCATTTAGTTTATCGTTCAACAAGCAGCCTGGTGAGTGGCAACAGTGATAACTATGTTGACGGAAAGAAAGAATGCGGCAAGTTGGGAAGATGACGGGAGTGCACACTTACTCTTTTAGGAATTCATCCTTTTAAAGGCAGAGACCATTGAAAAACTAAAGGTGTTAAATTATCAAATCAATCGATGTAACTAGTATAAGTGCACCCTAACCCGGTTTTATATAAATAGTTATCAGCTCATAACTTATTAAAATCATTACTATGCCGTTTTCTACTCAAAAATCTTTTTCAGGAACCTGGACGTACAGAAGTCTACTTAACAACCCCGATTTAAAAGTTGATTTTAATTCACTTGAATTTGGCAGAGCAAACCTGTTAATAGAAGAATTAGAACCAGGGATTTTATCGGGAGAAATATTTGATACAGGATGGAAGCTTGACCTACATGGTTCAATCCAATATGGTAATCCTCCAATGCTATGGTTTCAAGGTTCGGGAGTAGTAGATGGAGCTAAATGGGTTTATGATTATTTATGTTATTTAGTTCCTCATATCCCTAATGGTGTTGATCAAGTGCGTGCCATGGTTGGAAATGTGACAAGAGCCATCCCACATCCCAACGGTCAGGGCGGGACAAGTGCAGCGGGAGTAGTTTGCTCATTCTATGCAGTCTTTCAAAAATAGAAAATGTATTGCGAATTATTAATACTCAAATCAAGGGGGTATGAATAACCATAAAAATGTTAGCTGTCATTGCCAGACATATGGCAAACAAGATGTGGAAATATGTGAAAAGCAATTAAACACAAACCAAGCATTAAAGATATTTAGATCTACTTTGTTAAGTATTTTGATTGCATTCTTTCCAAAATGTCCTTTTTGTTGGGCAGCATATATGAGCATGTTTGGAAGTATTGGGTTAGCTCAGTTGCCATACATGAACTGGCTATTGCCGGTTATGCTTATTTTTTTAGCGATACATTTATTAATACTGCTCAAAAGATCTTCCGTTCAGGGATACATACCGTTTCTGTTAAGCCTTGCCGGTGCAATTATAATCCTTTGTGCAAGAGGTTTCTTCGCATCGGAAAAATGGATACTTATCGTTGGAATGATCCTTATCGCCTCTGGCTCTATTTTGAATAACATTTCGAGAAGAAGTTTCCCATTTCGTTTCAAGCTTAGTACTAACAATTAAAAAAAGGTGTTATGCCACAATTCAAGGAACTTAAAGTTCGCCGTTCGTTATTAGAATTGCAGACTGATTATGAAAATGGAAATAAAAAAGCACTCGAAGACCTAATGAGAGCTTGGAAAGGTATTAAAGAACTTCCACCAACTGATACAAATTCTTTTTTTATGCTAGGCGGTTTTCATGGGGAGCCATTTAGAGGTGCAGGATGGGGAATCGGAGAAAATTATTTTTGGGGGGGGTATTGTAATCATGGAAACGTTCTGTTTCCTACCTGGCATAGAGTTTATCTCCTAAAACTGGAAGAGGCTTTGCAAAGTATTAAAGGTTGTAAAGATGTAATGTTGCCCTATTGGGATGAAACAGATGAGTATTCATTAAAAAATGGAATTCCATGGGTGTTAACTTCTAAAGATTTTGCATTGGATGGAATTGTAATCCCTAATCCGCTGCGTTCATATGTTTTTCCAGTTACTATAACTGATAATGTATCCACTGATAAAGGATTATATACTAAACACAAGGGATATGAAACAGTAAGATATCCACTTGCTGGATTAGTTGGAACACCAGAAGCTCAGGCTTCAACAAATGAACATAACAGTAAATTCCCCGACTATGATGAAAATGTAAAAATATTAAACAGAAATATTATTGCCTGGTTAGACAACACTGTAATTATTGATGGAAATAGAAGAAAACAAGGAGTGTTGGAAGAATTCAAAAGATGTTTAAAGGCACCTAATTTCACCGTTTTTTCAAATACAACTTCTTCACAGGCGTGGAATGATGCGCATGAAGGAGAAGCTCAGGCATTTTCTATAGAATCTCCTCATAATCATATCCATCTTGCTGTAGGTGGTTTTGAAGTGCCAGGGCAGGGTAATTTTTCTCCTATTAAAGATGCGAACGGGGACATGGGCGAAAATGATACTGCAGCGTTAGATCCAATATTTTACTTTCATCATTGCAATGTGGACCGCGTCTTTTGGTTGTGGCAAAAGAAAAACGGATTTGTTGATTATTTAGATGTTATAGAATATTATCCCGGTACTAATTCCAGCGACAATCAAGGCTCTACGCCTGGAATTGCACCAAACACCTGGTTGAGTTTAGAGTCTCCTCTTAATCCATTTAAAAAAATAGTGGATGGGAGAGAAAGTGCATATACATCATTAGATTGTATAAATATAGAAGATCAATTAGGGCTTACCTATAGTAAAGGATCGCTAGAGGAAATGACTAAGGAATTTGCAGAAGTTGAGGAGAACGATCATAAATTATTGCGTGTATCGAGAATAAACAAAGCCACAATGAAGGGCTCATTTATAATTGCTGCATTTGTCAATGTAGATGGTAAAGATATCTGCCTGGGCTATAAATCTGTTCTGAGCCGCTGGAGCGTAACAAATTGTGCAAATTGCCAAACACATTTGGAAGTAAAAGCTTTTTTTGATTTAAATATTGATAAAAACGAATCGGGAAGGCTTCTTATGAGTTCGCTACCTGAAAAGACTTTTAGAGTCGAAATTTTCGGGCATCAACATCAGGAACAAAACCAAAAAGCGCTACTTAGGTTTAATGAGGATAAGCCCTATCATTTAGAAATAAGATAAGGAAAATTTAAGAGTGGCAACTAAGTCATTATTACTTCAATTTTTTTAAAAGTACTCATCTAATAATATACTCAAAATTTTAGTCTATGCCGCTACAACGCTTTGACACCCCGGGTTTAACAAATGACTTACCTGATAATTTAAAGGAAAAGTGGAGTCAATTAATGCTGAAGTGGATTATAAAGGAAAGGCAAAACTTGCCGCAAGCTTATCGCGATTTCTTTTTCAATGAATTAGAGCATCCTGAAGCTGAAAATGGCACAGTACTACCTATAACTTGGGAAGGGTTTCCCAGACATTGGGTTTTAAAATATCCAAATGACGTACATATGAGATGGCAAGCTTCAGAAAAGCTCTATTCTTCACAAGGACTACCAATCAGATACCAGGATGAATATTTAGAATGGCTTAGTTTTAAGAAGAATGGGAAGCTGGACAAAGTTGTATTTACGTGTGAAGGACCGGAGTATTGGCAATTTATTGCAGAAAACGATGAAAATATCCTGCTGTCATTATACCAACAATATGTAGATCCATCAATTCAAAAGATTGATTTATTTACCGGTTCTGGTGTTGCCAGAAAGTATAATCCGTATAATAAATGGAACACAACAGATGGGATTATGCATTTGATACAACCTAATAATACACTGCGTGCAGAAATAAATCTTGCAGCAGGAGCAACTGTTATTCGTAAAAAAGACAATGTAAATCCGGTAACGAATACGCATGATCTCATTTGTTGCTCAGGTTTTGGTGCTGAAGAAAGGTTTAGTGATCCCACCATTGGAGCCGCTGTGAATTCATTGGTAAGACAGGGGCTTTCAGTCACACTAAACAACCCAATAGGCCTTTACATAAATAAAATCAAAACTGCTGGAATAGAAGTGCCACAAGGGTATCAAGTGAAAGACTTTTGGAAAGTAATTCGTGGAAATAAGGAAAAGGGCATCATACTTAGAGCTGAATTCTCAGCACCATCGAATTCAAACATAAATTTAGAAGATGTAATAGTAGGCGGCGAAACACTCACATATGGTGCACAACTGGCGGAAATGGTTGAAATGGTAATTTATGGAAAGGCCTTTAAACTCGTAAACAACGTTCCAGAATCTGAAGAATGTGAAAATTACTGTAATCAGGTAACTGTACTAAGTGCAGACAAGAATTTTGCAGCGATAAACAAAGAATTTGGTGGCAGTAATCAAAATGATATTGGTCTTAGAATGATAAAATACGATTTCGAAGATGAAAACTGAGCCATATTTGGAGATTGATGAAATTCAGGGAAATATTTTGCCTGGATTCAGAATGCCCAACCAGCATTTAATTGGCTGCAAAATAGCTTCCTTGGTAAATTTAAGTGGTTTTCTAACCTACATCCTACCTCTTATCACTACCATGCGAGAAGCGCTTAGTTATAAAGAGGAACGTGTTTCTTTAGCGAAGCAACTCAATATACGGGGAATAGCAAGTTTTCAATTACCCGTTCAACAAGATTTATTTTGGATAAACATGGGTTTCGGTAATAAATTGCTTAGAAAATTAACAACTGATGCGGACAATGCAGATAACTCTTTTAAAGTTGGATTGGCCGCTCGTTCGCAACTACTGGGAGACTCTTCTGACCCACTAAATGAAGGGAACAAAAAGAACTGGATAGTTGGAAATGAACAAAACGAAGCAGATTTGTTTTTTATCACAGCGTCTGATAATGCCCCTAATTTAAAAGATCGTACTTCAGAATTAAAAGCAAAACTTAGTGAATTTGACATTAAAATAATCTATGAAGAAACTGGAGGAAGACTGGAAGGAGATAAAGAACATTTTGGTTTCAAAGATGGTATTTCACAACCCTCCATTCGAGGGTATACTGATGAAGACAAAACGATACCACTAACAGAGCGAAATGTATTTAAAGGAAATGACGATCCTACCGGAGCAGAATATGCCGCACCGGGTAAAATGCTTATTTGGCCAGGACAGTTTGTTTTCGGATATGATAAACAATCTCCTGATCACTTTAGAACTCCAGAAAATCCATCCGAAATAGAAAAGAAACCTTTTTTAAAAAACGGTTCTTTTTTAATTTTTAGAAGTTTAAAACAAGACGTGGAATCATTCTATGGTAGCACACATGTTATGTATGAACAGCTAAACGCCACAGAGGGTTTTAGACATATTGACTACAATACCTTTTTGGCAAAAGTTGTTGGCAGGTTTAAAAATGGTCAACCGGTTGTTTGGACTGAACAGAATAGGTCTCAGGATGACTTCAATAATTTTAATTTCAATGCAAATACGCCGGAATTTACTCTAAGTGATGGAACAGTCATTCACCCTGTAAGGTCAGACCAACAAGGGTTAAAATGTCCAGCATTTGCACATATTAGAAAAGTGAATCCGAGAGACTTGCCAACTGATCTTGGAAAAGAAACTGACAGTGTAACATTTAGAATAATTCGCAGAGGTATTCCATTCGGAAAGCCTTATAACTACGCCGATAAGCATGATCCCATAAATAGGGCGGAAAGAGGACTGTTATTTTTATCCTATCAAACTTCAATTGAAAGACAGTTTGAACGTTTGGTAAGCAAATGGATAAATGAGCCGAGTAGACCGACAAACATGGGCTACGATATTTTAGTTGGCCAAAATGGAGAAGAGGATGAAAATGGGGTTAAATGGTGCCGGTTTATAAATGAATTTGGGCAAACCAAGGAACTTAAATTGGAAAAAAGTTTTGTTACTCCAACAGGAGGAGGATATTTTTTTTGTCCTTCAATAAATACAATTAAATCCATTATACAAATACTTCACAACCCTGTCGTATAACTTTCAAGTAATGATTAATAAATATAAGGTAATCTTTTTCGACATAGGTGATACTTTAGTTTCCTCAACCAAGACGTGGTTGCCAGGAGCACTTGAATTAATTAGTAAATTAAAACAAGATAATCTAAGGTTGGGAATAATTTCTAATACCGGGCAATTGAATCGCGACCAGCTAGCCCAATTACTGCCCGCTGATTTTAGTTGGAGTAAATTTGAAAAAGACCTTATTATCCTTTCATCGGAAGTAAACACTGAAAAACCTCAAATTGAAATTTTTAAACTTGCCACTCATAGATCTGGCATAGATCCTCATTTTAGTCTTTTTTGTTCCGAGAACTCTTTAGATTGTCTTGTAGCACAACAAGCAGGATTGCATTCGTTTCACCTTCAGAAATCTCCAAGCAATGATATCAATCAGGTGTATTTAACACTTGAACAGCTTAACGAAATCATTCTTTTGTCCAAATAGTTAAATCAATTATTCATCCAATAAAAAACTTAAAAAATTGCAACGAGAAAAATATGAAAAGCGCTGTTCCTGAAAGTCCATTTGACGTTAATTTCAGCGTATATTGAATATAAATCAGAATCAGAATGAATTGACTCACCATTATCATTTTTCATATGATAAAATGCTTAATCGTTTCTAAATTCACCAAATAAAATATTTCCTAAGCGACTTATAAAACCAAATGTCCATGAAGAGTTTTCATAAGATACATTTTAGCGCTGCCCAATTAAATCAGAATGAAAGTTTGACCATCAACTTGCCGAACAAAATTAGGGGACTAATCTCTGATGATACCCAAGGCATCAACTCATTGAGCGATAGTGGGTATGTTAGTGGTGAAATAGAAAATCAATTG
>JBDSAP010000033.1:0-5335 GCA_039922055.1 Ferruginibacter sp.
TAGGATTGAACTGTGCCTTGGGTGCGGCAGAAATGCGGCCTCATATTGAAGAGCTTTCGCAGTTATGCAGTTGCTATACCTCCGCCTATCCCAATGCTGGTTTACCAAATGCCTTTGGTGAATATGATGAGCAACCCCACGAAACAGCACATATCATAGAAGAGTGGGCTGCAAATGGCTGGCTGAATATTGTTGGAGGTTGTTGCGGTACCACACCTGATCACATCAGGCATATTGCAGATGAAGTAAAAAAATATGAGGCAAGGCAACTGCCTATACTTGAAGAAGCATTATAAATGAATTTCCGAGCCACTGGCTCGGAAATTCAAAAAAGCGATGAGCAAGATAACCACCATACAACTTTTTAAAAACATAAAAGCGCTTGTTGAACAAAGCAGGCAGGAGTTGTATGCAGTTGTAAATACTACCATCACTGAAACATATTTTCATATAGGAAGATTGATCGTGGAATATGAGCAGCAGGGAAGTAATAGGGCAACAAGCAAATTTTTGCCAGTAAGTACAAAGTATATTTTCCCGAGAAACAAATTTTAAAATTAATACAGGAGCAGTAAAAAGCTTAATTGAAAATATAAAGATGAACGGAGCGTCGCCACAAATGCTGAATCAGGATGTGCGGCTGACTAAAAAAATATTTTAAGACATGAGTGAGCAAATGCATATTAAACCATTTTTAAGGTTAAGTGGCCTGGAGCCATTAGTGGTTCGCCCCGAAACAAATTTTGTGAATATTGGTGAGCGAACCAACGTAACCGGTAGTAAAAAATTTGCAAGACTAATTCGTGAAGGTTCCTATGAACAGGCATTGAGTGTTGCCCGCCAGCAGGTAGAAAGCGGGGCACAGATACTTGATGTGAATATGGATGATGCCCTGCTTGAGGGTGTACTTGCCATGACCACTTTTTTGAACCTTGTACAGGCAGAGCCGGATATTGCAAAGATTCCCATTATGATCGATAGCAGTAAGTTTGAGATCATTGAAGCGGGTTTAAAATGTGTGCAGGGAAAATGTATTGTCAATTCTATTTCGATGAAAGAAGGGGAGGCGAAATTTATTGAGCAGGCAATTATATGCAGGAGCTATGGCGCATCCGTGATCGTAATGGCTTTTGATGAAGAGGGGCAGGCAGATACAAAAAAACGCAAAGTAGAAATTTGTCATCGTGCTTATAAGATACTCACTGAGCAGGTAGGATACGATCCGCAGGAGATCATTTTTGATCCCAACATTTTTGCTATAGCCACAGGTATTGAAGAGCATAATAACTACGCAGTTGATTTTATAGAAGCTACCCGTGAAATTAAAGAGTTAATGCCTCTTACGAAAGTAAGCGGTGGTGTGAGTAATGTGTCATTCTCTTTTCGTGGTAACGATCACGTTAGGGAAGCGATACATAGCGTATTTTTATTTTATGCTATCAAAGCTGGTATGGACATGGGTATTGTAAATGCAGGGCAACTGGTAGTGTATGATGAAATTGAACCCACACTTCGCAACCTCTGTGAAGATGTGATAATGAACCGCAACAATGATAGTAACGAAGCAACTGAAAAGCTGATCATTCATGCGGAAAAAGTAAAAGCGAAGGGCAAGGTGGAAGTGAAAGATGAAAAATGGAGGAATGAGCCGGTGGAAAAACGATTGGCCCATTCGTTGGTAAATGGCATTACGGATTACGTGGATGCAGATACGGAAGAGGCAAGGCAAAAATATCCTAAACCACTTGATGTAATTGAAGGTCCGCTGATGGATGGTATGAATATAGTGGGCGACCTGTTTGGCGCTGGTAAAATGTTTCTGCCGCAGGTAGTTAAAAGTGCCAGGGTGATGAAAAAAGCGGTCGCTGTTCTTACGCCCTATATTGAACAGGAGAAAGAAGATCGTAAGAACGCTCATCTCGCAGCAGGAACTGTAAACGAAGAAGCAGCAGGTGCTGCCAAGATATTATTAGCAACAGTAAAGGGCGATGTACATGACATTGGTAAAAATATTGTTGGCGTTGTATTAGGCTGCAATGGTTACGACATTATTGATCTTGGTGTAATGGTAGCGACAGAAAAAATATTGGACGCTGCTGATAAAAATAATGTGGACATCATTGGACTAAGCGGTTTGATCACGCCATCGCTGGACGAAATGGTACATGTGGCACACGAAATGAAACGTCGTGGAATGTCGCAGCCTTTAATGATCGGCGGAGCTACTACTTCCCGCATGCATACCGCTGTAAAAATTGCACAGCAATATGATAATGGAGTGATACATGTGCTTGATGCCAGTCGTAGTGTTACCGTTGCCGGCAGCTTATTAAGCAAAGAGCAAAAGCCAGATTTTTTGAGCGGTATTAAAAAAGAATACGACAAGTTAAAAGAAGATTTTGCCAACAAGAAAACAGTAAAAAATTATTTGCCTTTCCAGGAGGCACAACGAAACCCTGCACCTATTACCTGGGATAATTTCACACCTGTTACTCCTTCTTTTACCGGTATAAAAGTTTTCAATGAATATGACCTCAGTGAAGTAGCGGAATATATTGACTGGCAACCGTTTTTTATCGCATGGGAAATGCACGGCAAATTTCCACAGATATTAAGCGATGCTATTATCGGCAAAGAAGCTACCAATTTGTATAATGATGCAAAGAAATTATTGAAACAGATAATTGAAGAAAAGTGGTTAACAGCAAGAGGAGCTATTGGCTTTTGGCCAGCAAGCAAAACTGCACCGGATACTGTTACTGTGTATACAGAAGATGGGCAGATCAATCTTGAGTTTTTAAGACAGCAAATAAAGAAGGCTGCGGGGCAGCCTAATTTGTCGCTGGCGGATTTTGTGAAAGACAGCAGCCCATCCCCTACAACCAGTGTGCCGGTTGAGGAGTCTGCTGAAGCCCCTTCCCAAAGGGAAGGGGTGGGGAAAGTGGGCTTCGGATATGAAATGGCGGATCCCTTTACCTACAGTTTGTTGAAAGAGTTTGCACAGAAACATCGGAATGCGCCGACGCAAGCAGAAGCCTTATTATGGGATCTCGTGAAAACAAAACAATTGGGTGAGTTTAAATTTCGCCGGCAACATATCATCGGTAATTACATAGCAGACTTAGTTTGCCTGGAAAAGAGACTTGTAGTGGAAATAGATGGTTCAATACATCAGTTGCCAGAAAATATGGATGCCGATGAAGTAAGAACAAAATGGTTAGAAGAAAAGGGATTCAAAGTAATAAGATTTACAAACGACGAAGTAGTAAACGAGATTGATAAGGTACTCAATACCATCTCTAATGAATTAAAAAAGCAGCAGAGTATTAAAGACGTTAACAATCTAAGTTCCCCCTTCGGGGGACAGGGGGCTGATTTTTTGGGCGCTTTTGCTGTCACAATTGAAGGCATCGAATCTCACATAAAAAGGTTCGAGCAAAACCTGGATGATTATAATAAAATAATTTTGCAAGCCTTGGCGGATCGCCTTGCTGAAGCATTTGCCGAATTACTGCATAAAAAAACGAGACAGGAATATTGGGGTTATGTAAGTGATGAACATTTGACCAACGAACAATTGATCAAAGAAGATTACCAGGGCATCCGCCCAGCGCCCGGGTATCCTGCCTGCCCCGATCATACAGAAAAATATAAATTATTTCAATTGCTTGGAGGAAGCGAAACAACCGGTATCACACTTACTGAATCGTTAGCAATGTATCCTGCTTCTTCTGTAAGCGGTTGGTACTTCGCACACCCGGAAAGTAAATATTTTGGTGTAGGAAAAATAGAACGGGACCAGGTGGTAGATTATGCCACACGTAAAGGAATGCCCGTTAATGAAGTAGAGCGGTGGTTAAGGCCGATACTTGAATATGATGTGTGATAAATAATCCTTTGGCTCTACCTCGATTTAATAACAATTGTATTTGTCCACCTGTCATGCCATGGATGGCCACCAAATGCACTAAACTGTTCAAAAGGAACTATTCTGCAAACAGACCTTAAAATGGCATCCTTTAGTGTGAGTTCACTACCATCTGCCCGGACAGCCCTGGTACCGGTAATAAGCTTACCAATTGTACGGCCTCTTAATAATTTTTCGCAAAGCGTGTAATAGATCAGGTAGTTAAAATATCCAATCGCTAATGATAGAAGAATAATGCTCCAATAGTTTCCCGCGATCTGTGTTTCAGCCAAAAAATCCGGCGAGATAGCTGCTAAAATTACTCCTATTATTGTACCAGTGAAATATCCTAAACCATAGTTCATCAAAATATTGTCTATCAGGTAATTCAGAAATCGTTGGCCAGTAGTTGCATGAACCATTTGAAAAAAAGGTTCATCGAGGCTTGCGAGGTAATCTACCTGGCTATTTTGTTCGGTTGGGGTCGGAGTGTTTTGCATGATTGTAAAATTTTTAGTTTAGGGTTTAATTGATGGTAACTAAATATATTAAGTTATTGCGAACTTTAGAATTCTTTTCTTCAGTTGTAAGACAGCCTTATAAAGAAGCGGCCGGAAGTTATATCTATTGGTCCGGGCGAAGGAGCTATGAGGAACATCGTTGCGTCGCCCTCTTGTACAAAGAAAGCTCCTGGCAGCAAACAGCCATTAACACTCTGTTATCAATCACCAGCATGTTTTTTAAAAAGCTCAATAAGCAAGTTTGTAAAAGGTATATCCTGATGTTGGTTTTCTTTATGCAATCTTTGAATAAATGAGCAGGTGTCAAAATAAATAAAATTGTAGATTTACCAACTCAAAAAAAAGATTGACATGCGCATTATTTCTTACAACGTTAATGGTATCCGTGCAGCCTTAAAAAAAGGATTTATTGATTGGCTAAAAACAAATCCCGCGGATGTCATCTGCCTACAGGAAACCAAGGCCACAAAAGATGACCTGGATGTGAAACAATTGGAAGCCCTGGGCTTTGAGCACCATTGGTTCAGCGCTGAAAAGAAAGGATACAGCGGCGTTGCTGTGTTTACAAAAATAAAACCTGATAATATTTGTATCGGTTGCAACATTCCTGTAAGTGATGCAGAGGGCCGTGTGATACAACTCGACTTTGGAGATATACGTCTTATCAATGCTTATTTCCCATCAGGTACAAGCGGCGAACTACGACAACAATTTAAATATGAGTGGCTGGATCAATTTCATGAATACCTGGAGAATTTAAGAAAGCAATATCCCAAACTCATCTTATGCGGTGATTATAATATTGCTCACCAGGAGATCGATATTCACGACCCTAAAGGCAATAAAAATAGCAGCGGATTTTTACCGCAGGAAAGAGAATGGATGACAAAATTTTTGAGTAGTGGCT
>JBDSAP010000034.1:0-3791 GCA_039922055.1 Ferruginibacter sp.
TTATGTGGATGCAAAAGAAGCGATTTCACAGGATACCGGGACGATTACAAACACAATTTTGAATGATATTACCGGAGAATTAAACTTCGGCTTCAAACATACGGAATCAAAATATTTCGACTTTGGAATTCAACGTGCAGTCCCTCAAAAATATTCACAGCAAGGCCCATCCATTGCTACCGGAGATGTGAATGGCGATGGCTTAATTGACTTTTTTGTTGGAGGCGCTGCATACCAGTCAGGCAAAATATTTATTCAAAATAAAACAGGCGGCTTCATTTCGCATGATCTTGTAAAAGGAATGAAAAATGAGGAAGACCTCGGTGCTGTTTTGTTTGACAGCGACGGAGATAATGACCTTGATCTGCTGATCACCGGCGGAAGCCCTGAATTCGGAATTCATTCCAGCTTTAACCAGCCACGTTTATATAACAATGATGGCAAAGGGAATTTTACTTTGAATGCAGATGCATTACCCAAGCAGATCAACGATATTACGAAAGCCGTTACAGTGGCAGATTACGATGGCGATGGCGATATCGACATTTTTATTGGAGGACGATTGCTGCCACAGAAATACCCGGCATCTCCCCGCAGTTATATTTTACAAAATGATCATGGCAGGTTTAAAGATGTGACCAAAGATATTTGCCCCGAATTAGAATTTGCCGGCTTATTAACAGGAGCAGAATTCATCGATTTCAATAACGATAAAAAACCGGATCTCGTGATATGTGGTGAATGGATGCCTGTGCGATTTTTTGCAAATGAAAATGGAAAGTTCAAGGAGGTCACCGCCAATACAGGTCTTGAAAATATGAATGGACAGTGGAGATCTTTACAGGCCGCGGATCTCGACAATGATGGAGACATGGATTTCGTCGCAGGTAATATGGGCCTAAATAATAAATATCATATCACGCCGGAGCGGCCACTTAAATTGTACGCCGGTGATTTTGATGCCAACAATACGGTGGACCTTATTCCAGCTTATTACATTAAAAATAATGAGGGACAATATGATCTGTTTCCGGCGCTTGACAGAAGCCAGCTTGCAGATCAACTGCCTTCTGTAAAAAAGAAATACCTGCTGAATATTGACTATGCAAAAGCAAATATGAAAGGCTTACTGGATTATATTCACGCAAAAGATTTGGTAGAAAAGGAATGTCAAACCACCACGTCTGTATGGATCGAGAACCTGGGTCATGGACATTTTAGACAACATGTCTTACCAATGGAAGCACAGTTTTCACCTGTAAACGTTATTATTGCCGGCGATTTGGATGGCGATGGTATCAAAGACCTGTTACTTGCTGGAAATGAATACCAGGCTGAAGTGGTATCTGGTCAGTATGATGCCTCGTATGGATTGTTTTTAAAAGGAAATGGCAAGGGAGCTTTTAATGCAGTTAACGCGGTAAAAAGCGGATTCATAATTAGTGGCGATGTAAAATCTATGGTAAAGCTCAAAAGGAAAAATGGAAACATAATATTAGCTGCCGTAAACGATGCAGGGATAAAAGGCTTCGGGATTAAATAAGGCCGCTATGATAAATCATGGATAAAAAAACGTCGGCTATATTGCAGGAGGGAACAGGCAGCAAAAGAAAAACCATCATCTTAAAGAAATACAATAGCAGTTAAAAAAATAAATACATACTCACACATTCTCTATAAAATATAAAAAAAATGCGTTTAAACAAATTGATTTGTGCTCTTCTTGCGGCAGGTCTGTCATTGCCTGGTATTATCAGCGCTCAGCAAAATGATAAAATAATAGTAAAGGTAAATCAACCCATCGCTGAAGTACAGCCGACCATGTGGGGGATTTTTTTTGAAGACATTAATCTTGGTGCTGACGGAGGTATTTATGCAGAATTAGTGAAGAACCGTTCGTTCGAATTTTCGATGCCGATGATTGGCTGGACAACGAAACAAAGTAAATTCGATGAAGGCAGTGTGCTCGTGCTCAACCGCCAAGAAGAAAATATTTCTAATCCCCGTTTTTTACGCATTACAAAAAAGAATGCCGCAGACACCATCAGCATTACCAATGAAGGCTTTCGCGGAATGGGTATAAAGAAAGGATTGCGATATGATTTTTCCGTGATGGCTCGCCAGGCCGCTCCTGGTTTAAAGATGAACCTGCAACTATGGAGCAGCACGGGTAAATTAATTGGCGCTGCATCGTTTACTCCCGAAACTACCGGCAACGAATGGAAAAAAAATGCAGTCAGTTTCAATTCAACGGACTCCTCTTTAAAAGGAAAATTCACCATCAGTTTCGAAGGAACGGGTATGATCGATCTTGATCTGATTTCCTTATTTCCAACCGATACCTGGAAGCAACGCCCCGGCGGTATGCGTGCTGATATGATACAACTGCTGGCCGATATGAAACCCGGCTTTATCCGTTTCCCTGGCGGATGCATTGTAGAAGGTCATGAACTTGCCACAAGGTATCAATGGAAAAAAACGATTGGCCCTGTGGAAGACCGCCAGTTGATGATCAACCGTTGGAACAATGAATTTGCACACCGGCCAACGCCAGATTATTTTCAAACGTTTGGCCTTGGCTTCTTTGAATATTTTCAATTGGCCGAAGATATCGGCGCTGCGCCTTTACCAATTTTAAACTGCGGTATGGCATGCCAGTTCAATACAGCAGAAGTGGTTCCAATTGATCAGCTTGATCCGTATGTGCAGGATGCGCTTGACCTGATAGAGTTTGCTAACGGTGATGTAAACACTAAGTGGGGCAAAGTAAGAGCAGAGATGGGGCATCCGGCTCCTTTCAATTTAAAAATGATGGGGGTCGGCAATGAGAACTGGGGACCTCAATATGTTGAGCGCTTACAGATTTTTACTAAAGCGATCAGGGCAAGGTATCCTGATTTTAAATTGGTAAATAGCTCTGGTACTGATCCTAATGGTGAGCGCTTCGATTACCTGGATAAGGAACTAAGAAAAATGAATGCCGATATTATTGATGAACATTATTATCGCCGCCCGGAATGGTTTCTTGCCAATGCGGCTCGTTATGATAATTACCCCAGAAACGGCAGCAAAATATTTGGCGGTGAATATGCGGCACAAAGCGATAAAACCGTAAGCGTTGACAATAGGAACAATCTGCAAACAGCCATTGCAGAAGCCGCTTTTATGACGGGAATGGAACGCAATGCTGATGTGGTGAACCTGGCTTCGTATGCGCCTTTGTTTGCACATGTTGATGGCTGGCAATGGACGCCTGACCTGATATGGGTGAACAACCTTGAATCTTTTGGTACACCAAATTATTATGTGCAAAAATTATATTCCACCAACAAAGGCACGCATACGGTGTCTGCCTTGCTAAATGGAAAGCCGCTAACGGGACAGGATAGCCTATATGCATCTGCGGTGATCGATAAAGTTACCAACGAGGTGATCATTAAAATAGTAAATGCTTCTGCTACGGCACAAACCAAAAATATTGTGCTGGATGGTGTTAAGAAGTTGCCTGCTAAAGGAGTGCTTACTGTATTGCGGGGCAATGATCCGAACAATTTAAATTCATTTGCTTCGCCAAAAAATGTAGCCCCGGTTGATTCTGAAATATCGTTGAAAGGAAAACAGATCAATTTTACTGCGGCCCCATATTCGTTTTCAGTTATCAGGATAAAGATGTAATTTAAAAATTTAAAAAATTATTTAAATACTATCATGAACAGAAACTATCGTTGGGGAATATTAGGTGCCGGCAAAATCGCTGAAAAATTTTGTACTGCGCTTGATTTTGTAAAGGG
>JBDSAP010000035.1:0-27730 GCA_039922055.1 Ferruginibacter sp.
GTTTTCTCAGTGTACCATGGTAAATGAATGGAGGCAAACGATGCTGGCGGGGATGCAAAGGGAATTATCGTTTCATCCCGAAATAAATTTCATATTTAAAGATGCCAATGGCCGTACTCAAAAACAAATTGAGCAGATACAGGAACTGATTGACCGGAAGATTGACCTGCTGATAGTATCGCCCAACGAAGCCGCACCTATTACGCCTATTGTTGAGAGAGCTTTTGAAAAAGGTATAAGGGTAATAATTGTAGATCGAAGAACGGTGTCGGAAAACTATACCGCTTATGTAGGTGCAAGAAATTACGAAGTAGGTGCAAGTGCGGCCACTTTTGCAAATTCGGTACTGAAGGGAAAGGGTAACGTGTTGGAGATATCAGACATTCCCGGCTCCTCGGCAGATATAGACCGGCACAAGGGTTTTACAGAAACGATCAGGCAATATCCCGGCATTCATTTTATCTCCAAGATCTATGAAGAGGGAGATGAACACCCCTCCCATGAAAAGTCGACACAATTCTTAAAGAGCAACCCTGATATACAGTTAATATTTGCACAGAACGACCGGCTTGCCTTTAGTGCCTTTAATGCATGCAAAAAAATAGGTCTTGACAGCCAAATAAAAATAATCGGCGTAGACGGGCTCAGCGGTGAAAACGGTGGCCTCAACCTGGTGGAAAAAGGCGCTTTGAAGGGCACGGTATTATATCCTACCGGTGGTGAAGAGGCGATTCTTACAGCGGTAAATATCCTGGAAGGCAAGCCCTTTAAAAAAGAAAATGCTTTAACTACTACGATCATTGACTCTTCCAATGTAAGGATCATGAAGCTACAGGCGGAGAAAGTGATGGCTCAGCAAAAGAATATCGACAGAAGCCAGAAAAAAATTGAGGAGCAAATAGTAATAACCAATAACCAGGCAAATATTATTTATGCTATCTCCATATCGCTCGCCCTGGCAATGGTGCTCGGCTTTGTATTATTTTATTATTTGAGGGAAAACAGGAAAATTAATGCCCGGCTGGCTTTGCAAAACGAAGAGATCTCCAGTCAGCGTAACCAGTTGATTGAATTGGCCAGCCTGGCTAAAGAGGCCACTGATGCCAAAATAAATTTTTTTACGAATATATCACATGAGTTCAGAACGCCATTGACATTAATACTTGGCCCGTTGGAAGAATTGCTCGTGAATACAAAAATTAATTTTTCAGATAAGCAATACCTAACCCTCATTCAAAAAAATGTGATCAGGGTATTGAGACTGGTAAACCAGTTGATCGATTTCAGGAAAATTGAATCGGGAAAAATGAAATTGGCCACTACTGAAAATGACCTTGTGCAGTTTACCAATGAGATTGTGGAAGTATTTAAAGAAATAGCGAGGAAGCGAAATATCGATCTAAGGATATTCAGTAAAGAGCGGAACATTAAACTATGGTTTGATACATCGATGCTCGATAAAGTATTGTTCAACCTGTTGTCTAATGCTTTCAAGTTCACCAACGATAACGGGTTTATACATATTACACTTGAAAAAAATGCCACTGAAAACCTGGCCATCATCAGGGTGGAGGATAATGGTATTGGCATGTCGAAGGATGTGGCTGAACATGCGTTTGAGCTATTTTACCAGGCAGATATTACCAACCAACAGGGAAGTGGACTGGGGCTTTCGCTTTCAAAGGAATTGATTAGTCTTCACAAAGGGAGTATTACTGTGAGCAGTAAACAGGGTAAGGGCACTAGCTTCGAAATACAATTATTGATGGGAACCGACCATCTTGAAAAGGATGAAATGATCGAAGAAAGATCCACGGAGGATGTTATGTACTTTGACCAAAAGATATACGCAACCGGCATCGATAAAGTAACAGAGTTTGCAGCAACTAAAAGTGAGGTAACGGGCGCAGGCGAACGTTCGATATTGATCATTGAGGATAATCCTGATTTGCGGAACTTTCTTGCGGAAATATTGGGCGATGAATATTCCATTATAGTTGCCGCGGATGGAGTGGAAGGATTGAAACAGGCGTTTGATAACATTCCTGATGTGATTATTTCGGATGTGGTAATGCCGGGAAAAGACGGGTTTGCAATTACGAGTATTTTAAAAAATGATATCAAAACCTCTCATATCCCTATTATTTTATTAACCGCCAAATCAGAGATCAGCCAGCAGATACAGGGAATGAAGAGCATGGCAGATGCTTATGTCACCAAACCATTTAACGTAACTTTTTTAAGGGAAATAATTGGGAGTGTGATGAAGAACCGGGAGATATTAAGAGAACACTACATCAGTGAAATCAACTTAGATCCTCCTTCGAATAATCCGAATAAACTGGATCGAAAATTTATCAATGAGTTTACTTCGATCATTGAAACTAACCTGGTGAATGAAAAATTTAATGTAGATGATATATGTAAGCAAATGGCCATTTCCCGGGTGCAGCTTTATCGTAAAGTAAAAGCTTTATTAAACTGTAATGTGAATGATTATTTGCTGAATGTAAGGCTTAAAAAATCCAAATATTTACTGGACCAGGGAGAGTTAAGTGTTTCGGAGATAGCCTATAAAGTTGGGTTTTCTTCACCCGCTTATTTTTCTACTGTATTTAAATCTAAAGTAGGAATAACGCCGACTGAATTTAAAAATAAGCGGTAAGGCAATAAATCACATTCTTTAACAAGCCAATCTCACTATTTATATTTTGCAATTTCAATTACTTCTTCACAAAAGTCATACTCCTGCTTATCGTTGCTGCTGATGATCACCAGTTTGCCTTCAGTATGTTCGGCTACGAGCTGATGATATAATCCAATTCCTTCTGCATCTAAATTTGTTGCGGGCTCATCGAGTAACAGCACGGGTGAAGCGCAGAAGAAAGCCTGCGCCAGTTTAAGCCTTTGTTTCATTCCGCTGCTGTAATACCTGATCTGTTTGTTGGCTGCTTTTTCAAGATTAATGATCGGTAATATTTCGTTGGCAGATAAGGTTAATGGCTTGAACCTGGAATGGAAGGACAGGAATTCAATAGCGGTCATTTCTTCTATCAGCTCCAAGTAAGGCGCCGCGATAGCGATATGCTTGTGATACTTTTCTTCAGCGATGATGCCGGAATTATTGGTCATTTGCACCTTGCCTTCGTTGTGCATCAGGGCGCCTCCTATTACCTGTAGCAGCGTTGATTTACCGGAGCCATTCGATCCGGTGATCGCATATTTGGTACCGGAAATAAAGTTGTAATCTAAGTGCCGGAATATCCATTCCCTGTTGTAACGCTTGCCTGTATTGGTTAATGAGATTTGCATTATTATTTTTCTGGAAATAGCAGGACTTAAAGTTCGGGATATTTAGAGAGTTTGTTTCTTTAGCATTAGTTGCTCCGTAAAGAAATAATGTACAAGAGTGCGACGCCACTGAAGTTCCACAATGAGATAATGCTCGGACAACAATCTACATAAAAATTTTATGTACGGAAATTACGAAGGAGAAGACCTACTCATCGTCCATACTGCCCTTGGTAAATCGTTTGATGATGCCCCGGCCGCTCTCACGGATAAAGGTTACAATTTCATCCCTGGCATCGGTTGCTGGTAATTCCTCTTCTATGTAATTAAGCGCCTGCGATGTATTCAACGCTTTGTTGTAAATGATCCGGTAAATGTCAAGTATCTGGTTGATACTGGCTAATGAAAATCCACGCCGTTTTAAGCCCACTGAATTTACGCCTGCATAGCTCAAGGGTGCTCGTCCGGCTTTGATATAAGGCGGAATATCCTTGCTGACCAGGCTTCCACCGCTTACAAAAGCATGCTGGCCAATTTGCACAAACTGGTGTATGGCGCACATGCCGCCGAGTATGGCATAGTCGCCCACAAAAACATGACCGGCCATTTGGGTATTATTGCTCAGGATGCAATGGTTACCTACTTCACAGTCGTGGGCAATGTGGCTGTAGGCCATTATCAAACAATTGCTGCCAACCTTTGTGGTCCAGCGATCCTTGCTGCCGCGGTTAACCGTAACAAATTCCCTGATGGTGGTATTTTCCCCGATCTCTACCGTAGTGGCTTCATTATCGAATTTGAGATCCTGGGGTATAGCCGCAATTACAGCGCCCGGGAAAATGCGGCAGTTCTTTCCAATCCTGGCTCCCTCCATGATGGTAACGTTGCTGCCGATCCATGTGCCTTCACCAATTTCTACATTTTGATGGATAACACTGAAGGGATCGACCTTTACGTTGGTAGCAAGCTTTGCGTTGGGGTGTATATACGTATGCGGATGAATCATTCTTTTCTCTGGACTGCGCTAATGACTTGATTTAGGTTTAAAGATAATTATGTATTTTGAACATGGGGTGAAATTAAGCCTTCATTAGCATTTGCCGTTGGCTCATTTAACTCCTCTTCACTAACTGGGCGGTGAGGTCTCCTTCTGTACAAAGCTTGTTGCCAACGAATACGCTGCCATGCATTACACAAATGCCACGGCGGATTGGTTCTATCAGTTCCATTTTCAGGATCATCGTATCGCCGGGTACCACTTTTTGTTTGAATTTACAATTCTCTATTTTCAAAAAGTAAGTATCGTATTCCCCCTGGGGCATGGCATTGATGCAAAGGATACCGCCTGTTTGGGCCAGCGCCTCCACCTGTAAAACACCCGGCATAATGGGATTGCCCGGAAAATGACCCTGGAAAAAGTTTTCATTGAAGGTGACATTCTTAATCCCTACAATCAGCTTATCGGTGAGCTCGATAATTTTATCAACTAATAAAAAGGGATAGCGATGAGGTAAAGTATTCTCAATCTGTTGGGTAGTATATACAGCCGGCAAATTGGGATTGTAAATGGGTATTTCCCTTGTGTGCTTATTCTTTTTTATGTACTGTTTTATCTTTTTTGCAAAAGCGACATTGCTGCTATGGCCGGGGCGGTTTGCAATGATGTGTCCTTTTACCGCATAACCTATCAACGCAAGGTCGCCCACAATGTCGAGCAATTTGTGACGTGCAGGTTCATTGGGAAAACGTAGTTCGAGATTATTCAAATATCCTTCACTTTTCACCTCCATCTTTTCCCTGCCGAATGCTTTCGCCAGCCTGGTCATTTCATCCGGTGTTACCGGCTTGTCTACTACTACGATGGCATTATTAATATCACCACCTTTTATCAGGTTATTGTCGAGCAGCGCTTCCAGCTCGTGCAAAAAACAAAAAGTGCGGCATGGCGCTATCTCGGTTTTGAACTCATTCATATTCTTCAGGCTCGCATGCTGTGTGCCCAACACCGGGGAGTTAAAATCTATTAGTGTTGTGATCTTATAATTGGTAGATGGAAGAGCGGTTATTTCCACCCTTTTTTGCTCGTCATAGTAGGAAATATTCGTATCAATGGAGTACCATATTTTGGTAGCGTCCTGCTCTGCCACGCCGGTTTCTTCTATGATCTCCACGAAAGGCTCGCTGCTGCCGTCGATTATGGGCACTTCCGGGGCGTTTAGTTCAATAAGGCAATTGTCAACACCCATACCCACCAACGCGGCGAGGATATGTTCCACCGTGTTCACTTTTGCATCACCCGATTCAAGCGTTGTGCCCCTGGAGGTATCAGTAACCAAATCGCAATCTGCTTTAATAATTGGCTTACCGGGGAGGTCCGTACGCTGAAACTGGAAACCAAATCCGGGGTTGGCTGGTCTGAGCGTCATATCTACATCGATGCCGGTATGGAGACCGGTACCTGAAATATGTATGTCCGAGACTAATGTATGTTGTTTATCGGGATTGAAGTTAGCATCCATTCTTTTGTTCAAAATTTTGGCAAAGATATTTAAAATTAAATGCGATGGCTATTTGAAAAAGAAAAGGATAACTGAGGGGAATTTATTGATTTCGGGCAGAACTTTAAATCCGTTGGATGATTGGAATGCCATGATCCGAATGTTCTTAAAATGGTGAACTATATAAAAGTAAATTATGATTTCATGCTGATTGTTCAGCCGCAAAAGAAATTCATAAAAGGTTTAAGGTTTTAAGATATTTAATGGGAGCAATCAATCGGGAATATGGGAGTGTAATTTTCATAAATAATTCGTGACCGGTATTAATATTTTGGTGACCAGCTTTTGTTTTTCATGGCGGCATTGTTGCGTCGCACACGTGTACAGCATACCATTGGGGAACTTTTTTTGCGTTTACCTTTTACCACAGCGATCTGATTTTTCATTGTAAATTGAGTTCTCAATGCGACTAATGATAACTGCAAGATTCGTTGAAATTGAAGAACAGGAGAGAAGGACATAAGTAAATTAATCGCTATGCTCCAATGGAAACTTTTACTGCAATGAATAAACTATATAAATCAGACATCCGACATCATACATCACGAATTATGGTTGAAAATAAAATATTGAATATCGCCAAAGAATATGCCACAAGGTACCTGGAGGAACTGCCCACCAGGCGAGCATTTCCCGACCCGGATTCACTAAGGCTGTTAGAGCAATTATCAATACCGTTACCCGAAGCTTCTAAAGATCCGGAAGCGGTACTTGAAATATTAAATACTATCGGTTCAGTAAATACGGTAGCAAGTAATGGGGGCAGATATTTTGGATTTGTATTTGGTGGTACGCTGCCGGCAGCACTCGGCGCTAATTGGCTGGCGGCAGTATGGGATCAGAATGCTGTATTTAAAGTGTCCTCTCCAATTGCCGCCCAACTTGAGAAGGTTGCGGGCAGTTGGTTGTTGGATCTGCTTCAATTGCCGGAAAAATCTGCCGTAGGTTTTGTAACCGGAACCACCATGGCAAACTTCTGTGGTGTGCTCGCAGCACGGCATTGGATATACGAGCGCAAAGGATGGAACAGTAAAGCGAAAGGAATAAACGGCGCTCCGCCCATCCGCATCATTGTGGGAGAAGAGATACATGCAAGTATGCTGCGGGCATTGATCTTCGCCGGATTTGGAACAGAAAACCTGGTAAGGGTGCCAACAGACGACCAGGGGAGGATTATTGCGGAAAAGATGCCGGAGTTAGACGACAGCACATTGGTTTGTTTGCAGGCGGGCAATGTAAACACCGGCGCTATTGATCCCATTGAAACTATTTGCGCAATGGCAAATGAAAAAAATGCCTGGGTGCATGTGGATGGAGCGTTTGGTTTATGGGCAAGGGTTTCACCAACCAGGTGGCACCTGGCAACGGGTTGTGAGTTGGCAGATTCATGGGCGATCGATCTGCACAAATGGCTCAATGTTCCTTACGACAGCGGACTGGTGGTTTGTAAAGATCCAAAAAAGTTGCAGGAAGCGCTTTCTGTGAGCGCTGCATATTTGCCTGACTCGGTGGAACCTGAACCATATTTTTATACCCCCGAAATGTCAAGGCGGGCAAGGGGAATTGAAACCTGGGCTGCCATCTATTCTTTAGGGCAAAGCGGCGTTATTGATTTGGTTGATCGTTGTTGCGTTTACGCCCAACTATTTGCCACCAACCTGGCAAAGGCCGGATTTAAAATATTGAACGTGGTAACCCTTAACCAGGTACTCGTTTCTTTTGGCGATGCAATAATTACAAACAGGATCATCAAAAAAATACAAGACGATGGCACCTGCTGGTGTGGCGGTACGGTATGGAAAGGAATAACAGCCATGAGGATAAGTGTATCCTCCTGGATGACTACGCAAGAAGATATAGAGCTATGCTCGGCTGCAATTATAAGAATTGCAAATGAAGAGATGGTTGAGGTAGGTAAAAACGAAGTTTTTTGACACATGTGCAGGAAACATAATTCAGAAAACGCCTTTTTTGACTTATGTTTGTCCAATCTAAGCCAAAATGAATGATAAAGCTTCCTCTGCTTCACGATGTTGAAACAAAAGCTGTAATGCGTAAAACAGCTTTAGCTCACAAAGCTTTGGCTGAGCTAAAAGGGATCACCGACAGTATTCCGAATGAAAACATCCTCCTGGAAACACTCACTTTACGAGAGGCGAAAGAAAGTTCAGCGATTGAAAATATAATAAGCACTTTTGATGAAATCTACCAGAGCAGCATTTTTGCAAATCAATTTGCTACGGCTGCCGCAAAGGAAGTACATCAATATGCTGAAGCCTTAAAAAAGGGATTTTTGCTGGTAAAGAATCATGGCTTGCTCACCAACAACTATATTTTGCAGATCCAGGCTGTGTTAGAGCAGAACAATGCAGGTTTTCGGAAGTTACCGGGTACGCAATTGCTAAACGACAAAACAGGAAAGGTGATTTACACTCCTCCGCAAGATCCTGGCAGCATTCTCGATCTGATGGACAATCTGGAAAAATTCATTAATGACGATACGCTAATGGATGCAGACTACCTGGTAAAAATGGCCATCATCCATCACCAGTTTGAAAGTATTCATCCATTTTATGACGGTAATGGACGTACGGGAAGGATCATCAATATATTATACCTGGTACAAAAGAATTTGTTGCATTTGCCCATCCTCTATCTCAGCAGGTTTATTATTCAGCAAAAAGCAGATTATTACCGGCTGCTGCAACAGGTACGGGAAACCGGCGAGTGGGAAGATTGGTTGTTATTTATCCTGGGTGGAATTGAACAAACTGCTAATGAAAGTGTGATATTGATCCGCAAGATCAAAGAATTAATGCAAAAATTTAAACAACAAATACGAGAAAATTATCCCAAAATGTACAGCCAGGATTTATTGAATAACCTGTTTAAATATCCATATACCAAGATTGAGTTTATAGAAAAAGACCTGGGTGTTAGCCGCAGCACTTCTATCCGGTACCTTGAAACTTTAGTGACTGGCAATCTTTTGCAGAAGACAAAAGTAGGTCGTGATAATTTCTACCTTAACAAAGAGCTGTTTGCTTTATTATGTAACAGCTAAAAAACCGGCAGGTTAAGATTAACATCACAGGAGAAGAATGTAAATATTCCATGTACTGATTATTATACTTCAGCATTTTATAAAATGTTCTTTTATAGCAATCAACGTACTTAGTAAAGCGTTGAATAATACATGCGATCCCTGTAACATCTATCTAAAAACTAACCATGCGGATATTACTTTTATTTCTTTGCTTGCTGCCCATTGTTTCCGTTGCTCAAAAAATTGCCAATAACAATTTCTACTTCAATCAACCTGTCCCAAACTCAATTGCACAAATATTTTCACCTGGAAAAATTTCAGATGAATTTGGTAACAGGGATATGGCGATCTCACCAAACGGCGATGAACTTTTTTATACGCTTCAGTATAACTATGGTGTTGTAAGCACTGTAATGTATTCAAAAAAAACCGGTGGAAAATGGCCGGCGCCGAAAGTAGCCAGTTTTTGTGGTAGGTACAAAGACCTGGAACCTTCCTTCTCTCCCGATGGAACTAAAATATATTTTTCTTCTAACCGGCCCCTTGCAGGCAATGGTGATGAAAAGGATTATGATATATGGTTTGTCACAAAAATAGATGGCAAATGGCAAGATCCTCAAAACATGGGAAGTCCTGTAAATACAGGTAAGGACGAGTTTTATGCCTCTGTAACCAGCAGTAAGAATATTTACTTTACAAGAGCTGTTGATGGAAGGGAAGAAGATATAATGCTATGCAGATTTGCTGATGGTAAATATAGTGCGGCAGAAAGTTTGCCCGACTCTATAAACTCTGTTGGCGATGAATTTAACGCGTTTGTTGATCCGGATGAAAAGTATATACTCTTTTCTGGTCATAAAAGAAAAGATGGCTATGGCAGCGGAGATATTTACATCAGCAAAAAAAATAAACGGGGCGAATGGCAGGCAGCCAGGAACCTTGGCAAACTGATTAATTCAACCAGGCTTGATTACTGTCCTTATGTAACGCCGGATAAAAAGTATTTCTTCTTTTCAAGTAACATGAGTGATATTAAAATACCCTTTGTAAAAACGCAAACCATTAAAGACCTGCATACAATATTTCATAGCCCCTTGAATGGGCACGACAATATTTATTGGATGAAGACTGATTTTATTTTCAACGAATAGAAGGTCAGTAGCAAAATGCCTGCAACGAAAGATTTGCAATTTAATGAGATCGGGTTAACCGCCATTTATGGCAATAAAAGCCTCCCTCCAACTTCATCATCATTCCCGTTCTCAAGTTCATCGAAACTATTATTTGTTTTGTCGAAATGATGGAACTATTTGCATTTGCAGTGTTAGCTTTAAAACACTAAACTAACTTTATGGAATTTGACAATGACCGGCCGGTAAAACATCCTTACAAAATTGAAATATTTTATTGGCTATTACTCGGCCTGCTGAACCCAATCGTTAATGCGGTAAGTTTATTCCCGGCTCATCTAAAATTATGGCCCGTATTATTTTTTGCAAACCTCGTAGTATTTCCTGCCTATCTTTTATTCGCAACTGCCATTGTCCCCCGCTTTTTCTTTCAAAAAAGATACAAGACTTTTATACTGATAACCTGTTTATTATTTGTAGTGATACAGGTAATGCTGTTTATTCTTTATACCCTTATTTTGAAATTGCCATTGCTACCTTCTGAA
Organism: Ferruginibacter sp.; assembly: GCA_039922055.1. Lineage (GTDB taxonomy): Bacteria > Bacteroidota > Bacteroidia > Chitinophagales > Chitinophagaceae > Ferruginibacter. The sequence goes on from JBDSAP010000035.1 coordinate 10,571, forward strand.
GAATCGTATTTCAACTTTAACATTGGTACAATCGTGAGGGAGAGTTTATGGATTATTGTAAACATGGCGATGGGAGTGGCGGTATATTTTATTAAGACCGCGTTGGATGAAAAAAAACTTTTGACAGTACTGCAAAATGAAAATGCCGGGCTAAAATTGAAAAGTTTACGCTCACAACTTAACCCTCATTTCCTTTTCAATACATTGAACAGCATCTATTCTCTTAGTTTGCAAAAATCGGAACGAGCGCCGGAAGTGGTGGTAAAATTAGCGGACCTGATGCGGTATATGATATATGATTGCAATGAGGCAAAAGTTTCATTGAATAAAGAAATTGAATACATCCGCAATTACATAGATATAGAAAAGATCAGGTATAAAGCAGATGTTCGCTTTTCGGTGGAAGGCGATACGACGGATGTAATGATTGAGCCACTTTTATTTATCTCTTTTATAGAAAATGGTTTTAAGCATGCATTTAATGCTTCCTATACGAATGCATTTATTTATATCACCATCAAATGCGAGCCAGGACTGGTGGCATTATCCGTAGTGAACAATACAAATATTGATATCGAAATACAGGCTAAAAAAATGGGTGGGACAGGCATTAAGAACAGCAAAAGTTTGCTTGAATTATTATACCCTGCGTCATACGAACTTGACATTATTCAAACATACAAAGAAGAGAAAGTCCGAAGTCAATTAAGGATGAAACATGCGAAAGAGCGACTGGAGACATTGTATCCCGATTCTCATACGCTTGATGTAATTTTAAGTAACAGTGCGTTTACAGTATCATTAATTATTAAACCTGAATTTGCTTGATAAAATGTATCATAGTTGAGGATGAGATGCTGGCCCAGCAGGTTATTCAAAGTCACCTGCAACAAACACCGGGATTTGAGTTGCTGGCCATTTGCAGCAATGCGCTGGAAGCTAAAGAAGTTTTAAATAAACAGGAAATTGATCTTATCTTTCTTGATATACAATTACCCGGCATGACCGGGTTGAATTTTTTGCGCTCACTGCACAGCCCTCCGCTGGTAGTACTTACAACCGCGTATGCGGAATATGCCCTCGAAAGTTATGAATTTAATGTAATAGATTATTTGCTAAAGCCCATTTCATTTGAACGCTTTTCTAAAGCGATCAGTAAAATTGTTGATGGCCGCCTATTCACACAAGTTGCAAAAGAAAACGACAATACTCCTGCGGATCATATTTTCGTAAAGAGCAACAGCAAATTTTTTAAGGTAAATTTCTCCGAGATCATTTATATAGAAAGTATGAAAGATTACCTCAAAATTCATACAGCAGAATATAAATTGGTAACTCACCAAACCATGAATGATATGGAGCGAATCTTACTCAGCAGGCAGTTTATAAGGGTTCATAAATCATATATTGTAGCAGTGCCTTACATCAGGAGCATCTATGGCAATTCCATTGAAATAGAAAAAGTAACCATACCGATCGGCAACAGTTATAAAGACAATGTGATGAATCTTATCGGCAGAAGATCGTAGTAAGGGATGCCTGAAAAGCTAATGACTCCGCGTTATGTTTAAAGTAAATAATGTATCGGACTTGCAATAGCACAGGGCTTGTGTTAATGCTGGTAGCTACAGAATGCACTGTTTGTGCTTTTGATGTGTCATGGTTAACAAGAACTATTTGATATTGGCTCAACTACATTCTTCTAAATTTTCGTCTTCAAAAACATCCGGAATTAAAAGTTTATCATCCCCATTTTTTCGCATTTTTTGAAACGATTTTTCCCAACCTTTCCTGGGGGTGCCTTTACGTTTTAAGATTATGTAGTTTTTTTCAAGGATAAGCTCAACTGTGTCTTGTATATTATATTTTGCCAGTAAAGTTTTCGGTAAACATATTCCTTTCGAATTACCAATTGAAATAACAGAAACATCCATGGTGTAAATTTTGAATAGTTACAAGTAGTTGCAAAAAATATTAAAATACAAAATCAAGAAATTGGTTCTTAAGTGTTAACTAAGCGCTGCGTGTACCACGCTTGCCTTCATTCCAAGAAAACGTGCATATTGTTTGGCGGCTTTGTCTATTTGCTTTTTAGCTGCTGCGGATGGCGGTTTAAAAAGGTTTGTTTCAATGATGACCGAATCCTTTTTGAAGCTGCGTTTCCATAAGCCCGTTACCTGGCCATTCATCACGATGATAGGTCGGAATATGCCATTGATAGAAAAAGCTTTTGACTGATGCTGGAGTTGAAGGGCAGCGCCCCGATCCTTGTAGCTGATAAGGTATTCATCAAATGCCGGTAACAAGTAGGCCGTAGATTTGCTTTTGTGACCGTCCGCAAATGAACCAGGCATCCAGTATGTTTCGGCGCCTACGTTCTCTGAAACCAAATCTTTTTTTATCATCTCCAAAGCATTTCTTCCATCTCTTACCGGAAGGCCCGACCACCAGATAAAATCATTTAGGGTAGCAGGGCAGTGGCTTGAAAAATATTTCGTTGCCAGTTTCTTTAACGCTTCGTCTTTCGTTACAGTCTTTGGTTTCGGCACCCAGTCCTCTAATAAAGTATATGTTTGTTTATTGGCTTTTATGGCGCCACTGCATACAATGCCGTCCATTTCTGCCCGGAGCATTAAGTGTCCAGACCTGTAATTATCAGTAGCGATCTTTGCTTTTTCCAATTCGAGCATCAGCGCTTCCCTTGTTAAATGTTTACCATCAGCCAGCGCTTTTTTTATAATGCTATTACTTTTTTTATAAATCTTTTCAGATAGCTCCAGCTCTTTGTCTCTCGACCTCATTAATATTCTTATCTGCGGCGCCGTAAGTTCCAGCATCCAGTAAATATCTGTTGCCGCAACAAAGTGCCAGGTTGGCCGCATTAAGTGGGTGCGGATGATCTCTCCATTGTTAAGAGCCGTTTCTACAGTAGCTGTAGTAGAGCCAGTCAGTCTTGCGCCGATAGCCCATTTTGCCATTGCATAATCCTGTGCCTGTATTGCTCCCATCCAGCCCACAAGGTCCCGTACAGTTGTAAATTTTGATCCGGCAATTTGCTGGCTAAGCAACCTTGTGTTAGCGATATCTTTTGGGTTCATAGATCTTGTTTAAAATTTTTAAATAATGGAATGCATGTGAATATATGATCAGCATAAAATTAAACCTCGAAGATTATCAAATGGCTGCAATTTAAAAACTGTGGGCGTAGCGAATTCTATATTGAACCCTTCGTCCATAAAAAAGCGCCGGAGTGAGCTTCTCCGGCGCAAATATTTTTGCTTAGCGATTGGGTGTTTATTATTGGGGATTACTTCCTATAATGTCGATCTCATCCTGCAATTCAGGCCTTTTAGGATCAGGGCCGTATTGATTGCTGCCTGGCGTTCCTTCGGTGCAAATTAGTACTATATTGTAAATTGGGATAAGGCAATACCACCCGCTTTTATCTACGTCGTGCATTCTTCTTACTGCTACTGCAATGCCCGGTATCAAGACAAAGAGCGCATAAGTGAAATATAAAAACATGGCGCCCAAAGCAACGCTAATAAACGCAAAAGCAAAAGCGAAGATTATGTTGAACAATACAAAATACCAATACTCACTTCGCCTGGCCCTGCCATTAAAATCCACATACTTTTTCAAAACAGTTACATAATACTTCATAAATTAAGGTTTTAAGGTTCCTACTCGTATGGCTTTTCGGTTACGCCCCGTTTACAATGGTTGCTGGTCTCCATCTACTAATTGAAAACTATTAGGGTTGAACCGTAAACATAACGAATGCTACACTGATTTAAAGAAGATTTTCCTCCAATTTTTTGGGTGATTTTCTTACGGCGTTGTTTTTTGATGTAATGTATTGAAACCAGCATGGGAGTGAGCAGGCGGCCGGTATAAAAATATCGAAGTCTATTAAATGGGTACAATTATTTCCACGCCCTTTCTAAAAAGTTCAGCCAATTCCTGTGCATAATATTTTCGATATCATTTTCTGAATACCCTCTTTGTTGCAGCAGGGCGGGTAGCTTTTGCAGATCAGCAATTGTTTCGAGGTCATAAGGGCATTGCTCTTTGCCAAAAGCGCCATCGAGGTCGGTGCCAATACCAACATGCAAAGTGTTACCGGCAAGCCCACAAATATGATCTAAATGATCAAGCATTTTTTCCAGGTTACAACTCATTTGTTTTGGTGTAGATCTTCCTCGTACCCAGCCCGGCACCATCATCCAAGCATCCAGCGGCATGCCGATCACCGCGTTTCTTTCGATTAGTAATTTTATTTGTTCATCACTGAATTGCCTGTTGTGATCAACCAGCGTCCTGCAATTATTATGACTCGCCCACACATGACTGCCAAACAGTTCGAGTGCATCCCAGAATGCATCGTCACATAAATGCGTTGCATCAAGGATCATATTCAATGCTTCCATTTCTTTTAACAATGCCTTGCCCTGCATGTTAAGCCGCCCGGTTGCATCGGTACCATTTGCATACCTTCCCGGACCGTAATGCGCCGGGCCGATTGCCCGCAAACCATAATTATAGGCTGTGTGTAAATGATCAATTGTGATAATAGAATCCGCACCTTCCAGGCTTAAAATATAGCCGATCGGTTTATCATTATTGGACGGTTTATCATTCCATAATTCCAGGTGTTTTTTTAATCCCTTGTTATCTTTTATCATCACCATTTCACCCGCTGCTTCCATCGTCTTGTACCATGCAAGCTGTGCCTGCGTTTGCGCCCATGCCTGTTCGGGTGAGTTCCATCCTGGCAAATTGTTTCCGGGTGCAACATATCTTGCGATCTGGGTAGCTACCACCAACCCGATGTTTCCTTTTCGTAACTCCGGAAACGACACAGTTCCCTTGCCCCTGTCTGGCTTATCGCTAAGCCCGGTCTCTCTCTCACGCAAAGCGGCTATTGGTTGCCGTAAGTCACGGTTCCACTCCATTGCATTCATGGCCAGGTCGAGGTGTGCATCAATTGTGAACATGTATTATTTGTTTGGTGAATCGTTTTGAACAATAGTTATTAAGAAGATTTTTGTCCGGGCATTTGAATTTTATAGCAGCATCCTTGCGTCGCCCTCTTGTACAAAGGAAGCTTTGTGCAGCGGTAAAGACCATCTAACCTATATCTATACGGCGCAGGGAGAAATTAGTAACCACGTATTTTGCTCCTCAATGATATAATGTAAAAGAGTGCGACGCCAATGAAGCTTAATTGAAATACTTCTGCTAGGTTCAAAAAAAAAATTGTTCATTATTTTATCCCTTGTTTACTATAGCGGGTTTAAATATTTATGTAGCGGTTCCTTGCCACCACTTTCCATTCATCTGTTACATTTCCATTTTCCACCACCCATGCTCTTTCATACAAAGCCACTGTGGGACAAATATGCACAGGTACACCATATAAAACATCGCCATGCTTAAACGCATTGGGATGCCCGGATTTCACGACCATGTGTTCTTCACTTTGACTAAACGGAACCAGCTCAGGTGCATTTAAAAAATGAACTCTTGGCAAAGGATTTTCAGCGCCAACAGATTTATGACCCAGATCAAGGCAAAGCGTATGCTCATCAATTATAGAAATAACCCTGGTAACAACCAGCGCCGCATAATCGAAAGGCTCGTCCGGAAATGAATGTTTATAACCATAATCCCAAAACACAAAAGTGCCGGGACTGCATTCCACATTTTGTCTTAATAAATGCGTGGGAAAAGAGGGAGAACCGCCTGCAACTATCTTCAGGCTGGCGCCCAATTCCGAATTAATTTTTTGTAACAATAGCAGCACTGCGCTGAAAGCCGCATCAGCTTTTTGTTGCCTCACCTGAAGGTCAGTATCGGTTATATGCCCATCATATAGATGTAATCCCTCCAGTTGAATATTGGGCAACTGCTGAATGGATTGCGCTAACTGAAACGCATCTCTGATCTGAATACCGGTTCGGCGCATGCCCACATCCAGGTCAATGAACAGGGATATCTGTAAGCCATTCGCTGCAAATTGCCCGGCAATAAAACGGGCGCTTGTTTCATTGTCAACAAGGCAACTAAAATGCGAGTTGGGATAATTTTTTACAAGGTGTATGAGCCGTTGTACTTTGGGGCCAATGGGTTGGTAGGCCAGTAATATATCCGGTGCATTTATCATTGCCAGCATTTCTGCTTCGGCAATGGTTGCACATTTAAATTTCGTAATGCCGGCATCCATCATCATGCTGCATACTTCCGCCATTTTATTAGTTTTCACATGCGGCCGTAACTGAGTAATATCTTTTACCATGGTTGTTAACAACCGGATATTTTCTTTTACTCTTTCAGCATATACCAATAAAGCGGGAGTGTCTATTGTGTCAATGTTGCTAACGGCGAACCAACTCATATTATTCTTTAAATTATTTTACTGTAATTCAAACAAGGCTTCAATTTCCACCGGAATATTACCGGGCAGCGAACCCATGCCCACAGCGCTTCTTACGCCAATACCATTATCCGTTCCCCACACTTCAGCAAACAATTCGCTACAGCCATTAATGATAAAAGGGTGATGCTCAAAATTTGAAACACAGTTTACCATACCCAATACTTTGATCACACGTTTCACTCTATCCAGTGTGCCGAGGTTGGCTTTTAAAGTAGCAAGAATAGCAAGTCCAACCTGTCGGGCGGCAAGTTTACCGGCTGCCTCATCCATGTCTTCACCAATTCGTCCAACTATCAGGGAGCCATCCAACTGCACAGTACCATGACCGGATACATAACAATGGTTGCCATCAATCAGAAATGGTTTGTAAACGCCGATCGGCTTAGGTGCTGGAGGTAATTCTAAACCGGTTTTTGCAAAATTTTCTTCAGCAGACATTTGAAAGTATTTTATGAAATAATAAAACAGTCAGCAACAGGCTAACAGCCGGACAAAACTTCAGAGATGAATAATTTATGGAGGAATGAAATTAAGAATAAATTTTTACCTGCCCATTCTGATGTCATCGGACAATTAGCTTTGAGGCGCTGAAATTATTATGAACTTTGAATTGTGTAATAAAACATTATATCGTTTTGAAAATGAAATTGGGTCTGATAAAAATGTTTATTATGCTAATTGTATTCAACTCCTTCGGAGTTGGGACGATGTCATCGTTAATATCACCGGGATTCTCCCGGGGTTATTTATATTAAAGCCCTTCAGGCTTTTCACCGCCCGGATATTTTAATACCAAAAATTACAGTTGAATCTTCAAACTAATACCAGGGATCGATCTGTTGAAAACAAAATTCCCTTGAAGTTGCGGTGCCATTTCATTTTTAAAAGAGATATTCATTGCATGCTTTTTATTTTTGTGCGCTGATATAAACAGCGGGATGCTTCCCAACATGGCCGCTATTCCTGTAATTGCCAACACAGTGGAGACTGTTTCATTATCATCCCGGGGCTGATAATTTTGGTCAAAGATTCCGCCGATATCATATTCCAAATTGTTAAGCGCCAGGATAAAACCTACTGCGGTTAAAGCGCCGCCGGCAGATATCAAAACGATGGCGCCCGTTTTTTGTCCCCTGGCTTTTTTAAGATAATCTTCTTTTGTAAGTGTTTCCATACTTTTCTCCCTGGGAGTTTCCTGCGCAATTAAGGCGGACATAAAAAAGACGGTTCCAATAAATAATATGACTTTTTTCATTCTCTGTTTTTTTTGAGTTGGTTACCTATGCTTAAGATGTTATAATAACTTAAAAGAATTGAATTTTATCAATTGCCACACCGCGAAGATTTACCATAGTGAAGGATATCGGTCTTCATTGTAACGAATCACAGAATTAAAAAATAGGAGAGTTGCCGGATTTGAAACGTGGTAATTCTGCTGTATAGGAAAAAGGATTAGGACATTCACTGAATCTGAATTGTTAGTAAAATAATAAAATATAATTATTTTTTTTGCTTTATTTTTTTGCGTGGCATTCTATTAAAAACTCAAACACGTTACTTGCTCTCAATAATTTTTAGCGACTATTACCAGGTTTAAATAATCTCTATCGTATTATTACAAAAGATCGACACATCTTTGCAGCCCAGGCACATCAAAAAACTGCCGTACGGATAAGATGACCATCATAACTGGAACCTTTTTTCGGTACGGCGATCAATAAAATGGAAAAAACTCAGACATTAAAACGTGTAGTAGTAACCGGTATGGGCGCCTTAACGTCAATAGGCAACAATGTAAACGACCTTTGGGCATCGTTGATAAATGGAGTTAGCGGCGCTGCACCGATCACAAAATTTGACGCCTCAAAATTCAAGACCAGGTTTGCATGCGAAGTAAGGAACTTCAACGTGTTGGATTTCATTGAAAAAAGTGAAGCAAGAAAATACGATCCCTATACCCAGTATGCATTGGTATCGGTGGAAGAAGCAATAAAAAATGCACAGATTAATTTTGAAAACCTCAACCGGAACCGCATTGGCGTGATATGGGGCAGCGGTAATGGCGGCATACAAACCTTCCAGGACCAGGTGATGGAGTTTGCAAGGGGCGATGGTACGCCAAGGTTCAATCCTTTTTTTATTCCGAAGATGATCGTGGATATTGCCTCCGGCGTTATCTCTATAAAGTACGGCTTGCATGGTGTAAATTTTACCACCGTCTCTGCTTGTGCTACTTCTAATACCGCTATCATTGAATCGTTTAACCATATCCGTTGGGGCAAGGCTGATATGATCATCACTGGCGGTTCAGAAGCGCCTGTGAATGAAACTGCCATTGGCGGGTTCAATGCGTCCAGGGCGCTTTCTACCCGTAACGATGATCCCGCAACCGCCTCTCGTCCTTTCGATATCAGCCGTGACGGGTTTGTAATGGCGGAAGGCGCCGGGGCGATGATCCTGGAAAGTTATGATCATGCCATCAAAAGAAATGCGCCCATACTTGCGGAGATCGCCGGTGGTGGAATGACCGCCGATGCTTATCACCTCACAGGCACGCATCCCGAAGGCGAAGGCGCCTACCTGGGAATGCTGGAGGCATTAAACGAAGCCGGTATAGAACCTGGTGAAATTGACTATTTGAATGTGCACGCTACGTCTACGCACATGGGCGACATCAGCGAACTAAAAGCGGTTGAGCGGGTGTTTGGAGCCACCACTAAATTAAGTATTAGCGCTACCAAATCAATGACCGGCCATTTACTTGGAGCCGCAGGCGCTGTGGAAGGCATTGCCTGCATACAGGCCCTGCGGCATGGTATTATTCCGCCAACCATCAACACAAAGGAAGTGGAGCCTGAATTTGCCGGAAGATTTGATCTTACGCTCGGGAAGGCCGTAAATAAAACGGTTAACTATGCCATGAGCAATACTTTCGGTTTTGGCGGACATATCGCCACAAGTATTTATAAAAAGTTTGAATAAAGTTTACACATTTTTTAAAAGGTGTAAACTTTTATAAACGCTGCGCACATTGTTTAATCCATAACAAAACAGGCGCTGTTTAATTTTCACATTTCGAAAATTTGATCTCGTTATTGTTTTGTATCATTACTTAAGTTTAAACAGCCCCCGGCAAGATTCATCGCTCTTATCTGTATTTTTTTGTATTTTATCCGGGTATTTAAAAACCTAATTTCATATTCATGAATTATCAATCATTGTCTGAACAGGTAAAGCAATATTCACTTGGCATCTTTAGTTCTGAAAAAAATGATCAACTGCTTTATCATGACCTGGCGCACACGGATGGAGTGGTAAGAGCCGCTATCCAGATCAGCAATCACTACCAGTTGAATGACCATGATTTTTTTGTTGTGTATGCTTCCGTCTGGTTTCATGATACAGGATATTTTTCCGCCGATACATCTGAGCATGAAAAAAAGGGCGCAGAAAGAGCGGCGGCCTATTTAGCGAGCCTGGGAGTAGACGAAGCAACGATCAACCAGGTAAAGTCTTGTATACAGTCCACCACTGTACCTCAAAGGCCGGTCACTCTCCTGGAAAAAATTGTCTGTGATGCAGATATGTTCCATCTCGGCACAGATGGTTTTGCCGACAGAAACAAACTGATGCGGAAAGAATGTGAAGCACGTCAGCACTCTTCCATCAGCAAGGAGGAGTGGCGGCAGGCCGGCATTCAATTATTACAGTCGCATCAATTTCATACAGACTATTGCAGACTATTGCTAAACGCAAAAAAGCAGGAAAATTTAGACAGGTTACTGCAGAAGCAAAGCGAAGTAAAGGCAAAGGAAAAAGCGGTGGAAAAACCGATGGAAGTACAGCAGCCTTTTACTGAGTTGTCCGTTGCGCCGCCGGATATACCAGTTGGAAAAAAGAACAAGAAAGGTGAATTGGCGGACAGGCCCGATAAAGGTGTTGAAACAATGTTCCGGGTAGCCTCTACTAACAGCCAGCGCCTGAGCGATCTTTCGGATAACAAGGCGCACATAATGATTTCGGTCAATTCTATTATTATTTCTGTGATCATTGGCCTTGTGGTGAGAAGGCTGGATGCAAGCCCCAACATTATAATACCCACTTTAATTTTGTTGACAGGTAGCATGCTTGCTGTCATTTTTTCCGTGCTGGCTACAAGGCCAAAAATACCCAGGGGAGTTTTTACAAAGGCACAGGTAGAAGATAAAAGCGCCAATCTTTTGTTCTTCGGCAATTTTTATAATATGGAGTTTGGTGATTATTATGACGGGATGAAAAAAGTAATGGCCGATCGTGAATTTTTATATGGAAGCCTCATCAGGGATATTTACTCACAGGGGACTGTACTCGGTCGTAAATATAAATTACTGCGCATTTCCTACACCATCTTTATGTATACACTGATTATTTCTATAATAGCATTTGCTATCGCAACAATCTTTTTTGGTTAAAACTTGTACAATGAATGTTTCATTCTTCGACAGGGATCTAAGCTGGTTATCTTTTAACGAAAGAGTATTGACCGAGGCGGGCAACAGCGATGTCCCTTTGCTGGAAAGGATCAAATTTTTATCAATATTTTCGTCTAACCTGGATGAATTTTACAGGGTGAGAATGCCCGTGATGATGGCAAAAAATGCGGGTGTTGTCCACGAACCTGCCCACCAAAATGTTATAGCAAAGGCCCAGGATGCAGTATTACGTCAGCAGCAACATTTTGGGAAATTGCTAACCGAAGAGATCCTTCCGCAGCTTCGAAATAAAAACATTCATGTAGTATATAATGAGGCGCTACCCGATGTCGCGAAACCTGCATTGGAGGAATATTTTTTTTCTACAATTGCTGCGTTTCTACAGGTGACACATCTTTCAGAAAATGTGCAGCAATTTTTTTCGGAGAATAATAAATTGTACCAGGCAGTTATAAATGTATATGCTGATGGCAGCGAACAGGTATCGCTTGTAACGGTGCCTTCAGACCAGTTGCCCCGTTTCTTTTCTGTTACTATCAACGAGGTGCAATACATTGTTTTCATAGATGATATCATCTGCGAATTTTTGCCAGCCTTGTTTCCTGGAGTGAAGAAAAGAAGTGTGTTTAATATTAAAATTACCAGGGATGCAGACCTTGGATTAGATGATGAATTTGCAGGAGATATCGCCGAAGAGATTGAGCAAAAAATAGAATCACGTGAACTTGGATATGCTACCCGTTTTTTATACCAGCCGGGCATGCCAGTACGCACATTGTATTGGCTTGCTAATGTACTACAGCTTGGTAAAGCGAATATGGTGGAAGGTGGCAAATATCATAACCTTAAAGACTTTTCCGGCATTCCTATTAATGGCCCGGGACTGAGCTATCCTTCCTGGCCACCGGTAAAGCCCGGTTTTGTAAAAGGGGGATCACTGTTCAACGCCATCATTGAAAAAGACCGCATCATTCATACACCGTATCATTCGTATAATACTGTCCTTCGCTTTTTTAATGAAGCTGCAATTGATCCCGCCGTGGAGGAGATTTATGTTACACTATACAGGATAGCGAATGATTCTAAAATAGCAAATGCGTTGGTGACCGCTGCACAAAACGGGAAGAATGTAATGGTTTTTGTAGAGCTTAAAGCGAGGTTTGATGAAGCCAATAATATACGGTGGGCAAAAAAGATGAAAACCGCCGGTATCAAAATTGTGTACAGTATTCCGCTATTGAAAGTGCATGCTAAGGTTGGCCTGGTAAAGAAAAAACAGGATGGCAGGTTTGTGTACCTGGGATTATTTTCAACCGGTAATTTAAATGAAAGCACTGCAAGATTTTATACCGATCATATTTTACTGACCGCAAGGCACGAAATATTACTGGAGCTTGAACTGTTGTTTATTTTTTTAAGCCAGAAAAGAAAGCCGGTAGATTTAAACGAAATATCATTCCGGCACTTGCTGGTGGCGCAGTTCAACCTGCAACCTGCTTTTGTAAACCTGATCGATAACGAGATCAGGAATGCACAGCAAGGTTTGCCATCAGGTATAATCATCAAGCTGAATAACCTGGAAGAGAAGAAGATGATCATGAAGCTTTATGAAGCGTCGGAAGCGGGCGTGCCGGTGCAACTTATTGTAAGAAGTATTTGTTGCCTGAAACCCGGGCAGGAAGGCTTTAGTAAAAACATTATTGTAACGAGGATCGTAGATAAATATTTAGAGCATGGCAGAATTTTCATATTCAACAACAACAATAAGGAACAGATATTTTTAGGATCGCCTGATTGGATGAACCGGAATATATACAGCAGGATAGAAGTTTGCTTTCCGGTTTATGATGAAGACATAAAAGATGAAATAAAAAAGATCGTTGAAATTCAACTGGCAGATAATACACAAGCTGTTTATATAAACGACCAGCTCCAAAATATTCCTGTGCGAAATGAAAAGGAAAAAGTGAGGTCGCAGGAAGAGATATATAAAAAAGTTATGAGTTATGAATGAGGAGTGATGAGTAGTGTGATCAAATTGTAAGTAATGTGAATGTTGGGGAAAAAAAGCCTGGGTCATAAATCTTAGTAAAGCCGTTCATCGTTTGACGTTTGGCTGCTGCACAAAGCTTAGATCGTACAAGTGAGTGACACAACGATGATGCCATGGAAAGCTAATGTTGGTGCACAAAAAATCGGATCGCATAATCTGACAACTATTATTTAAGTGGGTTTTTACTGCCGCAATATGAGCACTTTTAAAGTATAAAAACCAAAACAATAAACCAAAAACTAAATTCCTTGCTGAAAATAATCTTCTCATCATTCCTTGTTTTTTTTGCTTGCAGCGCATGCACACAGCGGGCAAAGGATACATCAGTTGCAGGATACGACCTGGGCAAGCCCGCGGTAATGAAAATGCCTGCGGGACTGAATGAAATATCAGGTATTGCATTCAATAACGGCAACCCCGATACGATGTATGCGATACAGGATGAAGAAGGAAAGTTATTTTATTTTGCGACCAGCAACATTGGCCTGCAACATATAAAATTCGGGAAGAAGGGTGACTACGAAGACCTAGCTATTTGCAAAGGGATGGTGGTAGTTTTAAGAAGCGATGGCACATTGTTTACTTTTCAGTTGAACCTTGCGGGTGAAAAAATGGATAGCGTGCAGGAGTTTAAAGACCTGCTGCCGAAGGATGAATACGAGGGAATATATGCTGATGAGCAATCAGGTGAAATATTGGTGCTGTGTAAGAATTGCAGCGCAGATAATGCAAAACAGGTTACGGTGAATGTGCTGCAATTAAACGGCAACGGTACACTATCGTTTAAAAATAATTTTGTGATCGACACCCGCCAGATCGCAGCGCAACAGCATGAAAAGAAAATTGCTTTTCGTCCATCGGCGTTGACCAAAAATAAAATAACAAATGAATGGTTCCTGCTATCATCTGTACATAAACTGCTGGTGATAATGGATGCACAATGGAAATTAAAAGAGGCGCTGCCGCTTGATCCTGCATTATTTCCGCAGCCCGAAGGGATTGCATTCGACAGGGATAATAATCTATACATTTCCAATGAGCGGGTAAGTATTGAGAGTGCCACTGTATTGAAATTTATTAAAACAGGTAAACCATAACGCAATGTTTTTAATGAAGCGGATACATATTGCATGCTGCATATTATTACTGAATATATTTGGTTATAATGCGAACTCGCAGAATATTGACATTGACCTGTTGCGATCAATCAATCCTCAAAATCCGAGTTCAAAATTCTGGAGAGGCGCTAGTGATTCTTACACGTGGGTAAGTGCCGGCGCAACACTCGGTACGTTAGCGGTAGGGTTAATTAACAATGATAAAGAGTTGCGGTATAAAGCGTATGAAACGCTAATAGCCATTGGCATTAATGTGGCGGTTACCGATGGATTGAAAGTGGTATTTAACCGTACCCGTCCTGCAGATAAATACCCCAATGATATTTATCCTTCTTCGGTTTCAAACGGGCATTCCTTCCCATCAGGTCATACCTCTTTGGCCTTCGCTACGGCAACTTCTCTTACGCTTACTTATAAAAAATGGTATGTGGCCGTGCCTGCATATTTATGGGCAGGCTGCGTTGGATATTCCCGTATGTATCTCGGAAAACATTTTCCCTCAGATGTAGTTGCAGGCGCTTTGGTTGGCGCCGGCAGCAGTTACCTGAGCCACTGGTTAAGTAAAAAAATATTCAAATCCAAAACAAGCCAGGTGCACTAGATGAAATATATACTGGTAAATATATTATTGTTGGTTGGTTATATTCAGCCAATGCATGCGCAGGATTCTGTGAAGCAAAGAGTGATATTGATTGGGGATGCGGGAGAGGCGAACGAATATCAAAAAGCACTGCTAATGGATGCTGCCAAAAGGGTGGTCCCTGGCAAGACTACGGCCTTGTTCCTGGGCGATAATATTTACAGCAGCGGCATAGGCCTTGATGCATCTGATAAAACCACAGAAACAGAAAATATTTTGCGAAGCCAATATGAACCACTGAGGCAGGCAGGCATTGCAGTATATTTTATTCCTGGTAACCACGACTGGGACCATAGTGGTGCAAGGGGGTATGAAAAAATAATACGGGCAAATGAGTTTATCAATAAGCAACATGATTCGCTTTTACAAATGATTCCCAAAGATGCCTGTGCAGGCCCTTATGAACTTGTTGTAACGGATGACCTGGTGATCATTGCGGTGGATTCTGAGTGGTGGTTGTTTCCTTTTAGTAAACACACCGAATCATCTGACTGCGAATTCAAAACTAAAGCCGATATATTGGGAAGGCTGGATGATATAGTTCAGCGTAATAAAAACAAGACCATCATCCTTGCCAGTCATCATCCATTTAAAACTTATGGATCACATGGTGGCTATTATAATTTAAGGGAGCACATTTTCCCATTAACTGATCTTAAGAAAGGACTGTACATTCCCTTGCCTGTTTTGGGCTCCCTTTATCCCTTGCTGCGTACCACGTTTCCACCGCCCGAAGATGTGAAGAACATGCTTTACCAGGATATGAAAAACGGCATGGAAGAGGTGTTGAGAAAACATCCGAATGTAATTCATGCAGCGGGCCATGAGCACACTTTGCAATTGATACAGGGTGCCTTGCTGGAAGTGGTGAGTGGGGCAGGTTGTAAAAATACACCGGTTAAAAAAGGTGACGGAAGTTTGTTTGCAGAAAGCGCAGTTGGTTACGTGGTGGCCGATCTGTTACTTGATAATACCCTCCGTATTTCTTTTTTCAGCTATGATAAAGGCGCATTTCGGAACAGCTATAATTATGATAAGATTTATACAACGCCTGCCGCCTTTGCACCCGGTATAGATGCAGCTCCGCAGGGAGATAGCATCACTACTCCATTGCCGGGAAATTACAACCAGGTGAGCAAAATGCATCGCAAACTCTTTGGCGAAAATTATCGGTCTGTATGGGCAACCGAAGTAAAATTGCCGGTGCTGAGATTGTCTGAAAAGGGATTGGTTCCTACAGAAAGAGGCGGTGGTATGCAAACACATTCGCTGCGGATGGAAGATGCTGCAAAAAAAGAATGGGTGCTTCGCAGTGTAGATAAATACCCCGATGCACTGTTGCCTGGTGCTCTTAATAAAACTTTTGCCGCAGACATTTTGAAAGATAATGTAACTGCAGCTTTTCCTTATGCACCGATGGTGGTGCCACTATTTGCCGATGCGCTTAAAGTGCCTCATTCCAATCCCATGATCGTATATGTAGCGCCAGATACAAATCTTGGACATTACAATAAAGATTTTGCCAACACCATCACTTTGTTTGAGGAAAGAGAGCCGATGGGGAAATCGATCTCTACATTAAAAATGGTGGAAAAATTAAAAGAAGACAATGATAATACGATCGATCAAAAATCTTTTATTAAGGCAAGGTTGCTGGATATATTTTTGGGCGACTGGGACAGGCACGCCGATCAGTGGAGATGGATAGATGCAGGAAAAAAGAAGGGCAAATTATATCAGCCGGTGCCACGTGACCGGGACCAGGTTTTTTATGTGAACGAGGGATTGTTTCCCAACATTATTTCGTTGCCATGGCTGCAGCCAAAGTTCCAGGGCTTTGGTGAAAGGATCAGTAACATCAATACTTTTTCATTTAATGCAAGAGCGATTGACGGCCTTTTCACCAACCAGCTTTCTTAGGAAGAGTGGATGAATATTACGAATGAATCGGTAAATAAACTAACCGATACTTTGATCGCTTCTGCATTAAAAAAAATACCTGCACCCGTTTATGAGCAGGTGCACCAGCAATTAGAAAAACAGTTAAAAAATCGCCGGGCCGATCTGCTGAAGAAATCTCCACAATATTTCCGTTTCCTGAACAGGAACGTTGATGTTACGTTTTCGGATAAAAGTGAACTGGTAAAGATATCCGACACAACGGGAAGTAAACTGGTTGTATCTGTATATAAACTTAACGACAATAACGAAATAGGCCAAGAGGTCTATCATCGCACGTTTGATCCTGCAATTACGAAAGAGTTGCGTTTATATTTGTATGGTGGCGCCGACAGTGTCATTGTTAATAATAGCAGTTCGCCCATAAAACTTCGTATCATGGGCGATGGTAAAGCGGCCAAATATTATGATCTTAATGGCAGCGGTAATCAGCTTCACAAGATCCATATTTATGAAGGCCTAAGCAACGCACATTTTTC
>JBDSAP010000036.1:0-9169 GCA_039922055.1 Ferruginibacter sp.
TCCATCACATTAAGCGGAACGGCAACAGATGCAGATGGCACAATTACTAATTATACATGGGTGAAAATATCCGGCCCCGCTGCTGGTGTGATAGCCTCGCCAGGTACTGCCGCTACTGCAATCAATAATCTTGTACAGGGTGTTTATCAGTACATGTTAACAGTAACAGATAATAACGGAGCTGTTTCAAGAGATACAGTAAAAGTAACAGTGAATGCTGCGATTAACAAAGCGCCTGTTGCCAATGCAGGAACAGATAAAGTGATCATGCTACCCACAAACAGTACTACACTAAGTGGAACTGCAACAGATTCGGATGGCACTATCGCCAGCTATTCCTGGATAAAAGTATCAGGACCAACTGCGGGAACAATTGCATTGCCAAACGCAGCAACTTCAGCCGTTAATAACATGGTGCAGGGTGTTTATCAATTCCAACTGACGGTTACTGATAACAGCGGAGCAAGTTCAAAAGACACGGTTATGATTACAGTAAACGCGGCTACCAACCTGCCACCGGCAGCAAATGCCGGACCTGATAAAGTAATTACTTTGCCGCTTAACATTACAAGTTTGACTGGCACAGGAACAGATGCTGACGGAACTGTCACAGGTTATAGCTGGGTTAAAATATCAGGTCCAACAGGTGGCACAGTGGGATCACCGAATAATGCTGCTACGGCTGTTACCGGTCTGATCCAGGGTGTTTATCAATACCAGTTAACTGTTACAGATAATAAAGGTTTAACAGGAAAAGACACCGTGCTAATAACAGTGAATCCAATACATAACGATGTTCCTGTTGTAAATGCAGGCGCTGACATTGATTTGGTTCTGCCAACAAACAGCGCATCTATAAAAGGCTCGGCTGTTGATAATGATGGTACTATTGCCAAATATACCTGGAAGGTAGTTAGTGGACCGGCTGGATACGTAATCCTTGATCAGGGTATAAGCCAGACTACAATTGATAGCCTTTTCCAGGGCGTGTACGAAGTGGAACTGACGGCGTGGGACAACAAGGGTGCATCTGCATCCGATACGATGAAGATTACAGTGTCAGCTCCAAGGCTTGCACCTAACACAGCTAACAGTGCTAAGGTATACCCGAACCCTGTGGTAGATGTTGCCAACGTAAGTATTTCGACTATTAATGCTAATACAAAAGTATCTGTAGCAATTTCGACTGTGCTGGGTATGCAGGTTAAATACAGCGAGTTTGTTACAACATCTACTAACACGATCTATCCACTGAATATGTCTAATCTCAGCCAGGCCTATTACTTTGTAACCGTAAGGTTTGAGGATGGACAGAAAATAACTTACAAAATCTTAAAATCAAGATAACAAGTACGGATATAAACTTTAAATAGGATATAGTTAAAACGGGGGCAATTTCTATTGCCCCTTCTTTATTCAGGTAAAACCTACTAATCCTAAATTTTTTTTATTTTTTTTTGCTTCAATTACGACAGATCTTGAATATTCCAATACGTATTTAAAAGGGGAAAACCTGAAAAATCATATTCATTTCAAAGCGGGCTGCGGCCAGTACTTGAAATTTTTAATGAAATCCTTGAGCAAGAAAACAGGTAGATTTCTAAAAAAATCGATGCCAAATGTGGAAAATCCGATGAAAATATCTACCCAAATGGCATAGTATTTGTTAATTATTCAAAAATTTTTCGTCTTTATTGTCGTCTTGACTTTTTATCCATTTATTTTTTGTAAAATGACTAATTCTGTGTGTATTTCCAGCATCCAAACTCGCCGAGGTTTGTTTTTCTATCTACAACCTCTTTATTTTGATTCACATCGGTGTAATCAACTATTCTAACGTAAGTGTCGTCACAAATCCAGGTCATATTTAAAGCTAAAAATCTTCTATCCGCTAACGTTTTATACGGGATCCGGGCTGTATTTAACCGGAACCCCCACCCTTATAAAATGATTTTCTGCGACCACAAGCTAATAAAAATGATCCTCTGCGATAAGTAGCTGAACGGATGTTATACTATTCCTTCAGGCTCCTGTACTTACGTTTCAAGCTAGCCGTACATTTTAAAGGCGTTTGCCATTTGCCAGTAACAGGCAACTGTAGTTTTTACTGGCAGGTGAATAGCAAATGCCTGTTTTACTTGCACAAAAATGCAGGGTGATAAAGCTTTGTGCTGTACGTGAAATTGTGAAACCGGGCCAAAAGCCTTTTAACCAAATATCCAAATAAGAGCAATTATGAGAAATCTAAATGTTGTAACAGCTTCCATTTTTTTATTGATGTTTTCAGTAGTCTGTCGTGCGCAAGATGGAAAATTTACTTTTACTATTTCAGTAGCCGCAAATACAAGTGCCGGGGTGTTTAAGGATGATAGTATACTGGTAAAAACCCTTTGGAATAATGTTCATTACAATGCCGGCACTTATACTTCTACCTGGGATGGAAAAGATGATAATGGTGTTTCCGTTGTTTCCGCCGCAACCAACTTCGAAGTAAAGATCGTTTCAAGTAATGTTAAGTATCAATGGCAGGGAGTTTTAGGAAATACTTCCAGGGTTCAAACGGGTAGTGGTGTGCATCGGGGTTATTACCATTGTATGCGGGGATTGGTTTTCACCAATGGATATGGATATTATTGCAGGGGGTATGCTGAGGGGGCGCCGAGCCTTGCAAAGTTTAAGATTACAGACCCGCAATACAAGATAGATTTCGCAAATACAAAACAGCCTGGTGATATTAATTATGTAGCCACCGATGATAACAATGTGTATTGGGGTGTAGGCGATGCCTATGCAAATCCTAATACTTTTGTATTTGCTACCCGTGTGAACGATGATTCTGATGTTAATTTTTCCAATGGAACGCCATATTCAGTCACGTTTGGAAAAACTTACCCGAAAGCAATTAGTGTAGTAAATCAGGTGAATTCCGAGATCAGTGGTTTGGCCGTACAAAAACAAGGAAATTATCTTTTTGTGGCCCGTGCAGGTCTTAACCAGCTACAGGTACTGGATAAAACGACCGGTGCTTTGGTCAAGACACTCAGCTTTACATCTCCCAAATCAATATGCGTTGATAAAGCTGACAATCTATGGATGATAACAGGCACAAACAAAGTTGCTAAATATGATGTGAACAGTGATGGATCATTATCAGCGCCCATCCTTACGTTGTCAGGCTTGCTTAAGCCCGCAGCAATCCAGGTCTCTACGGATGGTGCGCTAATAACCGTAGCAGATGATAGTACCAGTCAGCAAGTTAAATTTTTCAACAACACTACCGGTGTTCCGACTGCTACACTGGGTACAGCGGGGGGATATCTTTCTGATCCGGATGTTGATAACAATAAATTTTATTTTAATGACCTCAGAAGCCGCCTGGTAAACTTTATAGCATACCAGCCTGATGGCTCATTTTGGGTGAATGATCCAGGTAACTACAGGGCCCAGCACTATACTGCAGGGAGAGCTTTTATTAACACTATCCAGTCCCTCGGTGCAACTTACCAGACGGGAGTAGACAAAAATAATATTACCAGGGTATTTTCGGATAACCTTGAGTTTGCTATTGACTATTCGGTACAGAATTTATCGGCAACTGCGGGTTGGAAATTAGTTAAGAACTGGGGAGCTAATATTCCAGCAACATCAACGTCACTGCGGCTGCCTTATGGGGTGTGCCCTAAATACCAAACAACTTTGAGTAATGGAAGGACCTATGGGTTTCTGCTGAGTGGGTACAACTATGAGGTAGTTGAATACCCGGCAAATGGACCAATGCGTTTTACAGGCACCAGGGTAGTTGAAATGAGTAAAAGATTGTGTGATGATGGTGCTCTACAGGATTATACAGATGCAGGCTCAACCGGTGTTTTTAAAAGATATCCTTTACTAGGCTTTGATGTCTTAAATAATCCGCAGTGGGATACTGCACCTGAGATTCTCGCCACTGCTCCTACATCTTCAACCGGCAATCCAACCGTTAATTCCCGCACCCAAATAATAACATCGTCCAATAAAATCGTGATGTATAACTATAAAGCCTGGTCCAATAACGTAGGCCCTGTTTTCTCAACAGGGTTCCATCTGGGGATTATGAACAGGGGCGGCAGTACCTGGTTGGCTCAAACAGAAAAATCCACTCACAGGAACTATGTAGGTGACTTTCCCGAGTCGGGATATTTCGATGTGGGGAACATGGTGAATGATTTTGCCGGAGGTAACGTAAATGTATTTGGCAGGAACATCGTTACTTCGTACCATGGCGAATTCTGGAAAAACGGGCAAACAAACATGTATAATCACTATTGGGATAACGGATTGGCAATAGGCCAGTTTGGAATTACACGTGCCCAAACCACGGGGGAGTCTGCTGCAATGATGGCTGGCAATGTATTGACGCCATTGATAGTTAAAGATGCGAAAGGCGACTATTATTTATACCACGGTGATGAAAGTGATCACGCAGGTGTTCACAGGTGGAAAATTACGGGGCTGAATACGATCAGCGAACAAGTGATAACCCTTGCTGCGCCCACCACGTACGCCGAGCGCCTGGGATATGTCGACCTAATGAAAGGGTTGCCTTTTGATGCTGTAATGCCGAACAATACGGCAGGCTGGACAAGATACCCCGCTACAAATGATGTGAAGGATAAATTCGCCGATGCCTGGTCGGTATTCACCGGCAGGCTGAAATACGACACTCGGTCGTCTCCCGATCTTTTAGTAAATTTTATTAGACCCTATGCCGGAACCTATTCAATTAACCGGGACCTTGGAAATACTTCCGTTACCTATTCATGGAAGATATCAGGAGAAATAGCCTATCCTTCAAATATGCCAAATGGTAGCACCATATCGCAATATTTTGAAGTGCTCGATGATAATGGAAAGGTACTAACGAGATTCTATCCTGCAGTTGACAGGTATGTAACGCCTTTTGTTGCTTCTATTAATTTTAATAATAAGGTTATTGCATCAGGTAGTGAAACGACAATCAAAAAGAATATGACTAATGCACTGCCATTCGAGGTGAAGATCATAAACGGAGTAGCGACCTTTACATATGGAAATTATCCTCCCGTTACAACCACGATATTTGATGCATCTGGCGATTGGAAATCACCTAAAACAATGCGGTGCGTATTTTATTCACTCGATAAAAAGTCGTTCCCAACATATGCAGCTATCATTGGATTGCAGGATTGTAAATATTATAAGGATTTTGTTTTGCCTGCCAGTGTGAATGAACTTCCTGTTGCCAATGCAGGCAATGACAGAGACCTTATCTTTCCAACAAATAGTGCGACGTTGAATGGTAGCGCTATTGATCCGGATGGTACAATAAGCAGCTATTTATGGACCAAAATATTGGGACCTGCAGGAGGCACTATTGCCAGTATTGCTTCAGCCAATACTACTGTCTCGGGACTGGGTGAGGGCCTGTATAGGTATCAATTAAAAGTTACTGATAATAACGGCGCCATCTCTATCGATACTGTACAGTTAACTGTTACAAAATTGAACGAGAAACCAATCGTTAAAGCCGGATCGGATATTACGATAACCTTTCCAACACTCCTCACTACACTGACCGGAACAGCCTCGGATCCGGATGGCAGGATTACCAGTTCCAAATGGACAAAGATCTCTGGCCCGCTCTCTTTTTTGATTGCTCTACCGGGTTCGTTAACAACGGCATTAACCGGCCTGGTTCCGGGAGTTTATACCTATGAATTGCAGGCAACGGATGACTCAGGAGCAGTTGTAAAAGATACGGTTGTTGTTACTGTGAAATTATCATTGCTCAATAGGCCGCCTTTAGTGAACGCAGGTGTTGATAAGACGATGACTCTTCCTCAAAACAGTTTATCATTATTTGGAAGTGGTTCAGATCCTGATGGCCTCGTTAGGAGCTATAGCTGGACAAAAGTATCCGGACCTTCCCTTGGAGTAATCGCAAGCCCCAACGCCGCCACCTCAATTATGTATAATCTGGCGATGGGCGTATACCAGTTTGAACTGGCAGTAACCGATAACAGTTATGCGGTCTCCAGAGATACCGTACAGGTAACCATAAAAGCCGGAACAGTTAATCAGATTCCTACCGTTAACGCGGGTCCTGATAAAGGAATAATAGTACCGGCGAACACCGCTGCTGTAAGAGGTTCGGGTTCTGATCTAGATGGTACCATCACATCTATTTTATGGTCTAAAATATCGGGCCCTTCCTCCTATTTTATTCATACTCCAGATTCTTTCAGCACCAACTTTAGTTTGCTTGTGGATGGAGTGTATGAAATTGAATTAAAAGTAACCGATAATAAAGGGGCTTCAAAAACGGATACGATAAAAATAACCGTAAAAAATCCAGGTTTACCTGCGCCAGTAAACCAACCACCGGTTCCCAACGCGGGCCCGGATAAAGTGCTCACATTACCAACAAACAGTGTGACCTTAACTGGTAGTGCAACTGATCCGGATGGTTCGATAACGAAATACTCCTGGACAAAAGTTGGAGGTCTTGGCGCATATACTATTGTATCTCCATCTTCGGCATCTACTGTTGTAAGCAATCTTCAGGCCGGATCACACCAGTTTCAGTTAAGGGTGACAGATAATGGCGGATCGATCGCCGACGACTATGTGCAGGTTACGGTAGGCACAACCTCAACTAATATTGCTCCCACAGCCAACGCAGGTCCCGACATTGCAACAACATCGCTTTCGCTTACTACAACGCTAAGAGGTAGTGGAACTGATCCCGATGGCACGATCAGCAAGTATGCCTGGTCAAAAATATCCGGTCCGCTTACCGTTGGAATTAGCTCTCCTGGTTCAGCCAGTACGGTAATTACCAACTTGTTACCCGGTGTGTACCAGTTTCAATTAACAGTAACTGACAACGATGGCGCTATCGGCACTGATATTGTGGTGGTAACTGTTAGCCTATTGTTAACAAACCAACCGCCCGTTGCCAACGCCGGCGCTGATAACACTATCACATTGCCCAATAATACCATTGCACTTTCCGGCAGTGGAACAGATGCAGATGGTTCGATCAGCAGTTATAGTTGGACAAGGGTATCCGGTCCGGGCTCTGTCGTGATATCAACGCCTAATGCAGCAGCCACTTCTGTTAAAAACCTAACGCAGGGAGTACACAAATTCCAATTGACAGTTACGGACAACGATGGCGATACCGATGTAGATGAGGTACAGGTTACAGTAAATCCACCAAGCTCAAATAAAATACCAACTGCCAAAGCCGGGGCCGACAAGACGATCAAATATCCAACCAGCAGCGTCACGCTTTCCGGCTCGGGTACAGATTCAGATGGGAATGTCGCCACTTATTCCTGGGCAACCGCGTCGGCCCCTGCGACAGGCTCGACAATTGCTTCTCCAGGCAGTCCGACAACAGTTATCAGCAACCTGGTTCCCGGTGTATATATTTTTCAGCTCAAGGTGGTGGATAATGTTGGAGGCTTTGGTTTTGATTATGTACAGGTCACCGTACAGGCAGCCATTAGTGGAAGAACATCTACGTCAACTTCAACAACCGCTGTGGCTGTTGCGCCTCCACCGACGCCGGTTATTACTGCGCCTAAATTCAACAACTACAAAGCAA
Source organism: Ferruginibacter sp. (assembly GCA_039922055.1). Lineage (GTDB taxonomy): Bacteria > Bacteroidota > Bacteroidia > Chitinophagales > Chitinophagaceae > Ferruginibacter. Next base: position 7,631 of record JBDSAP010000036.1, read on the forward strand.
ACGACCTGGCAGTATATCCGAATCCGGTAGCGAGCTCAACCAACTTAGATATTACCAGTATTGATCCCGCAACTACTTTATCGATAACGGTATATAACACGGTCGGGGTAATGATGCTGCACAAGGAGACCAGGTCAACCCGAAATAAAACACTTTATAACCTCGATCTTTCAACACTAGCCACAGGCGCATATTTCGTAACTGTTCGCTTTAGTGATGGAACGGCAATTCAGAAAAAGATTATTAAAAACTAACCGCTAATTTCTAAAACCAATATCGCAAAAGGGTAGCCATAGTGCTACCCTTTTTGTTGTTGGCTGCATTTTATTTTAACCTATAAATCTCTATGTTGCGGTACTTCTTGTAGATACATTGCTACAAGTAAAAGACGTTTCGCCTACAACTATCTAATTTTTTTGTTTGACATTTGCCCGAGATTGAAAGTACAGTTGATACAAAGAATTATCACTCCGTTATCCCATCAAAAATTCTCGTTTCGTGTATCCCGGGATGGATAATAATATTGGAGGTTATCTAGGCTATTATCTGCAATCGCCATTCGGAGCTCAAATACAGAAACGAAAACTTAAATTTTAAATATCGGATGGTTCATGAAAAAACCAGTATCAAAGAAAGGTCGTTCTATTGCCGCTTCGGAGTCTTCCCCTGCTCCGGCCGCTAAACATGAATCTTTCAATGATCAATCGCTGGCCGAAAATGAACAAAAAAATAATCTCCCCGAAAAATATACAGAACTATACGATTTTGCCCCAACCGGTTTTTTTACACTCGGCCGGGATGCCTCCATTTGCGAATTAAATCTTAGCGGCGCATTACTGTTGGGCGATGAAAAAGCAGCATTGGCAGGAAAGAACTTTGCCGAATTTGTAAAAGCTGATACCCGAAAAACCTTCGATTCCTTTTTTAAAAAAGTATTTGAAATAAATGTAAAAACTTCCTGTGAGGTTATGCTGGTTAACCCATTTAATCCTCTACTGTACGTTCACATTGAAGGGATAGTGATGAGTAAGGGTACAAAATGCCTGTTGGTGGTGGCGGATATTACCGAACGTCATAAGGCAGAAGAAGCATTACAAACAAGGGATAAGATCTTCCACCTTTCTTTGGACATGCATTGCATTGCAGGTTTCGATGGATATTTTAAAGTGCTCAATCCGTCCTGGACACGAGTGCTTGGTTGGGCTACGGAAGAGTTAATGGCGAAGCCGTGGATCGAATTTATACACCCCGACGATAAAGAAGTTACGGAACAACTTGAATCAGCTATTGCTTCAAGGAGCGAAATGCTCCGTTTTGAAACCCGTTTTCGTTGCAGCGATGGAATTTACAAGCGGCTTGAATGGAATGCTTTCCCGAATCCTTCTGAGAAAACTATGATCAGCATTGCCAGCGATATTACAGACAAGGACAAAGCCGAAGAAAAAATTATCACGGAGCGCAACCTGCTTCGTATGTTGATACATAACCTGCCGGATGCAATTTATGTTAAAGATAGCCAGGGGCGTAAGATCATAACTA
>JBDSAP010000037.1:0-5495 GCA_039922055.1 Ferruginibacter sp.
TAAAACCAATCACCGGCCACGAGAAGGTCTTTACAGTTGCTGATGAAAAGCTGGTTGGTTTTGGCTTTGCGGGTTTTGAGCACATGATAGAAAATAAACTGGAAGGAGCATTACATCCTGGTAAATTCGTTCAGGCGCTTCTTCGTAAAGTACAGGGCTTAGGAGTACAGGTATTAACAGGCGTGCAGGTGCTGGATTATAAAAAAATAGATGACCACATTGAGATTAATACGAATAATGTAACACTCAACACCCGGCAATTACTGCTTTGCACGAATGCATTTACCAACGAGTTAATACCGACAATTGATATCATTCCAAACCGTGGCCAGGTGTTAGTCACGGAGCCCATTGAAGGCCTGGCATTTAGAGGCACCTTTCACTTCGACAGGGGTTATTATTATTTTCGAAACCTCGGTGATCGCTTATTGATTGGCGGAGCAAGAAACAAGAATCTCATCGAAGAGAATACTACCGTCATGGAATCTACATTGGCTATACAAAAAGAATTAGAAAATTTTATCCGCCAATACTTGTTACCATCCCAGGAATTTTCCGTTACCGATAAATGGTCGGGTATTATGGCTATGGGGAAAGAAAAACTGCCGATCATAAAAGCCATCAGCGACAATGTGTTTTGTTGTGTGCGTATGAGCGGTATGGGAGTGGCATTGGCTCCCATAGCAGCACAACAGGCAGCCCGCCTGATGAATAAAAGTATTTAGAGCTTGATAACCTTTGTTATAAATTTATCTTTACCGTTTCCTATTTCAATAAAATATATTCCTGTTTTTAAGTTGCCTACGTTATGCGTTGTTATTATTTGCTTTAATTGGGCAGAAAAAACATTTACACCTAATGAATTGTAAATCTGCATTGTTTGAATAGTGTTGCTGGTAGCCAGTTTGCAGTTAACAATCAACATTGATTGCACAGGATTTGGAAAAACTTTGGTTGATGCCAGCGAGATGACAATTGGTTTAACCGTAGGTGTAGTGTCGGTAGGTGTAGGTAAAGGTAAAGGTAAAGGTAAAGGAGCAGCCTGTGCCAAAGTACTATCACACGCAAATGAAGAAAGAAAACCATTGCGGATATTGTTCTGTGCAAATAAAGCTCTCATTCTTTTTACCTGGCCATTTGTAAATAAATTCATGCAGGCGTCATCTGAAAAGTCCATAAAGTTCATGAACATATCACCATTACCGTTTGGTGAACAACTGCTTAATTTTGGAAAAGATGGACAGCCAAAATTATATGACTGCTGTGTTGGCGTATCATCCACCTGGTCGTTTCCGCAATTGGTATCGCCCCAGATATGGGTGAGACCCAACCAATGACCAATTTCATGCGTAGCAGTACGGCCTTTGTTAAAAACCGGGCGAACTTTTTCTATAGTTCCAAATACATCAAAAGACATTACAACCCCGTCTTTATCGGCGGAAGCGCCGGGAGGTGTTGCATAGCCAAGGCTTCTGCCAATTAATTTACACACCCAGATATTCAGGTAATGTTTTGTATCCCATGCTGCTACGCCACCACTTGCCACCGACTTCATTCCATCATCTGTGGTAAAAGCATCTTTATTGGTATAAACCCTGTTAATCCCGCTTGTTCTTGCACCTTTTGGATCAACCTGTGCCAGGCAAAACTGAATTCTTGCATCGCCTGCCGCAGATTTGAAAGCCTGTGGCGTATTAACCCTGTCATCATTCAACCTTCTGAAATCTTTATTCAACACATCCAATTGTGATTTGATCTGTGCATCGCTGATATTCTCGTAAGGTGTTTTGTATAATAAATGTATTACTACTGGTATATAAATGATTTCGCTGGCGCCAGTATCACGGCGAGCTATATTGCTATTCCTTTTAATGATAGAATCAACTTGCTTTTGAATTTGTTGGGAGGCGGCATTAAAAGAAGGGTCTGATTGCAGCAACTGGTTAGTGTAATCAGTGGTACCGCAGATGCGTTGAGATTGAGCAGTATAAGTAACACTTAATGTAATGAATAACCCGAGTAAAAATGATTTCATAAAAACCTATAACTTATCCTAAGTCAAATGCTTCAGCTTGAAACATTTATTTCTGCAGAGGTATTGGAGATACGGTTACAGGATGGGATGGACCTTAATAGGTAATGCTATAGGATTGCTGGAATGAAACGGGTATTTATCAGGGGATAATTGGAGAAAGAATAAAAAACGTGAAGCTTCTGCCGTATAAGCAGTATAACCCATAAAAGGGTAAATAGTGGAGATAGGTGGTTCAGAAGCACGACAAATGTATACTAATTTCCCATCTGGCCAAAATTATTTATTTCACAACTTTTCATAAAGACAACGTACAATAAATGGTGTTTAGTATTTTTGGCCACAAATTTTAAATAAAATAGATGAAAATAATACCTGTCCTTTTAACAGGACTAATGTTCTTTGCCGGTTGTAGCAGTAATGATAACGGAACAGAACCCACGCCAGGCCCGGCTACTCCCATTTCCGGAATTGCAGCTCCAAAAATTATTAGCCTCACTATTCGCGGGATATATACCCACGATACCAGCGCTTATACGCAGGGCCTCGAGATCTATAAAGGAAAAATGTATGAAAGCACGGGTGATTATGTAAATTCTTCTGTAAGAATAACCGATGTAAAAACAGGCGAAGTTGAGCGAAAGCACATGATGGGAACGGATAAAGTTTTTGGCGAAGGCATCACCATTTTTAATGATAAGATTTATCAGCTCACCTGGAAAAATCATTTAGTAAACGTGTATGATATTGGAAACCTGGATAAGCCTTTGAGAACTTTTACCTGGCCGTATGAGGGCTGGGGCATTACGCATAACCAAACAGATCTTATAATTAGTGATGGTACTGCCAATTTGTATTTTGTAAACCCCGAAGATTTCAAGCTGAAAAGTACAATACAGGTTACAGATAATAACGGACCGATGACGGCGTTGAACGAACTTGAATATATTGATGGATATATATTTGCAAATGTTTACGGGGGCGATTTCATCTTAAAAATAGATCCGGCAAATGGGCATGTGGTAGGAAGGATCGATCTGCCGGATTTGATTACTAAATATGCTAAAGGCTATTCACCAGATAGTGAAGAGGTGCTAAATGGCATTGCATGGGACAGCGCCACCAAAATGGTGTATATAACCGGAAAACGTTGGCCGAAAATGTTTGAGGCAACGATAAATTAAAGGGACTGTGGCTGTGAATGCTTATTGGTCAATCGTCAACGGTGAAATAAAATACTTCCCAGTCAAGTCTCTTCACAATTAATCTATGATACTGAAAGCTAACTCTGAAGGACTTGCCGTGAGATCAGAAAAGATGCGCCGCTTCAGTGGAATCCGCGGCGAGTCCTGCCGCCGGCAGTCTTTGTATTTGAATACCATAATAGCAGAGACTCGCCTGAGAATAAAATGGGTCGGTCAATGGTAAATCGCCATTCGCCTTTCACCACCACCCCCTTCTCACAAATCTGTAATAAGCTTATATTTTGGCACCAGCAACTTCATAACTGACCAGGCGATCAGGTAAGCTAAGCCACAAAATGCAAACATGATCGTATAAGCTGTTGTCATTTCTGCCTGTACCAATGGCTGTTGCAAATGAACCAGCTTATCGAATAAAGCCGGATCGATACTTTGTAACTGCTCGGTAACTTCCTTTGATAAACTGCCCAGCTCTGCCTTATGAACATCGATCTTATCACCATATTTTGTCACTAGACTTAACCCTTCTATTTTTGTAAGGTAATCACCCATGCCCGCAGCTTTCGCCTGTGTCCATGATTGCGCAATACCCGCGGTCCTGTATGCATCAAATATCCATCCGCCACATTTTGAAACAAGCACGCCGCCAAAGCCTCCGGCCATTCCACCGATACCTACCACAGAGCCAACGGCTTTTCTTGGAAACATATCCGATACTGTTGTAAAAATATTTGCCGACCATGCCTGGTGGGCAGAAGTGCCAATACCGATCAGCAACACCGGCACCCAAAAGCTGATATACCCAAATGGCTGCGCCAATAATACAACCAGCGGTATCAATGCAATTACGAACATCGCCTTCATACGGGCATCATAAGGTTGCAGCCCCTTTCTTATAAAGTAAGTCGGGAACCATCCACCGCCAACACTTCCTATCATTGTCATGCTATAAAGTACTGCTAACGGAACGTTTATTACGGTACCGCTCATTCCATATTGCGCCTTCAAATAAGCAGGCAGCCAAAACAGAAAAAACCACCAAACGCCATCCGTCATGAACTTGCCAAATGCAAATGCCCATGTTTGCCTGTAGCCCAACAATTTTATCCACGATACCCTGCCCGTAAGCACGTCCGGTTGTTCGGACGCTGGCTGTTCATTTTCTTTATCGCTATTTATATAAGCTAGTTCGGCGGCAGATAATTTTTTTTGCTGCTCTGGCTTTTCATACAAAAACAGCCAGAATAGCAACCATACGAACCCAATGCCGCCAATTATAATAAAAGCATACTCCCACCCCCAATGGTCGCCTATCCATGGAACCGATAATGGAGCAAGCACTGCGCCTACATTTGCGCCGCCGTTAAATATGCCCGTTGCGAAGGAACGCTCTTTCTTTGGAAAATATTCCGCAGTGGCTTTAATGGCAGCGGGAAAATTACCCGCTTCTCCAACTGCAAGCACCGCTCTCGAGATCATAAAACCTACAACAGCAACCGGCACGGATACTATACCAAACCAGCCAAGCACAACAGCTATTCCCTCACCCATGGGAATTGCAAGCGCATGAGTCAAAGCGCCAACAGACCAAATAATGATTGCCCACACATACCCTTTTTTTGTACCCATCTTATCAATGATCCTACCGGCAAACAGCATTGATATTGCATACACAAATTGGAAAACAGAAGTGATATTGGCATAGTCACTATTCGACCAGTTAAATAATTCTGCCAATCTTGGCTGTAGCAGGCTAAGCACCTGCCTGTCTAAATAGTTGATAGTAGTAGCAAAAAATAAGAGCGCACAAATCGTCCAACGGTATTTTCCAATGGTTGCATTATTCATATAGCGGGGTTAATTATTTTTTTATATCCCTGATGATGGTGAGAACATCCTTTGTTGCAGCAATCAATTCATCGTATTGGCGGTTATCCATAATGGATTTAGTAACAAGTTTACTTCCCATCCCAACAGCGCAAACACCAGCCTTGAACCAGCCTTCAATATTTTCCCTGGTAACATCAACACCGCCGGTAGGCATAAATAATAAACCTGGAAATAATTCCTTGATGGCTTGCATAAATGCCATTCCTATTATATTTCCGGGAAACAATTTTATCATTTTTGCGCCAAGGTTTTCGGCAGAGATAATTTCAGTTGGCGTCATGCAACCTGGTATCCAAAGCATATCATTTTCATCCGCTACTTTGGCCACAGCTTCTACAAGCCCCGGACTGATGATGTAGTCACAACCTGCG
>JBDSAP010000038.1:0-30244 GCA_039922055.1 Ferruginibacter sp.
ACCAACTGAGCTACCAATTCATTATTTTTTTGCTCTTCAGGACCCTCCCGATTTATCGGGATGCTCTACCAACTGAGCTACCAATTCTCCTTATACTTCCTTTCAGAAATACCCGTTTTATTTACGGAGTGCAAAAATAGGGCAAAAACGTTTAGTGCCAAAGTTTTTTAAAAAAGTTTTTAGCACCAGTCCCGCAATAATAACAAGATAGATTGTAAACAGCCACTGAACTCTCTTATTTTTGCTGAATACTGATTATATATGAGTGATTTCTTTAAAAATAAAGTTGTTGCCATTACCGGCGGAAGCGAAGGTATCGGGAAAGCATTGGTCGATGCACTGATTCCGTTGGGCGCCAAGATCGCTACCTGTGGCCGTAACCAGGATAAATTATACAATCTCCAGGTTCAGTATTCCAATCAGCTTTTACATACAATCGTGGCTGATGTAAGCCGTTATGATGATTGCAGAAATTTCATCAGTTCAACTCTTGAAACATTTGGAGGAATAGATATCCTGATCAATAATGCCGGTATCAGTATGCGCTCACTGGTGGCTGATGCAGATGTGGAAGTAATGAGAAAAGTGATGGACATCAATTTTTTCGGAACGGTATATTGCACTAAGCTCGCCCTAAGTTCCATCCTGGAAAGAAAGGGCGATATCGTAGGTGTTTCGTCCATTGCCGGCTACCGCGGACTGCCCGGTCGCAGTGGCTATTCCGCTTCTAAATTTGCTATTAACGGCTGGCTTGAAGCGCTCAGAACCGAACTGCTTGGAACCGGCGTTAATGTAATGTGGGTAAGCCCCGGATTTACCCGGAGTAATATCCGCAACGTAGCCCTGGATAGTACGGGAAAAGCGCAAGGCGAAAGCCCGTTGAACGAAAGAAGCCTCATGAGTTCACAGGAATGTGCCGCTCATATTATCAGGGCCATCGAAAAAAGAAGAAGGACATTAGTGCTTTCCTTTAGTGGTAAACAAACGGTTTTTTTGAATAAATTTTTCCCTTCCCTTACAGACCGCATCGTAAAAAAATTCTTTTACAAAAACGGCGAACTGGTTAAATAATTAATAATGTAGTCTTGATAATTGGACAATTTTATCTCTTAACGTCAGTAACCGTTATTAATTCCAAATCTTAATTACTCGAATGGCATTACTTACCCTTACTTCTGATATTGGCCAGCACGATTTTCTTGCGGGCGCAGTAAAAGGGCAATTGCTGCACGCAGGTAATTTTTTCACTTTGATAGATATTACGCACCAGCTTTCACCATTCAATTATCCGCAGGCCGCTTATGTATGCAGGAATGCCATCAAAAATTTTCCACCGGGAACTTATCACCTGGTGCTGGTAAATTTATTTGATGAAAGACCGGAGCACATGCTTTTGGCGGAGCATAATGGCCACTATATTGGCTGCGCAGATAATGGATTGCTCACCATGATATTGGAAGAACTTCCACAGAAAGTTGTAGCGTTGGCACTGGACAAAAACGAACTGAAAAACACTATTTATTGCACCACCGTTTTTGCCAAAGCCTTCAATGATATCAGGAACGGAAAAATGCTGGAGGAGATCGGTGATCCGGCAGTTTCTATCCAGGTAAAAAACCCATTACGCCCCTTGCTGGGAAATAACTGGATGGAAGGGCAAATCATTTTTATAGATAATTTTGAGAATGTGATCGTTAATATTACAAGGGATGAGTTTGAAGAACAACGGAAAGGGAGAAGCTTTAAAGTAGTGTTCAAAAGGGATGAAGTGATCGACCGCATCAGTGATACTTATGCCGACGTGCCTGAAGGCGAAAAGTTAGCGCTTTTTAATTCGGCCAATTATCTTGAAATTGCTATTAACAAAGGCAATGCTGCCGGACTTTTTGGCCTACAGGGATTTTCAGAAAAGCAGAACCAGGCGCAAAGCCAGTATCTAAATAACCGGCTATTTTATCAAACGGTAAAAGTATATTTCGATTGATAATTAATGATCGTGGTTTAGGAAAAGCACTTTTGTCCAAACATTTATTTTCCATGGCAGCAGTCTTGCGTCGCCCTCTTGTACTGTTGAAGCTTTGGGCAACGGGCCCCCTACTAACCTAAACCATTTTGATTTAAAATAACCGGCGATTATCATACAAAAAAGACATCAATACAGCACCATAAGAAGATTTGACTTTTTTAAAAAACATATCAACTGACCAGGATACCGACCAGGAACTGATTGCCGTCTTTAAGAAAACCGGCGAAATGCATCATCTCAGCAGGCTGTACCAGCGGTATATGGATCTTGTATTTGGAGTTTGTCTTAAATATTTTAAAGATGCAGAGAGAAGCAAAGATGCAGTGATGGATATTTTTGAAGAACTGAATACCAAGCTGAAACAGCACGAAGTTGAAAATTTTAAAGGATGGCTGCATGTATTGGCACGAAATTATTGCCTGATGCAGTTGAGAAGCCCGAGAAACATGAAAACAACTGAATTTAATGCTGATTTTATGCAATCCAGCCAAACAAACCATCTGGCTAATGAGGCGTTGGAAAAAGAAGAAACTTTTAAGAAATTAGAGCATTGCATAGAAAAATTGCCCCAGGATCAAAAGCATAGCATCCAGTTATTTTTTATTGAGAAAAAATGTTACAATGAAATAACTGCTATTACAGGACATGAATGGAGCAAAGTAAGAAGCTATATACAAAATGGGAAGAGGAATTTAAAAATATGCCTGGAAACTAAAGTAAAGCAGGATCAATAATAGAGTATGGGAAAACAATTAATCAAGTAAAAACAAGTTAATCAAAAGCCGAATGGCTGAAGAAAAAACAAATATCATCTACACGGCAGCAGATATTCAAAAATATCTTGCAGGCAGGATGGCTCCTGCTGAAATGCATGCTATGGAAAAGGCTGCCCTTGATGATCCGTTTCTTGCAGAGGCAATGGAAGGTTACGAGGCAATGATGAAGGATGATCTTGATGAACAACTTGCATTTTTAAAAGAAAAATTTACTGTTTCAGATAATACGAAGGTTGTGGCGCTAAAACCTGCAAGACGTTTTACATTATGGAAAGCCGCAGCGGCAGTATTGGTGATTTGCAGTGGCATTTCCATCACCTATCTGCTTACCGATAAACAAAAAAATGTAGATAGTCAGATAGCTTCTTTGCCACCTCAGGCTGATAGCGCAAAGGGAGTGACTGCCGAAACCAACAAGCAGGACTCGATTACGGCTAAAGACAATCTCAATGAAGCGGTTGCTATAGAAAGCCAAGCCGCAAAAAATATAACTCAGAAAGAACTGCCGGTGATAAAGGACTCAGCATTTATGTACACGCTGAAAAAAAAGGAAGGGAGCCCTGCTCCGCAAACTGCAGGCGGTGGTTATATAGAGAATTTAGAAAACCAATCACGGGATGTTGCAACAACTAATAAGCTGTCCACTCCTGAACAAAATAGCTTTCAACCCAATCAGCAACTCAATGGTAGGGTTGAAAGAGCAGCCAATAATGAATACAAAATAAATGCAGACAAGGGTACTGCTGCCATTCATACTTTTACTGCACAGGTAGTATCTCCTGAAAATAAGCCAATCCCTTTTGCTAATGTTATTGTGACCAATAAAAACCTTTCAACCTATGCAGATGCGAACGGAACCTTTAACTTGGTGGCTCCGGACTCGTTGCTGAGCATCGATGTAAAATCGATTGGTTATGAACCAAAAAAGCTTCTACTTCGCAGCAATCCTTCCAACACTAAAATTGTGTTATACGAAGATGACCTTGCTCAGCGGTCGGGTATTGTCGTGGGCAAAAGAAGTGATTTCTTTAACAAGGATAAACGGCGTTCAACAATAGTGCAGGATTCATTAATGGAAGCAGAACCTGAAGATGGCTGGTCTAATTACGATGCTTATCTCAACAACAACTTATCCTTGTCAAATGAAATTCCTAAAAAAATAAAGGGAGATGTTGAAGTGTCTTTTGATGTGCTCGATAATGGAGCAATCACCAATATGAAAGTAGATAAATCGCTTTGCGATAATTGCGATAAAGAGGTACTGCGTATAATAAAAGAAGGCCCAAAATGGAAGGTGAAAAAAGGCAAAAAAGCTTCAGCAAAAGTGAGGGTAAAATTCTGAACCTTACTACCACCCTTCAAATACAACTTACATTAATGCGTTTATTGCTTCGCCGAAGTTTATCTTTGCGCAAAATAAATTATATGAAAAAAACAATCACGGTTGCATTCGCATTTATATTTTTTCTTCTACTGAATACTACCGCACAGGTAAAATTTCCTGCACCGTCTCCCACACAAACTATCAAGCAGGAATTTGGTTTGGGTTCTATTGAGGTTACTTATTCACGGCCCTCCGCAAAAGGCCGCAAAGTATTTGGCGATCTAGTTCCTAATGATAAGTTATGGCGTACAGGCGCTAATTCCGCAACCAAACTTTCATTTACCGAGCCGGTGGAAATTGGTGGCAGAAAACTGGATTCCGGTACTTATGTTTTATACACCATTCCTGGCGAAGAATCATGGGAAGTGATCATTAATAAAGGCGTCAAAAATAGTGGTGTAGATGGCTACAAGGAATCAGAAGATGTGGTACGTTTTAAAGTGGTGCCAACGAAAGAAAAGACAAAAACAGAAACATTTACCATGCAGTTTGCTAATGTAAAACCGGAAAGCTGCGAGCTGCGATTGATATGGGAAAACAAAGTCGTTGCCATTCCGATCAACACCAGCATTAAAGAAAAAATACGTAAACAAATTGAGGCTGCTATGCAAACGGATAAAAAACCTTATTGGGAAGCCGCACAGTTTTACAATGAATATGATAAAAACCTTGCAAAGGCATTAGAGAATGCTACCAAAGCCGGAGAGGCAAATCCAAAAGGCTTTTGGATATTTTTATACAAAGCAAAAATTCAAAAAGAAATGGGTGACAATGCAGGGGCGCTAACAAGTTCTAAAACTTCATGGGAACTTGCCAAAGAAGCAAAGAATGATGATTACGTAAGAATGAATGAAAAGTTGCAGAAGGAATTAAAATAACAATTTGGATTCAACAAAGAAGGTTCACACTTTTAGAAAAGGTGTGAACTTTTTTGTTTTAGGAAACGACTGGCTTTCTATCAACTGGTAAAAAAAGCTGTATCACAAAACTTAATATAATAACAAGCAATGCGCCGATCACATTAAGCCATAAGAAAGAAATATAATCAAGCTTATAGATGAGTATCACCAGTAACTCACCAACTACAGAAGCATAAAAAACTGCATTCGCTTTTATTCGCTTTATCCAAAACGCAACAAGGAAAATACCCAATATCACTCCATAAAACAAGGACCCCAAAATGTTCACTGCTTCGATCAGGCTATTACCAAGATTGTGTGCAAACATGGCAACAATGATTGAAAAAACACCCCAGCCTAAAGTGTACCAGCGGGAGATATTGTAGTCCTCTTTTTCTGTGCAGCCTACGTTTATATACTTTTTATGAAAATCAACTACGGTGCAGGATGCAAGCGAATTCAATGCCGCAGCAATACTTCCCCATGCAGCCAGGAATATTACAGCTATCAGTAAGCCAACGAGGCCTTTAGGTAAATTGTCAACAACAAAACGCAGGAATATAAAGTTTGTATCATTGGGGTCCTGGCCGGGTAATGCCTTCTTTAAAACCGCCTTATATTGGGCACGTATCACATTACTTCGCTCGTAATCATTTGCTGCAAGTGTGCTGCTATACTTTTGCTCCAGGCTAATAAGTGAATCTTTATACTCTGTATTTTTTGCAAGCAATACTGTTGCGTTATCAAAATAAACAGGCGCTTTATGGTACTGATAAAATGAAAATACTAGTATCCCAACTAACAGAATAAGAAACTGCATAGGCACTTTCACCAACCCATTTGTTAGTAGCCCGATCTTACTTTCCTTTTGTGATTTAGCGGTAAGATACCTGCCCACCTGGCTTTGATCAGCGCCAAAATAACTAAGCGCAAGGAAGAACCCGCCGATCACGCCACTCCAGATATTATACTTGTCCTTCCAGTCAAAATGACCATTGGTAACCCCCGATGTAATTACATTCATTTTGCCATGATTGCCGGCCACTTTTATTGCAGATTTAAAATCCATTCCTTCAGGTAACAAAGTGACCACCATATAACCGGCAAGGAACATTCCTGCAATAATAATTATGAGTTGCAACTGCTGTGTATATGCCACGGCTTTAGCGCCGCCGCTCATGGTGTAGATGATGAGCAACCCGCCCATAACGAGATTAGTGTAGTAAATATTCCAGCCTAATAATGAGCTTAAAATAATGGAAGGCGCATAAATACTGATACCTGTTGATAAACCTCTCGAAAGTAAAAAAAGTCCCGATGTTAAGGAACGTGTTTTGCCATCGAACCGATTCTCTAAAAACTCATAAGCAGTATAAACTTTTAATCTTCTAAAAACCGGTACAAAAAAGATACAGATAACGATCATAGCGATTGGCAAACCAAAATAATATTGTACAAAACGCATCCCGTCTGTATATGCTTGTCCGGGTGCGCTTAGGAAGGTGACAGCGCTTGCCTGTGTGCCCATAATACTTAGCAGTACCATATACCAGGGCATGCTCCTATTGCTTAAGAAATATCCATCAAGATTTTTTGTGGTACGGCTTTTATAAATACCATACATGATGATACCACAAAGCGTAGTGATTAATATGACCCAGTCAAGCGTGCTCATGCTACAATCCCTTGCAGGTCTTTTTGGTCATAAATAATTTTTTCTATAGACAGCATGCGTTGCAATAATTTACCTGAAACTTAGAGAGAATGGGTTACTTAAAATACTGCGTTATTAAATAATAGAATGTGACTTGCGCTAATAAAAAAACGATCACAATGATATACCACCCGTTCCAATAGGAGTTGCTTTTTTCCTCTTGTGGAAGTTCTGGTTTACTGCTATCTAGTTGCATCTTTTTTATTGCTCTTTTTTATGGTAATATTTTTTGGAGCCTCTGCCTTGTAAGAATAAGATTTGTTTGGCGGGGCTATCAAATTCGCAAACAAACGGTAAGCTCCCGGTACTCCCGCAGGCAGCTCTCTAAAAAACACCAGCCCGGTGTACACGAACTTCCCTTTGCCATAATTTGCAACGATGAGGCTACCATCCTGTTCATCTTCACCGGCGTCCTTCAGGCTTAATATTCGTTGATAATTACTATCAATTTTTTCCGCATCGTAAATACTGCGTTCCTGTATCCATCCCTCAAAATCTTTTTCTGTTATCTTGTTTGGATAATTTAAAACAGGATGTGCAGGTAACAAAAAGTTGACCTTTGCTGTTTCATCAGTTACACGGCTACGACTAATCGTAAATGGGTATGGAGAAATCTTTGACCTGACAGGACCTATCTGGTTACTGGTGTTATATTGAGCTACCAATACACCCCCATCTTTTACGTATTGCATTAATTCGTCGTACACATTGTTCATCCACTCATTTACATTGTAAGTTCTTACACCAGCTACAATTGCATCAAATTGTTTTAAATTATTCACCGTGATATCTGACTGCTTTAGCATTACCACTTTGTACCCCATTTGCTCTAACGCATGCGGCACTTTATCACCTGCACCCGGTATATAACCGATCGTCTTGCCAACAATTTTCAGATCAAGTTTTAGCACAGTGATCCTATCATAATAGTTGTAAAAAATATCAGGAATATGATCATACCTGATCTTAGTCAGCGAAAGCAGTTGGTCATCCTTCAAGGGTTTTGATGCGAAGCGACCGCCCATAAACTCCTTTGTATCTTTCTTTATAGAATCGCTGTTTATAACAACATTTACATTTCGCAATTCGCCTTTGGCAACATGCACCATTGAATCAAAAACCTGGCTGGTGTACCCATTACGGTTGTAGCTAAATCTTGCAACACCGTCCATTTTACGGTTAAATTGCAATGTAAATCCCACTACTTTTTTTTGATTTTTATCATCATTTTTAAAAATGATCAGGTTCTGTTTGCTATTAATAAAAACCGGGTTTACAATTTGGATCGGCTGGAAGAGCTCCCCTCTAACAGGATCAGTATATTTATACATAACAGGTTTATAAAAATCATAAACACTTTTATCTATCGTTACCTGAAAGTTGGCAACATATTTATAACTTTCGGGAACACCGATCAGTGATTGGGTTCTTACATCAAAGCTACCTTTGCCGTCCAAACCATACTCCAACCAATATGGCTGTGAAGCCTGCTCTATATCACTAATGGCGATCGTTACTGTTTGTGTCTTGTTTTCATTAACCTTAATATCCTTAAAAAAATAATCGCTGCCGAAAACGGAAACCATAACTGTATCAATTTTGATACCTCTCCTGTTGTTGAAAACCAGGTTCACCTTGATGCTATCTCCAATTACATTTAACTGGGTTGCCGCAGTAGCTTCCATAAACAAGCCCGCTGCGTTTTCCAATATTTTTGTGATCTCATTGGCCTTATCCCAAAGCCACGTATCAACCTGGCCCTTACTGCTATTGTCGTTATTTATTTCATAAAGATTTTTTTGCAATGCTATCAGTGCTTCAACAGAACTTTCAGGATGCTGAACATCGTAATGGCTGATAATATTATTGATCGAATCAGTTAGTTCATTTTTGTTTATTCTTCCCCAACCCACATCCACACCGTCCATCAAATCATTCACCGGCTTGTCACCTTTAATAGCACTAAGATATTCTATAGCAGTTCCTCGTTGTGCAGGTACGCCAAATCCCTGGCTCTTGTGCTGGCTACGGCTCAGCGCTGCAATTTCGCCATAGCCTTTTCCTAACAACGGGTTATACATCCCTACATCTAACTTAAACTGGTCTTCGCTTTGCGTATTCGTGTTGCCGAAATTAAAAGTGTTCCATAGTATTCTCTTGGCCTGCCATACACTTACGCCCTGGCTTAATTGCTCCGGAAATTTCGTGGAATCGGCCGCAGCGTCAAATGCCTCTCTTGCAATAATAGCGGATGCAGCGTGATGTCCGTGGCCCGCCCTTGCATCTTCCGGGAAACGTGTAATGATCACATCTGGTTTAAACTTCCTGATCACCCATACCGCATCGCTTAAAATTTTATCATGTCCCCAGGTTGCCAATGCCTCCTCAGAAGTTTTACAAAAACCAAAATCATAAGCCCTGCTGAAAAACTGTTCTGCCCCATCTATCCTGCGTGCGGATAATAGTTCTTGTGTGCGGATAAGCCCAAGATCGATCCCCTGTTCATCTCCAATTAAATTTTGGCCCCCATCACCTCTCGTTAAACTCAGGTAACCGGTTCTATATAATTTTTCGTTGGCGAGATAAGCCAGCAACCTCGTATTCTCATCATCGGGATGAGCTGCGATATACAGCACGGAACCGAGCACATTAAGTTTTTTTATTTGTAATAATATTTCGGAAGAAGTGTATGTCCGGGGTGTTTGAGCGAGTGCTATCAGCGATTGGATAATGGTAAATAAAACGAGTAAAAGTCTACGCATATAATGTATTGATTTGCGAATGTAAGGTATTGAGTGGTCGAAGATATAACCGTTTATAAAAAGAAACGCCACCACTTACAGCAGTGATAAGTTTTAACATTTAGTACAAGTACCTGGATAGCTATATCTGCATATACTTCATAAGTGGTAAAAAAAGTGAGTACTATTTTTTGTCCGGGCATTGAAGCAACGGGCATCATCGTTGCATCGCCCTCTTGTACTGTATACCTTTGGGCAACTTTAATTGTGTTTTAAGTCTGATGCAATCAGCTTCCCATCCCATCCCATCGGGACTTAATATGGGTAGGTAAAAAAATCCATTCCATAAGCCCCATAGAGGACGTGATACATCCGGTAATTTTAAATGTCCCCTGCTAAAAAACAATATATCACGTTCCCATTGAACCAAACTGAGAACTCCCGACCTGCACCTCAAATGCATATTTTTTCGCAAATTAAAGTTACAATACCTAAGCCTCTCAGGCTTGAATTTGAATAGCCGTGGGTGGAACCCATGGTAATAGATTGCATATTTTCCAACCCTGAAAGGGTTGAATATATTGACTCCATTAAATTCAACCCCATTCGGGGTTGTATCGAATTACGGCATTCATTTTCCCCGGGTTTCACCCGAGGCTATTCACATTAAACCCCGTTGGGGTTATTCCCCGAAATGATGTAAACCAAATGATTTGTTTGCGACAGATCAGGAGTTCTGAAATTAAGCACTAATTTTTTGTAGTTATTAGCGAAACATAGACCTGACTTATTTGGACACTACCAATATCATGTGCTTATGGAACTAAATTAAGCGCTAATCTTTTGTTGTGTTTAAAGACGTTTATTGCCCCACCAAAAACACAGCATTGCTGAATAGCATTTTGCCACTTTCCCAAAAGTTCCGGAAGATAGGATCATCCGCCAGGTAAACAATACTACCTTTTCCAAAACCCTGCACTCCAATAGCCAGGCCTTCTTTTATTTTTTCTTTGATATCAGTTCCAACAAAGCCTGCTACATAACTGTCTTTTTTTATGATACCAACATTCCATCCATCTTTTAAAAATTCGTACATATTTCCATCCTGTTTCAGGTTATAGAAATATTTAGGAAACCCTAATGCAAGCGGATGAGAATTATCAAGCTCTATCTTAAAAATAGCCCCTGCAATGTTGCTCATGATTCCCTTGTGCTCATTCTCTTCAAATCTTTTAAGCTCCTGGTAGGTCAGCGGCTTTTCATCCTTTTTTTCATCCTCCTTCTTTTGCAATTTTATACCCCAATCACCAGCCGCCATCTGTGCTACTGCATTATCTATTGCAATTAATTTGCCTCCTTGTCTTACCCAGGTTTTCAGGTCCGCCGACCCGTCTTTATCACTTAAGAAATTGTATCTGCCACCAGGCAAAATAAGCACATCAATATTTTTCCAGTTTACATTATTCACATCCTCCACATTGATCAATGTAATGGGATAATTTAACTGCTGATCAAACAAATGCCAAACTTCTCCGGCAGCATCCGGATACACGCCTTTACCCGTAAGCATGGCTACATGTGGTTTAGTGATAAAATGTACTTTCTCGCTGCCGAAATCTGCGCCGGTTTCAACAAAGCCCGTTGAGATAGCTGTGATATTTGCATCAAACTTTTTTGCCGCATCTGCAAGTTCATCCAGTTTATTTTCATTGCCTTTTTTCAAAACAATTAGTGTACCGCTGGCAAACTTATTGCCGTTAAAACCAAACCCTTTTTCAGCAAAGCGAACCCTTATACCTGCATTCACCAGGGCGGCTAAAAACTTTGAATCTTCAAACGAAGAATAGCTGACCAGGTAACCATAAGATGTTTCTGGAAGCACGTTGTTCTTTTGCTTTGGCGCAATCGGGCTGACGCTCAATTTTTCTTTAACGGCATACGTCTGCAAGCCATACACAAAAGGCAACGACCAGGCGGTGATATCATAAGTAGCTGAATCGATCAGCTTTGAACTCGGTTCAAATAAAACCTTTGCAAGCACACCCTTTGGCTGATAAGTGCTGACGACAATTCCATTAGTAGCAGAAAAACTTTCCTCTTTACCAGTAAAATAATTGTATCCTTTTAACGTGCCCGCTGTTGTACTACCGTAAACAATTCCATTCACATCCAACAAGTGTTTCAATGCATTTATTTTATTAGTATTTACATCGGTGATCACAAATGATTTGTACTCGCCTACTCCATTATTTTTTTCATCATCAAAAAATTGTTTGAATTCTTTAACGATCATCGCCGTGTTTTTCGACACCACTTCCAGCGTACTCATACTGGTAGTAAAATGATGTTCAATCCTGTCTTTAAGCGTAAGCGTATCTCCATTGTTTGTAACTATAGATGCACCGGAACGAGGACCACCACCCTGTTCAAAAGTCATCCCTATACTTCCATTGTAAAGCGGGTAAGTATCTCCGTAAGATGGATAGAACAGGTCAAATACTTCCTTGGTAAAATATAACCAGCCATTGGCATCAAAATATCTGGCATTGTTCTTCCCGATCTCGACCTGTATTTTTCTTTGCCATGGAGTTATCACTTCATGATAAGGTTCTGCTGCGGGCGCAAAATAGTAGGGATTGTTATAACTCTGTTCGTGGTAATCGCTGTGCAAATGCGGCATCCATTGATTGTATTTAATGATGCGCTGCTGTGTTTCTACCTGTGTTTGCCAGGCCCAGTCCCGGTTAAGATCAAAGTTGTAATGGTTGTACCTTCCACCCGGCCACGGCTCATTATGCTCCCGTGCATTAGGATCCGGATTCACTTTTTTACCGCTCATTTGTGTGTACCAGTTCACATAACGGTCACGCCCATCGGGATTGATGCAGGGATCAATAATTACAACTGTATTTTGCAGGTATTTTTTTGTTTCAATATTTGCAGGATTTAATAATTCGTACAGCACTTTCATCGACACTTCGCTGCTGCTCGTTTCATTGCCATGCACATTATAACTCAACCACACAATTGCAGGTGCATTCAGGTCAGCAGGCTTGTCGGTAAGCATACCCGTAAGGCGAAGATTATTTTTTCTTATTTCCTCCAGCCTCGTGATATTTTCCGCCGACGCAACGATGGCTGTTAATAAAGGTCTTCCTTCTGTAGTTTCACCGTATTGCTCCAGCTTCATCACCTGCGGATTGGCAGCAGCAGTTTGCTGAAAGTAACTTACAATTTTATGATGAGGTGTGTACTTTGACCCTAACGCATAGCCTAAAAATTCATCCGGAGATTTTAGCGATTGTGAGAGGCAGGAAAAACTAAAAGACAAAACGAGAGAGCAGAACAAAAACGTTTTCTTCATAAATAGGTTTGAAGTATAAAATTAGGGGGAAATAGCAATTAAAGCGCCGCGGCAATACCGTTAGCTAAGATAATTTTCGGGGCCAGCCCATTAAAAATAACGTGCCGGTCCTGTATGGGCCGGCACGTGTAAAATCATTATAAAAATATTTGAGCTTTATTGTGCAGTATTTAAATTGAATGAAAGCCTTGCGAAAATATACCGTCCATTATACCCCATTTGCTGCACCCGGCGACTGTAAATAAAACGTCCCAGCGAAACGTTACCGCTATGCAAATGTTTGTCCTGGTACACATCAAAAATGTTGTTGGAACCAAGAGTTAGTGCAAAGTTTTTTGTAAGGTCATAGCTCAGAGAAATATCCGTTACTGTTTTTGGATTAAATTCCTGGTCGAGTGTTTCTTTTTGTCCTGTAAATGCATTTACAGGGAAAGCACCGGGATTTGCAACATTAATGGTTGGGTCAAGATAGGTGACCTTTCCAAAATAGGCGAACCTCAACATTGCACCGAACTTTTTATGATTGTAGTTAATGGTAAAATTCCCTTTTGCTTTTGGATTGGCTACTTCTATACGGCTCTGGTCTTCCCTGTTAAAATATGAGCCAAGCTGGCCGGAGTTAACTAAAATATCAGATGCTTTAATTATTGGTTTTCCATTCTCATCCTTCTTTACTTCATTGTGTATGAAAGTGGCTGCCAGTGTAAACCTAAGCTTGTTGACATTAGCAAATGCAGTGCGATAACTTACCACAGCTTCCAAACCTTCTGCCCTTGTATCTATCGCATTTGTAAAGAAGTTAGCGGCAGTAGCCCCATTGTCTTTCAGCAGCTGGGCTAATGTAGCATTTGTACCTCCTGAAAAATTATTTGTCAATACGATCCTGTTATCAATATTGATAAGGTATCCATCTACAGTTATTTCCAAACCCTTCAAGGGTGTAGTAGTAAATCCTACGGAGTAGTTTTGCGACGTTTCCTCTTTTAATTTAGGAATGCCTAATATTTCAGCAGGCTTGCTGTTATTGGTAAATGTGCCGCTTTCAGTTGCAACCAACCCTGCTGGAGTAGATACAAATAAGGTATTCGTTTTAGCATAAAATTTCTGCTGCATAGACGGAGCCCTGAATCCTGTTGATATAGCGCCCCGTAAACTAAAATTATCGCTCACTTTGTAACGGGTTGCCACTTTATAGTTGAGCGTGCTGCCAAAGTCGGAATAGTTTTCAAAACGCAATGCAAATTCAAGCAACCATTGTTTTGTAAAATCTTGTTCGAGATCAACATACAAAGCAACATTATTACGGGAGTTCTTTTTTGCATAATCCGGCACAAAGCCTGCAAACACCTGTGCCCCTGAACCTGCTCCTGCATTGGTATTGTAATTTTTATACGATGCTTCCTCACCCGCTTTCTGCGAGTATTGGTCGATCCTGAATTCGGCCCCGTACGCTACGTTAAGACCTGAGAGCACATCAAAATTCCTGCTCATATCAGCATTAATAGTATTCTGTAAAAACCTTAGCCCACCTGCATCAAATTTTCGCTGGGGGTTTGCTGTTACAGCATATTGAGTATAATTGATGGAATTATCTACACTAAATCCAAAATCATTTACACCCAATGTATTCGATAAGCTCGCAAACCATTTTCCGATTTTTCCGTCTGCGCCGATTGAAAATGAGTAATCTTTAATATCGGTTTTGATCAATGGCAAAAATCCATTTGGATACACTGTTAATACCTGGCTGGCATAAGTTCCTGCGGCAGTATTGATAGCAGAAGGATAACGGAAAACACCCGCAGCTTCACCGCTCTTTTGGCTATAACCGCCGAATACTTTCAAATTCCAGTTATCACTCAAAGCATAACCGGCATTCACAATAACAGCCCCATTTGCAATCTTAGAATTACCCACACGCATATCGAAATTATTCCTTGTCAACCCTCTTGCATTCATAATAGAATCATCACGGTTTACACCGCCAACATTAGGATACACGGCGCCGGTATAGGTGCCTGTGCGGTTTGTTTTTTCCCTAATGGAATATTCGCCGGTGATGTTCACATACCCTTTCTTATTAATTTTAAATCCATAATTAAGACCCGCCTGGAAAGCGCCACCATCATTCACGCTCACATTATCTGTGGATGTTTTATTGATCATGTTTAAAGCATAGTCCTTCGGATAACTGGTTGCGTATTGTCCATAAGAAACATTGCCACTTAAAACATCGGTTGATTTTTTTAATACAATATTTATTACACCAGCGATGGCATCCGACCCATATTGTGCGGCCGCTCCATCTCTTAACACTTCCACCCTTTCAATTGCTGATACGGGGATTGTATTAAGATCGGTTCCCACCTGGCCACGATTAACCGTTCCGTTCACATTTACAAGGGCCGACTGGTGCCGCCGTTTTCCATTTACCAATACTAATATCTGGTCGGTACCTAGTCCCCTTAACTGTGCAGGATCCACATGGTCAGTACCATCAGAAACAGTCTGCCTGCTCGATTGGAAAGAAGGAGCTGAAAAAGTAAGTAACTGATTAAGGTCGATCTGGCCGATTTCCTTTGCCATAGTTGCAACGGGTATAACATCTACCGGTACCGGTGTTTGAACTTTTGTTCTTGATAAATTCCTTGAACCAATCACAGTGATTTGTGTCTCTTCAGATGAAGGCTGCAAGCCAATGGAGAAATCTGTGCTGGCACCTTGCACATCTACAGTTTGGCTTTGATAACCCACATAACTGGCAGTAATTGTTTTTGCACCGGCGGGTAGGGTAATGCTGAATTTACCATCGCTGGTTGTTGCAACTCCGGTTCCCGTTCCTTTCACTGTAATACTTGCTTGTATGAGTGGCTGGCTGTTGGTAGCATCAAAAACTTTTCCGGTAATTGTTTTCTGACATAATGCAATAAGAGGCATTATTGTACAAATGAGCAGTGTAATCTTTCTCATAATTTGTTTCTTCGTTTGGTTGTTCAAACTTACCCATTATAGTCTCAATCAACTAATTTCGATCAAAATAAAAACGGCATGAACATTATAAAGAAAAGTACATTATTCTTTCAAAAAATATATGCGTTTGTACTCCTCGGTCTTGTAGGAGTTCCCTTCTTTTTGGCCGCACAAAAAATTAATCCGTTTAACTACGCAGGTCAAAAAAAAGTTGTTTGTGGAAAAGGGGCTGTAGTATCTGCCCATCCGCTGGCAAGTAAATGCGGGATCAATATTTTAAAACAGGGCGGCAATGCAGTGGATGCAGCCATTGCCACACAATTGGCCCTTGCAGTAGTGTATCCCGGGGCGGGCAATATTGGAGGCGGCGGATTTATGGTAGCACATCTTACAAATACTCCATCCGCGAAAGAAGGCAAAAATATTTCCATCGATTACCGTGAAACGGCCCCCACACTTGCCAGCAGGGATATGTATCTTGATGCAAATGGCGATCCTCAAATGAACCTTTCGCAAAACGGGCATCTCGCATGCGGAGTGCCAGGAACGGTGGCTGGATTATTTGCTTCCATGAAATATGCGAAACTGCCTTTTAGAAAACTGGTGCAACCCGCCATTGATCTTGCTGAAAATGGTTTTGCCATTACGGCCAACCAGGCCGATGACCTGAATGAACTTAAAAAGGAATTTATAGAATTGAATACTTCGCCTACCGCTTTTGTAAAAAATACTGAATGGAAAGCGGGTGATATATTGGTACAAAAAGATCTTGCCAACACATTGAAAAGGATCAGGGATCAAGGGGTCAAAGGCTTCTATGAAGGCAAAACCGCACGCCTGGTAGTAAATGAGATGAAGAAAGGAAAGGGTATTATCAGTTATGAAGATCTTAAAAATTATAAGGCAATTGAAAGAAAAGCCATTGAATTTGATTACAGAACTTTTCATGTTATTTCCATGCCATTACCCAGTAGCGGCGGTATCATATTACAACAGGTATTGAAAATGATTGAGAAAAGAAATGTTGGCGCTATGAAATTTCAAACGCCTGAAAGTGTGCAATTACTGACCGAAGCTGAACGCAGGGCCTTTGCCGATCGGGCAAAATATTTAGGCGATGCGGACTTTGTAAAAGTACCTGTGAAAACCTTGGTAAGTGAAGCATACCTGCAGGAAAGAATGAAAGATTATACACCAGGGCATGCCGGCAACAGCGAGTTAATAAAAGAGGGTATCATTAAGGAAAGTGAAGAGACTACACATTTAAGCATCATTGATGCGGCTGGCAATGCGGTTTCTGTTACTACAACCCTTAATGGATCTTATGGTAGCAGAACGGTAGTGAGCGGCGCCGGATTTATTTTAAATAATGAAATGGATGATTTCAGCGTTAAGCCCGGCGTTCCGAATATGTATGGCGCAGTGGGTGCAGAGGCCAACGCCATTGCACCCCGTAAAAGAATGCTGAGCAGCATGACACCTACCATTGTATTAAAAAATAATAAACCCTGCATGGTGGTTGGCACACCGGGCGGCACTACAATACCAACAAGCATTATTCAAACGCTGGTAAACCTGATCGATTTTAAAATGAGTACCGAAGATGCTGTGAATAAGCCGAAGTTCCATCATCAATGGCTACCGGACGAGATAATGGTGGAAAAGGATTTTGATAAAGCTACCGCCAGGTCGCTTGAAGCAATGGGCTATAAGGTGGTGGACAGGGGTGGAATTGGCAGAACAGAACTGATCGAAATAAAACCAGGTAGGGCAAAACCTATTACCGCCGTTGCAGACAAACGTGGTGATGATGCTGCTGAAGGATATTGATTTTTTGGGCCTGCATCGATACTGGTTGGGATATCCGAACATCGTTCAAATAATTATATGCAAACACTTGAATCCGTTTTTCTTCAATCTGCCATCAAACGACTTACTTATTATAAGGAGCTTGGCGAAAGAACATTTAACCAACTAAATGAAGCGGACTTTCATTTTGTCCCTAATGAAGAAAGTAATAGCATCGCCATTATCATTCAGCACATGAGCGGTAATATGCTTAGCAGGTGGACCGATTTTTTGACAACAGATGGCGAAAAAGAATGGCGGAAAAGAGATGAAGAGTTTGAAGATTTGCCGGCTTCCAAAGAACAAGTAATCGCTCTTTGGAATGATGGCTGGGACTGTTGCCTGGATGCTACCAGAAGCTTAACGAATGATGATCTTTTAAAAACAATCACCATCAGGAACGAAGCCTTAACAGTAGTTGATGCTATTAACCGGCAACTGGCGCACTACCCGTATCATGTAGGCCAGATCATCTACATAGGCAAACTGATAAAGAACCATGAATGGGAAAATCTTTCAATGCCAAGGAATAAAAAATAAATGCTATAATCCATTTCAATGAACAAGGCAGCAAAAAAGTACACCGCATTACTTGACAACATTGGCTCTACTTTACAGAAGGCAAGGGAGAACGCTGTTAAGGCAATTAATACAGAGCTTGTAATTGCTTACTGGAACATCGGAAAATATATTATAGAATTTGAGCAGGGTGGAAAGCAAAGGGCGGAATATGGAGCCGAATTATTAGTAACGCTTGCTTCCGATTTAAAATTAAAATATGGAAAAGGGTTCAGCCGTTCGAGCCTTCAGCTAATGCGTTTGTTTTATATCAAATATCCCAATTTACAAACGGTATCGGGACAATCACCAATTCGCCAGACACTGTCTGGCAAATCCCGAATTAACCAGACGGTGTCTGGTATTTCTTTAAGTTGGAGCCATTATGCAGAATTACTTACAGTTTCAGATGACATGGCCAGAAGCTTTTACGAAAAGCAAAGCATCCAGGAAAACTGGAGCTTTCGTGAAATGAAACGCCAGATCGATTCATCTTTATTTCAACGCCTGGCATTGAGCAAAAACAAGAAGGGCGTATTAGCTTTAGCAGAAAAAGGGCAATCAATCGCCAGCTCAAATGATGCTATCAAAGATCCCTACATATTTGAATTCTTAAATATCCCTTACGAAAGCATCATGAAAGAACGGGGATTAGAAAAGAAACTAATCGATAACCTTCAGCAATTTTTACTTGAGCTTGGGAAAGGATTTTCATTTGTTGCAAGACAGTTTAAAATTACTGTCGACAATGAACATTTATTTATTGACCTGGTATTTTACCATCGCATTTTAAGATGCTTTGTGCTGATCGATCTAAAAACAAAAAAGGTAAAGCACCAGGACATTGGGCAAATGAATCTCTATCTTAATTATTTTAAAGAAGAAGAAAACACAGAAGGTGATAATGCGCCCATTGGAATCATCATTGCCGCAGACAAACATGAGTTTTTGGTGAAGTATGCAACCGGCGGTCTTTCCAATAAAATCTTTGTTTCAAAATACCAGCTTTACCTGCCCGATCAACAACTGTTAGCAGAAAAAGTGAAAGAAATTATGGATAGCGAATAGACCAATGCGAAATAAGCCGTAACACTTACACCAAAGAAACTGTTAATTTCACCTGATTACATTTTATATCGGCCTGAAAGCATTGTACAGTACGTTCCAATTCTGGTATTGATTTTGCCTTAAGGTGCTGATACGTTAATTTTACAGCATAGATTTCTATTCCCTGCGTTATAGCCTGAACATATTAAAATGGTCTTTTTTCACACTAGCTTTTTGGTTGGTGCTAGTTACATTGATCATTTATATTTACCCCGATTACCCCACCTGGTTCTTTGCTGTTTTAGTAATGGGTTGGCTTGCAGGCTGGTTATTCGTATTCAGGAAAACAATACAAAAGTTGTGGTTCTTTTTTTCACTCATTATACTGCTGTTATTTACTTATGGAATGCTGCACCTGGCATTTGTTCAAAATATTATCGTGAGCAAAGTGGCCGCCAGCTTCTCTGATAAGTTGCATGCCACGGTAAGACTTAAGCATATTGATTATCATTTTTTTGATAAGATGTCTATGGAAGGTCTGTTGATTGAAGATCAAAAAAAAGATACGCTCTTATACGCTGCTTCGGCTGAAGTAAATATTACGGATTGGTTTTTTTTAAAGAACAAAGCCGTCTTGCAATATGCAGCGCTTGACAATGCGGTGGTGAATATGCACCGTACCGATTCCGCTTGGAACTACCAATTTCTCATCGATTATTTCGGCAGCAGCGATTCTTCCACCAAAAAAAAAGGAGGAATTGAATTTGATATAAAAGTGCTTGCGTTGAAAAATATCAATTTCAACCAGGTAGATGGATGGGTGGGGCATGATACGAAAGTGGCAATATCAAAATTGGATCTTGATGCCAACAGTATAAATTTTCCCAAAAAACAAATTGACCTCAATACTCTTATAATTGACGGTCCAATATTCTCACAATATGATTATAAAGGCAACCGGGCCGATTCACTTAATATAAAGAAACCTAAAAAAGCTCCCCTTGTACCAAATAAATACCAATGGAATAATGAAGGATGGGTAATAACTGCAAAACATCTGCATGTAAGCAATGGTGCATTTATCCATGAGCAACAAACTGCAAGAGCCCCATTTGCGGACAGGTTTGATGGAGCACATCTTCACTTCAGCAAGATCACCGGTGATATGAACAATGTGAGATTTGAAAAAGATACACTCACTGCGGATATAAGGCTTGCTACGAAAGAACGCAGCGGCTTTGAAATAAAAAAGCTGCAAGCCAAAATGAAGTTTACTCCCGAGCTGATGGAGTATGCCAACCTGGACCTTGTCACCAACAAAAGCAGGCTACGGAATTATTACGCGATGAAGTATAAAAGCTTCAACAAGGATATGGGCAACTTCACACATGATGTTACCCTCGAAGGAAATTTTGCGAACAGTGAATTGGCCAGTGACGATCTTGCATTTTTTGCCCCTGACTTAAAATCGTGGAAGAGAGTATTTTATATTAAAGGAAATGCCCGGGGAACTGTCGATAACATTACAGCAAAAAAAATGCTCATTAAAAGCGGCAACACTTATGTAGATGGCGATATTGCATTGAGGGGATTGCCAGACATGGGAAAGACCTTTATTGATTTTAGAGCGAACGACCTGTTGACAACATACGAGGACCTCACCACAATTCTACCCGATCTAAAGAATATAGATCAGCCAAAACTTAGTAAACTCGGCAACATCAGGTACCAGGGAAACTTTACAGGATTCATAAATGACTTTGTAGCTTTTGGCGCCATCAATACAAGGCTCGGAATTGTAACCGGTGATATTAATATGAAGTTGCCGGCAGGCAAGGCCCCGGTTTATTTAGGTAAAATTTCTACAGTGGGTTTCAGGCTGGGCGAATTTCTTGATAACGATCGGCTTGGTACAATTACTTTTAGCGGCAAGGTGAATGGAAGCGGGTTCACAGAGAAAGCGCTCAATGCAAATTTAGATGGCAGTATCAGGAGCATTGGTTTTGGCGGCTACGATTACCAGAACGTTATTATCAAAGGCGATTTTCAAAAAAGGTTGTTTACCGGGCTGGTTAGTATCGACGATCCGAACATTAAATTGGATTATTTAAAAGGTTCCATTGACCTCTCCGGAAAGGATCCTCATTTTGCATTTGATGCAAACCTTTCAAAAGCAGATCTCAAAAAACTAAAACTTACGCTGGATGATTTTACGCTGGCCGGCCATTTCAATATAAACTTTGCAGGAAGCAATATTGACCAGTTCCTGGGTACAGCCCGCATATCTGGTGCAAGCCTTTCGCACGCCGGTGTGCCACTTTCATTTGATTCACTTGTATTGCAATCGTACATCGCCGACAATCAAAAATTCCTGACGCTTCGCTCCAATGAATTAGATGCGGACATTTCCGGCAAATTTAAGATCATTGAATTGCCCGAAGCGTTCACAGTTTTTCTGAGCCGCTACTACCCCGCTTACATTAAAAAACCATCTTACACCGTTAGTGATCAAAATTTTTCCTTTTCAATTAAAACAAAAGAAGCGGACGCCTATGTGCAATTGCTGGATAAAAGATTATCGGGTTTTAGTAACAGCAGCATTACGGGCAACATCAACCTTAAGACAAATGAATTAAACGTGAACGCCGATGTGCCGCTATTCAGCTATAGCGGCAAAGTGTTTAATGATACCCGCCTTAATAGCAAGGGCAATTTCGATTCGTTGTTAACTAATATTGATGTAGGCGAGATTGTTATCAACGACAGTTTACGTTTGCCCGCTTCCAACCTCGTATTCAGTTCTAAAAATGATGTGTCGGACATTGCCATCAAAACAAGAGCAAGCAAAACTTTTGGCGATGCTACCGTGAATGCACAGGTGAAAACTTTGAGAGATGGGGTGAATATTCATTTCTTTCCATCCTCCTTTATTATCAACGATAAAAAATGGCAGCTCGAAAAGGACGGTGAGCTTACGCTAAGCAAGTCTGTTGTAAGTGCGAATGAAGTAAAATTTGTGCAGGGCAACCAGCAGGTTATAATTTCTACAGAGCCATCTGAATTATATAATTCAAATGATGTGGTTGTAAAATTGCAGGAAGTAAATCTTGATGATTTTCTGCCATTCGTGTTGAAGCAGCCAAGACTGGAAGGAGCCATCACCGGGCTGGTTCGCATTATGGACCCATTTGGGAAACCGTTTATTGAATACGATACACGTATCACACAATTCAGGCTGGATGGTGATTCTATTGGTGTGGTAAATGGCAATGGCACTTTTATGGCTGCGACGGGTATAGCAAAATTTAAACTGGATGCTGAAAATTTAAATAATCGTTTTAAAATAGAAGGCACATTAAATACAAAAGATTCCACAGAAAATCAAACGGATATTTCTCTTGTATCTGAAAGGTTAAATCTTTCGATACTTAATAATTATCTCGGCAGTATTTTTAGTGAAATACGTGGCATTGCAAATACTACTGATCTAAGGGTAAGAGGAAATATAAAAAACCTCTCCCTCACAGGGACTGCAAATATTACCGAGGGGTCATTAAAAGTAAATTATACCCAGTGCCGCTATACTTTCACGAATGAATCCATCATCTTTAATCCGGGTGAAATAGATTTCGGGAGCATCCGGCTGAAAGATACTTTGAATAATACCGCCACCCTGAGTGGAAAAATGTATCATCGCTTTTTTCAGAATTTTGTATTTGAGGATGTTGTATTTGAATCGAACAAATTGCTTGTTTTAAACACCACAAAAAAAGACAATTCTCTTTTTTATGGCAAGGTGATTGGGAATGCACGCATGACATTGAATGGCAGTATTGATAATATGGTAATGGATATTAAAGGAGAGCCATCTGCACAGGATACAAGCCACATTTATTTAATAAGCGGCAACACCCTTGAAAGCGGTTCGGTAGATTATATCGATTTTATACAGTTTGGTACTAAAATGGAAGAATTTAAGGGGCGGATATCCAGCAATATTGTAGTGAACATGACACTTACGGCTAACCCTTCCTGTAAAATAGATGTGGTACTGGATGAAACCACCGGTGATATTATAAAAGGAGAAGGAAATGGTTTGCTAAAAATAAGGGTGGGCAATAAAGAGCCGCTTACTATTAACGGCAGTTATGTCATCACAAAGGGAGAATACACTTTTAATTTTCAGACCTTTCTAAAAAAATATTTTACGGTTAACAGCGGCACTATCGTTTGGAATGGCGATCCGCTGAATGCACGCATAAATATCATAGCCGAATACCTGGCAAGCAACGTAGATTTTAAAAACATCTCTGTGGGCACACAGATCAGACAAAAAGGCGATGTGATTGTAATGGCCCATTTAACAGAAACCCTGCTAAAACCTGCCATCGATTTCGAATTTATTTTGCCTGAATCGAGCCCATTGAGCCGGGATTTTGTAGTAACGAAACGTTTACAACAATTCAAAGAAGATAAGAATGAGTTGAATAAACAGGTGACCTCCCTGTTGCTGTTCAATTCTTTTATCAGCTCTACCCAGGGCTTTCTTAATGTAAGCAGCGGCTACAGCGTATTGTCCAGCACTATTGGCGGCGTGGTATCGAATGCTTTATCGGGGTTCTTTAATAAATTTTTGCAGAAGTATATAAAAAATACATCGCTATACCTCGACCTGAATACCAGTGTGGGACCTGATCTGCAAAGCAATGTGGCAAAATTACAAGCGGCTGCAAAAAGCGGCCTGGTGTTTACTTTATTAAATGGCAGGCTGATCATTACGGCAGGTGTAAACCTTGATTATAATAACCCATATATCAATACAGGAAGAAACGTAAATCTTTTTGTAACCCCGGATATAACAGCAGAGTGGCTACTCACCCAGGATGGCCGAATCAGGCTGGTAGGGTTTAACCGAACCAATTACGATTTCATAGGACAGCGGGTAAGAACCGGTGTGAGCCTATCTTACCGCAAAGACTTCGACAAGCTAAGCCAATTGTTTGCAGTGGATGAAGAGAAGAAAAGAAACAGAGAACTGAAGCAGATAAAAAACATCGAAGACTAAGGATTGATGTATGATGTATGATGTGTGATGTGTGATGTGTGATGTTTCACTTACCTTCAATACACTATGGACAGAAAAATTCTACAGCAAAGAACAAAACAATTTCATATTGATGTTATTAAGCTTTGCGAAGTGTTACCTCGAAATGCGGCCGGATTTGAAATAGCAAAACAAGTGATCCGCTGTGCTGGTTCTGTCGGAGCGAATTATCGGGCATCAGCAAGGGCAAAATCCACAAACGATTTTATTTATAAAATTGAGGTTGTTATAGAAGAAGCAGACGAGTCGCACTATTGGTTGGAGATAATCAGGGATGCTGATCTGATAAAAGGAGAATATATCGATAGACTAATCAACGAAGCAAATGAATTGACAGCCATCTTCGTAGCAACGAACAAAACAACTAAGGCCAATAAAATTGCTTAGGGATATATAAGGATCAAAAATCGAGAATTGAAGGGCTAATCCTCCGACAAGTGCATCTAATCAACGCGGATACGCAGTTCCCCCCCTCTAATAATTCACAATCAAAAACATCACACATCACACATCACACATCACACATCACACATCACACATCCTACATCATACATCAAGATTCAGTGTTCTATCAATATATCATGCCCCAGCTTATCCCTTTTTGTGGCGAGGTATTTTGCGTTGTGAATGTTAGGTTTGATTTCGATGGGTACTGTTTCCACTACTTCTAAACCGTAGCCAAGTAGGCCGGCCCGTTTGCGGGGATTGTTGCTCATCAGTTTCATTTTGCTGATACCGAGGTGGCGGAGAATTTGTGCGCCCACTCCATAATCTCTTTCATCCATACCAAAGCCAAGTTCGAGATTGGCTTCAACGGTATCCATGCCTTGCTCCTGTAGTTTATATGCTTTTAATTTATTCAGCAACCCGATACCTCTTCCTTCCTGGTTCATATATAGTACAACACCTTTACCTTCCGCCTCCACCATTTTCAGCGCCTGGTGCAATTGGTCGCCGCAATCGCAGCGGAGTGAACCAAGAATATCTCCCGTCATGCAACTGCTATGCACCCTTACCAATACCGGTTCATTTTTTTGCCAGTCACCTTTTTTTATTGCAAGGTGTATTTCACCGGTATTGATCTGCTGAAAAGCTATCAGTTCGAACATGCCGTATTTTGTTGGCATGTGTACCTTTTCTTCTTCCTTGATAAGAGATTCTTTTGAAAGCCGGTAAGCTATCAGGTCCTTAATGGAGACTAATTTCAAATCAAACTTTATTGCGATCTCTCTCAATTCCGGCAGTCTTGCCATTGTACCATCTTCATTCATTATCTCTACCAAAACTCCAGCCGGGCCAAAGCCAGCCAATCTTGCAAGATCGATCGTTGCCTCTGTATGCCCCGCTCTTCTTAATACACCGCCCTTTTTTGCACGAAGGGGGAAAATATGTCCAGGCCTGCCGAGATCCCCTGGTTTTGTGTTTGGATCAACCAGCGCTTGCACCGTTTTAGCCCTGTCGTGAGCAGAAATGCCAGTGGTACAGCCCTGGCCCAGCAGGTCGATGCTTACTGTAAAAGGAGTAGCATGAAGAGACGTATTATCACTCACCATTGCCTGCAGGTTAAGTTCGTCGCATCTTTCTTCGGATAACGGAGCACAGATGAGTCCACGGCCATGGGTACTCATAAAGTTGATTATTTCAGGTGTAACATTTTGAGCTGCGGTTATAAAATCTCCCTCATTTTCTCTATCCTCATCATCTACAACAATCACCATTTTGCCATTTTTTATATCTTCTATGGCGCTTTCAATACTGTCTAACATTTTCAAAATTTAGTTGCAAAGTTAACGAGGTTTGCCTTGATAGTCTACAGGCCATAATTTCGATTTGAGGAATTGTTTACCTTTAAAAGACTCCGTTTAAGCAGCGTTAATCCGGCCATGCTTGCCTTGTAATTTGTTAATAAATTTAACTTCTCTTAATAATTATTTACTTTCTTTGCCAGATTCAAACAGACTATTATGATCCTGAAAAAACTAATACCACTACTAATTGCGCTTTTTTCAATCCCTTTTTTAGCTAGCGCCCAGGTTACTACCAGTAGCATTGTAGGTTTTGTGAAATCAGATAGTGGGGCGCCATTGGAAAGCGCCACGATCACTGCCATCCATCAACCCTCCGGCACAAAGTATGTAACCATCACAAAAAAGGATGGCAACTTCACCATCCCTAACACAAGGATTGGTGGCCCTTACCAGGTGATTGCCGAATATGTAGGTTATAAGCCGCAGACATTAGATAATATTAACCTTAATCTTGGTGAGCCTTATTCAGCGGATATTGTACTTTCCGCTTCTACTTCAACTCTTACAGAGGTCGTCATTGCTTCTGGTACCCGTGGAAACGCAAAGACAGGCGCAAGCACCAACTTCAATTCAAGACAGATCTCCACTTTACCTTCTATTTCGAGAAGCATAACAGATTTTACCAGGCTTACACCACAGGCAAGCAGCGGCAACAGCTTTGCGGGAAGAGACGGCCGGTTTAATAATCTGCAAATTGATGGCGCTAACCTGAATAACAATTTCGGTTTATCGACAGATCCGCAACCAGGTGGCGGTGCAAGTCCCATTTCAATTGATGCCTTTGATGAAATTTCAGTAAATATTGCTCCCTTTGACGTAAGACAATCTGGCTTTACAGGTGCTGGTTTAAATGTAACTACCAAAAGCGGAACCAATACTTTCCATGGTACGGCTTATGGATTTTACAGGGCCCCCAGCTTTAGTGGTAAACACATTGGTGACAAATCACCTCCTCCTTCAACACAAAAAAATAAAGTTTATGGCGGAAGTATTGGAGGCCCTATCATTAAAGACAAATTATTCTTTTTTCTAAATGCCGAGTGGGAAAATATCTCTCAACCTAATCCGAATACATATATTCCTGCAGGTTCTACGGCTTCAGGTCTGCGTTCCGCAGCTCCAAAAGATTCATTGGATAAGTTTGCCAATGCCTTAAAAACCAAGTATAATTATGATGCAGGCGTTTATGATAACCGTCCCAATTTTGTAACCAAGAACCGTAAACTATTAGCTAAAATAAATTGGAACATCAGCAACATACATAAGCTCGTATTGAAATACAGTGATTTCAAAGGCAGTGATCAATCTCCCTTCAACAGTAGCAGCGTACCTAACAGCGGTGCCGGTGGATTTACGATCAGGGGCATTTCCGGGTCACAAACAAGATTGCCAAACAACAGGAACGGCACCGAATCTATAGGCTTTTCCAATTCGGATTATGCAACCGACCATGTTGTAAAATCTGCTACACTTGAATTGAATAGTAATTTTAGCAGCAAAATCTCTAACCAATTATTATTCGCCTACACGCATATCAACGACATAAGGAATAGCCCTGGTGGTGTATTTCCGACTATCGAAATCTTTGATGCTGACGGAACTGTGCCGGGTGTAACAAAGGGCAGGAATTATATGAGCGCCGGAACAGATCCCTTTACGAGGAACAATGAGGTTATCAACAATGTAATGACTGTTACCGACAACTTCACCTATTTTGCTGGCAGGCATACGATAACAGCAGGCGCTACTTACGAATACCAAAAAGTAGGAAATGCATTTATGGGTGGCTCAGAAAGCTATTACATTTATAACAACCTCAACGATTTTATTACCGATGCCCCACCTGCATTTTTCTCTTATACTTATTCGTTGGTTCCCGGCCAGGCAAAAGTATTTTCCGCTGATTTAAAAGTTGGGCAATTAGGCATTTACCTGCAGGATGAATTTAATGTGAATCCGAATTTTAAGCTTACTTACGGAGTGAGAGCCGACGTGCCCACTTACCTGAAACAACCGATAGAGAATGTTGCGATCTCTGCCTTGAAATTCCCGGACAAAGATGGCAACCTTACCAGCTTTAACACGGGCAAATGGCCAAAGTCTACGATACTTTTTTCTCCACGAGTAGGTTTCCGTTGGAAAGTGCCTGATGAAAAAGGACTTACACTGCGTGGCGGATTAGGGATTTTTACGGGTAAAATTCCATTTGTTTTCTTAACCAATATGCCAAGTGGCAGCGGCGTGTATCAAACAGGTGCAGTCATTAACACAGCTTCTGAATTGGCGGCGCTTACTTTTAATCCTAACCCGGATGCATACGTTGGTAAATTCCCTTCAACCGTTACACCTACTGCGCCGGGAAGTTTTGTTCTCATCGATCCAAATTTTAAATTTCCACAGGTTTTCAGAACTAACCTCGGTATAGATAAACAATTAGGCAATGGTTTCACCGCTACATGGGACGTTCTTTTTACAAAAGACATCAATGCAGTAAAAATGCGTAATGCTAACCTGAAGGATCCAACAGCAACATTATTCGGACAAGACAACAGGAAATATTTTCCAACAACAACTCCTGCAAGTGGTAAATATGTTTACCCTAACCTTGCCGGAACAAACAGGGGTGGTACTGCAATCATACTAGAAAACACCAATAAGGGGTATTCCTTTTCTAATACCTTACAACTATCCAAATCTTTCTCGAGAGGATTTTATGGCTCTTTAGCTTATACTTATACGTTGGCAACCGAGGTAAGTTCAAACCCTGGTTCTCAGGCTACTTCGGCCTGGCAGTCCATCGTTAACAGGGGTACTCCAAACGATGAAGAAATATATAATTCAGCCTATTCAATTCCGCACAGGGTTGTCGGTAACCTTTCTTACCGGATTGAATATGCCAATCATTTTGCAACCACTATTTCATTATTCTATGAAGGAAATGCACAGGCACGCTACAGCTATGTGATTGGAGGAGACCTTAACGGTGATGGCAATAACGCTTCCGACCTTATGTACATTTATGCAAAAGGATCTGACGTGAATTTTTCAGATGTAAAAAATACGGATGGATCTATTAAATGGTCTGTTGCAGCTCAGCAAGCCGCTTATGATCAGTTTGTAAATAACACGCCTTACCTGAAAAAGCATGCCGGACAATATGCCGAAAGGAACTCAGCAACAACGCCGTGGTACAACCGTATCGATATGCGTTTCCTGCAGGATTTCTTTATCTCTACAGGGGTTACCAAACATACCCTTCAGTTCAGTTTGGACATCATTAACCTACCCAACCTGATCAGTAAAAATGCGGGCGCTAAGAATCTGTTTACGATCAACAATCCGCTTACCTTCAAATCTGTTGATGCGACGGGAAAACCAGTTTATAATCTTGCAGAATTCAACAAACAACTGGTAACAACCCCTTACCAAAAGAACATTTCGAATATTAGTACCTGGGGTATGCAACTTGGATTGAGGTACATTTTTTAATGTGTCTTAACAGAGCTAGTTTTTATTTTCTTTACATAAATGATTGATTGCGCCACGATGAAAGTCGTGGCGTTTTTTTTAACGAAAGATTTATATACAATTCAACATAAACAATTTTAAAAACAATTTTAAACCTTAACAATTTGACAATTATCCACAGCTATTTTTCAAGCATTAAACAAACACCTTTGCGAAAATTTAAAACGAAGATTATGAGAAGAAAATTAAACCTGTTAACAGCAATTTTTATATTGCTAAGCTTCCTGGGGGAAGCCCAGGAGACCACTTCAGAAATACAGGGAACTGTGTCTGATAATACCGCAGTTCCTTTGGCAGGCGCCACTATCACTGCATTACATCAACCCACGGGAACAAAGTATGTAACCACCAGCCGTAAAGATGGCCGTTTTAACCTTGCCAATTTACGTATCGGCGGCCCTTATGAAGTTAAAGTATCCTACGTGGGCTTTAATGAGGGCAAGCAGGAAAATATCAACCTGCTTTTAGGACAGGAAT
>JBDSAP010000039.1:0-16365 GCA_039922055.1 Ferruginibacter sp.
GGCTGTAAATTTTTGGGATACTTTATTAATAAAAAGCTTGTTGGCAATTTGGCCGTTATGAAAAAAAAATGCCGCCATGATTTATTTTAGTTGGTAGTATCTTATCCTAATTAAAAAGCAGGTGTAATACGGAAATTCATAAAATAAATTATTCCTATAAAAAGGCTGATATATCGGGACTGCTGGGTTCAAAAAAAATCTGCTCGCTATTTTATCCCTTGTTGCTATAGAATGTACTCAATTACTCTTTCTATTAAAATAGCAGTTCTCGGGGTTCTTGTAATAGATTTTGTCAATGACTGATTTGGGCAAGTGGAGGGCCTTAAATTTTTTACTAACGAATGGAGATTGCAGGCTATCTGCGGAGGTTAAATATTTCCAATCTCTTAACCAGACTTCATGAGCATGTTTACTTATCTCATTAGCATCCATTGATTGATTGTCTTCCAGGTCGGTTCCATACATTATTCTATCCTGGTATTTTATAAAAAAATCATGCACCTTCTTCCAGTTCTGTATGGACTGGTATTGCAATTGCCCAAAGCGCTCTGCTGGCTCTACTGACATGTTAGGAAACCTATCCAGCCTTTTAGCAATTTCATCCACATCCCACTCCATGCTGCCTAAATGAGCGCCAATAAATTTTAACTTTGGATGTTTTTCGAGCAAATGATCACGTGATTGAATGATGGCATCATAAGATGGATATTCAGGGTGCAGGTACATGTGGTATTCAGGATGTGCGGCAAAATATGCCCTGTCATTGTTCGTGGTCATTTGGTCTAATGGAAGCCAGCAATTTTTAGGCTCGCCTATATGCCCGATGACAGGTATATTATTTTGTTCCAGGTAATTAAATATGGGATCAAATACCGGGTTATCTACCATAATGAAATTACTGTCCTTATCCCTGATCGTCATGCCGATATTCTTCCATACTTTAATGCCAATGGCTCCGCTATCGAACGATCTTTTTAATTTGGCAAGCTGTCTGTCACTCCATCCCGGCTCGTTGATGGTGGTAGTTTCGAATGCAGTTACATAATAAAGCGTATTGGGAAACTGGTGGCGTAATTGTAAAATATAATTTTCCTGCTCATCAACGGCGGGGTAACCCGGCACTTCTGTATCGAGGCTGATGAGCGTGAAATTATCATCGATTGCCTGTTGAACAAACCCGGTGCGGGCCGTAATCTGATGTGCATGAACATCTACTTTTTTAATCGTTGAAAAGTCCTTGAGCGAATAGTAATCATCGCCATTATTTGAATTGTAAGCTTGTAGTAACAAGATTATCAGTGGCAGTAATTTCAGCGGCAGGCCTTCAATGTGAAAAAGTATTTTCATATAAAATTTTCATTATTTACTGTTGCCCTTGTTTCAATTTGAATAGCCTGCAATTTTTCCTTCACCAGTTCTGTTACGGCCTGTGTAGCAAATGGAAAAACCTTACGCAAGTCAATTTCATCTTCATTGGCCAGCTTGTTTTTTAAAGTCTTCATAAAAATATTCTTGATCTCAGTAGCCAGGTTTATTTTACAAATGCCTCTCTTAATTGCCTCTTGCAATACCTCGTGCGGAATACCCGAACCTCCGTGCAATACAAGCGCAGCATTGGTTACCTTTTTAATCGCCAACAACCGGTCGAGATCAATTGCAGGTTCTTCTTTATAAAAACCGTGCGCAGATCCAATTGCGATGGCCAGTGCATTCACGCCGGTTTCATCTACAAAGCGTTTTGCATCGGCTGGTTCAGTAAAACCAATCTTGTCTGTAGCTTGACCCAACTTAGCAATATAGCCTAATTCAGCTTCCACATTTGCGCCATATTTTTCTGCAAGCTTTACTACGCTTTTTGTAATCTTTATATTTTCTTCAAACGGTTTTTCGCTTGCATCTATCATCACCGAGGTAAAGCCTGCATCAAGGCAACTGGCTACCAGGTTGTATGAATCTCCATGATCGAGGTGTACCCAACCTTGCACTTCATAATACTTCATCATTGTATGAGCCATATTTATCGCAACAGGCAACCCTAAATAATCCAGCGAACTTTTTGTAAGTTGAAGTATGATCGGCTTTTTTAAAAACGCGGCCGCTTCTAAAACTCCTTTCAAAGTTTCAAAATTGTAAAAGTTGGTAGCAAGCAAGGCTTCTTTTCGCGACTGGAGCTCCTTAAACTTTTCCTGCAAGCTAATGTTAGTCTTCATAATGAAAGTTTGATCTGGCGATTTTCATTGTCTCCTCATAATTCGTGAATGCCGTTGTTCCCCCAGATTCTGTAGTAGAAATTGCACCAATCAGGTTACCGAATACCTGGCTATCCTCCGGAGAAAATCCTTGTATAAATTTGAAAATAAACCCTGCATTAAAACTATCCCCGGCGCCGATTGCATCCACCACCTTATCATTTAAAAATGATTTGATTTGCACAGTTTTGTTATTATAGTTTAACAGCGAGCCGTGTTTACCTTGTTTAACCACGATGTATTTTACATTTCCGTTGAGGGCTTCAATCGCGGCGGCAATCGTATTTTTCTTTGTAAGGTTCAATAGCTCCTGTTCGTTAGGGAAAAATATATCCACATACGGCAATACCTTTTTATAATCGAAATCCCATTGTTCTGCCGGATCCCATTGCACATCCAACGAAGTTGTTAAACCGGCTTCCCTGGCTACCTCAAACAAACTATGCAAATCATTTTTAAAGCCCGGTTGCAGGAAGTAAGAAGAGAAATGAAGATGCCTGGCGGTACTTAACATTTCCTGCGTAATATCAGGTGAAGCCAAATGTTTCATAGCACCCTGGTAAGTTACCATTGCCCTGTCTTCACCAAAATTTAAAACAACAGTCGCGCCTGTTTGTAAGTCATCGCTTTGAATGAGCATTGACGTATCAACGCCTTTTTCATCCAGGTAATCTTTACAAAAATTACCAAACAGATCATTTCCTATTTTTCCAACGAAGGATACCTTTAGTCCTAAGCTGCT
Source organism: Ferruginibacter sp. (assembly GCA_039922055.1). Classification (GTDB taxonomy): domain Bacteria; phylum Bacteroidota; class Bacteroidia; order Chitinophagales; family Chitinophagaceae; genus Ferruginibacter. The sequence continues at coordinate 2,992 of JBDSAP010000039.1, forward strand.
TAAATTACTTGCAAAAATTGCGGATGAGCTTCCTAATGTCAGCGCCATATTTTCTGCCAGTTTCTCTTTTCCCGTTTCAGGAAAAGATTGAAGTTGGTTTAGTATTAAATCCACATTTAATTCACCTACTACAATGACATCAAATTTTTTTTCCATTATTTTAAACTTATAAAGCAGGTTCGTTATAAATGTTTGATGCTTTAACCTGTGATATTAATTCAATTACATCGTTGTCATGAACATATCCAATTCTTCTTAGGCAGCTATATTTTAATATGGGTAAATGGTTACGCCTTGCACAATCCGGTGAATGCCACCATTCTTTGATGGAGAGTCGGGGGTTAAGCCTAATGAAAGAGATTTATAAAAACCAAGTATCTGTGCGGGGATAATGCTACAAATTGAAAAATAATCATCCGGCACCCCGTCATTATCTATGCAAAGGTTGAGGGCTAAATTGAGATTTAACCGATCCAGTTTCTCCGAGTCCTGGCCGATGCCGATGCTGTATATAAAATGCTCGGACCGGTTGATAGAATTAACCAGGTCGGTCTCGTATTTATACACATAAGGATCGCTTGAAAAAAAATAAACAAGTAATGTAGATTCGTCAATTACCGCCTTGGGGCCGTGACGAAATCCAAGGAAAGAATCATACTGACAAATAATTTTTCCATCTGTAAGTTCGATCACTTTTAGATGTGCTTCCCTGGCTGTTCCTTTTAATGGCCCCGAGCCGAGAAATACGATCCTTTTAAAATCGATGTCAGCCACTGTATCAAGTTCTTTCGAATATTTATCCAGGATCATTTCTCCCAGGGTGATCATCTTTTTAACGTTGGCGCCATTTTCTTCAATGTTACTGATATCTGAAAATAATAAACCCGCAAGGGTCATTGACGTAAAGGAGCTTGTCATTGCCAGGGCCTGGTCGTTGGTCTCTTCAGGTAATAAAAAGACAAATGAATTCGCGGTTTCGGAAGCAATTTTAGCCAGTTTACCATCCCGGTTACAAGTGATTACCAGGTGATAAAGCATATCTGTAAATTTTTCGGCCAATTCGAATGTAGCAACGCTTTCCGGGCTATCTCCTGATCGGGCAAAATGTACAATTAGCGTGGGAGTTGTTTTGTCAAAAAAATTCTCCGGATGTGTAACGAGATCGGTAGTGGCAATTGCTTTTACCGGTATCCCGGTATTTTTATGAAAAGGGAATTGAAGTATTTCGCCGATAAATGCAGAAGAGCCTGCCCCTGTAAGAATAATTTGCAAATTAGCAAGCTCACAGGTTCCATTCATGAAAGATGTTATTTGCTCCTTTTTGCTCAAAATAGCATCATAAGTAGCCAGCCATAATTTAGGTTGGTGTGAAATTTCTTTGACCATGCAGCTCGTGCCCGTCATAAAATACAATTTAATTTCTTTACAATTATGTGTTTTTATTTTCTTTTCTTTTCAAAGCTAAAGGAAATATTTATGTTTCGTAAATTTATTTTCTTTTACTTTCTATTTATGGGTAAAATAATTTCTGTTTTAGAGATTCACAAATAAAAAGCTTTATAACTCCTTCCTTCAGCAATTTTTAAATCAGTGTCAACGCCCTAATCGGCAAGGAAGAAAATAGCGATAACGGCCAGGAACATCCCAACCAGGATTACAGAATGCGGGAAAACGCCATAAATCAGCAGAGACAATATAATTGTGATTACAGGAGCGCCGGCATTTGTCAACGGGCTTACAATAATTGCACGCCCGTGTCTAAAGGCGTACACTAAAAATAAAGCCCCGATAGAGTTCAATATTTGTATGCCCCCGGCCAGGTAAGGCCCTTTAAAACCCCAGTTTATTGCCTTTGTAAAATCTGTCATGTACACCGCAATTGGAATTAATGATAAACCTGCAATCGTCATATAAAAAAAAATGCTTTCTGCTTTCATGTGATCGTTGGCCACTTTTATAAAGTATGCCTGGATGCCCCAACACATAAAAACTGCTAAGGCCAGAAATATCCACACCAGGCCAAATTTTTGGCCATTGCCGGACGGTTGATAAGAAAGCAATGGAATGGCTATCAATGCGATTATAATTCCGACCCACGATTTAAGGGAGGCTTTCTCTTTTAGTATTAATAGTGAAAGTAAAATAGTAACCAGGGGGGACAAAGACACGATTGGAAAAACCAGGTAAGCAGGCCCGGTTTTAAGCGCTTCAAACAATATCAACTGCCCGGCAGCTCCTGTAATGCCAATCAATAAACCATAACGAACCGCCTTCTTGTTTATCTCCAGGCGCCACTTAATTATCTTTAGTGCAATGAGTGCGGGAATGATCATTGTTATCGCCCATACTACATATCCAAGCGTAGCAGGAAACCCAGCTTTTTCCGGTATTTCAATGAGCGCTCCCCATACGCCCCAGGATATTGTAGTGATGAGTGCAAAGGCAAGCCATGGTTTAAACTTCATAGAGGGAAGGTAGGAAATTTTTGTTTCGAAAATAAACAAGTCAAAAAGAAAATAAAAGAAAATATAAAAGAAATGTTTTAAAACATTTGACAATTTTTCTAAACGCAGAGGTCCGGAAACCAATTATTCCCGGTTAAACACAGTACAAAGAAAAAGATCTTAATTGCCCAACTGCCTTATAGCGATATATGCCATGAGTCCCGTGCTTATAACAAGTGCATCTTCATCTATATTAAATGTAGGTGTGTGCAAAGATGAAGTTATATTCTGTTCCTTGTTGCCTGTACCCAACATATAGAAACAAGCATCAGCAACCTGGGAGTAATATGCAAAGTCTTCTGACGCCATCCATATATCCACATCACATACATTATCGGCTCCAATATACTCCTGTGCAAAGCCGCACACTTCACCGGTAAGCTTGTCTTCATTTATCAAAAAAGGATAACCGGGTATTATTTCAAAGTCGCAATGGCCCCCCATACTCTCTGCAATTCCTGTTGCTATTTTTTTCATTTTTTGCTGAGCTGCTATGCGCCAGTCTTCATCCAATGTACGGAACGTACCTTCCATATATACTTTGTCGGGAATTATGTTTGTTGACCCGTCCGCCACCACTTTTCCGAAAGATAAAACGCTGGCTATTGAAGGGTTTGCCATCCGGCTTACTACTTGCTGCAATGCAATGATGATATGAGCAGCTATCAGCACAGGATCAATGTTCTGATGTGGCTGGGCACCATGACCGCCTTTACCGTAAACAGTAATATACAGATCGTCTTTTGAGGCCATATACTTCCCTTTCCTCACACCTATTTTTCCTTTCTCTAACGAGGGCATTACATGTTGCCCAATCACCGCAGTGGGAACCGGGTTTTCCAATACGCCTTCCTTAATCATTAAACTGGCGCCTCCCGGCAACACTTCTTCACCGGGCTGAAATATGAGTTTTACTGTTCCTCCAAATTTGCTTCTTAATGATTGTAAAATAAATGCGGTGCCTAATAAAGAAGACGTATGCACATCATGGCCGCATGCATGCATTATGCCGTTTGTGCAGGAAGCATAATCTATATTGTTTAATTCCGTTATTGGCAAAGCGTCCATATCGGCACGAAGTGCCACAACGTTTTCGGAAGGTTGCTCACCTTTTATAATTGCCAGTACACCCGTACCCGCCATCGGTTGAAAAGAAATGCCCATTTCATTTAGGCGTGTTTTTATAAATGCCGATGTTTGAAATTCTTTAAAAGATAGTTCGGGGTTAGCATGCAAATACCTTCTGTCAGCAATTACTTTAGGAGCTATTTCTTTTGCCAGGTTTTTAATTTCATTTTGCAGCATAAAGTTTATCTGTTCAATATGTAGAAATATCTGAGCTAATTGTTTTGAAAAAATGGCGGTACATAATTCTAATCAATTTTATTTTACTTCACTTTCGGGCACCATGTTATCCAACATATTGGCTGGTTTGCTCAACCAGTGTTTTTACAAAAAGATCGTCGGTATATGATGGGTACATTTTATACAACCTTTCAATTTCATTTGCCTGCCCGGGTGATAGCTTTTCTTCTTCGCTTAAGCACCAGGCGCCTTCCAATAATCCCTGGCGTTTTAATACTTCATGAATACCGGAGATACATCCCTTAAACGAATTTGCTGCATCAAAAATAACAGCATTCATATCAGTTACCGCAATGCCTTTTGATAATAATTCCTCAGCTCCCGCATAATTATTGTTGATACAGTTTTTGATTTCTTTAAAAAGTTCTACGGCCTTGGTTGTCCATACTGCCCAATGTCCGAGCAATCCACCTACAAATCTTTTTTCAACCTGTTGGCCCTTTACCACCAACCTGTATGGTGTAAGTAAATCAGCAACAATATTATCGTCATTGCCTGTATATAAAGCAATATCATCCCTGCGGGACGAATCACAAACAGCCCTAACTACATCGAGGGTTTGATACCGGTTGAAGGCAGCTACTTTTATTGCTTGTACGTTGGCTATCTCTGCAAGTGAGCGCCAAAATTCATAACTCAATACACGCCCGCCCACAGCGGGTTGCAAATAAAAACCAAACACAGGAATGATCGCTGCAACCTGGATGGCCCGTTTTATTAATTCCACTTCCGAATAATGCGCCAACCCGCCCATACTTAAAAGCCCGAGGTGATAGCCATACTTTACTGCTAATTTAGCCTCACTAACGGCTTGTTCAGTTGGCCCGCAAATGCCCGCCACTTTTATAAACGGTCTTGCTAATTTTGCCTGTTCAATTTCTTCGGCCGAAATTCTTAATACAGTTTCTAAAAGGCTGATCTCAGGTTTTCTTATTTCAAACTGTGTTGTATGCACACCCACCGCAACACCGCCTGCGCCGCTTGCGATATAATATTTAGTAAGTAATCTTTGCCTGTCTTCGTTGATAGACAGATCCTGGTGTAGTGCCAACGGATGTGCCGGGATCACTGTACCTTGTTGCAGTAATTGTTTTATTTCCAGATTCAATTTCATACACATTTGGTTCGTTAATACTTCCCGGTTCTTTCCTGGAAATGAGTTTCTTTATTGATCGTTTTTCCTCCCTGCTTTAACCATTCCGATATCAATTCAATAATTGATTTAACAGGCGTTCGGGGGTGGCCAAAAAGCCGGGCACATTCTGTGGCATTGCTAAGCAACGCAGTGGCCTTTTCTTCATTTGTAAAGGATGGCTCTACACCAAATAGTTTTCCAAATTCTTTTGCGATCCAGCGTACCGATAAAATTTCCGGCCCGGTAACATTTAAAATTTTGGAAGGGACTGCACAATGATGTAATGACCGCAATGCAATTTCATTTGCATCAGCTTGCCAAATCACATTTACACTACCCATGCTAAGATCAATGGGCTTACCCGCTTTCACGGCTTTCGCTATTTCGAGCAATACGCCATAGCTTACATCTGTAGCATAATTTAAACGGTATATTAATATCGGTGTGTTGTATTTCGAAGAACTGTATTGAAATATTCGTTCCCTTCCTAAACAGGATTGAGCATACTCGCCTAAGGGTTCAGGTAGGTATTCTTCCGATGCGCCACCCATTACCACAGGCGTTAATGGATATACGTTTCCGGTGGAGAAAACCACTATGTTTGAATGCCTGAATTTTTCTGCTACACGCCCCGGTAGATAAGCATTCATAGCCCATGTAAAGGGCTCTTTACCGGTAGTGCCAAATTTAGTGCCTGCGAGATAGAGTACATTCTTTACACCAGGAAGTGATTGGAGTTGTTCATCTTCCAGCAGGTCTGCGGAGATGGTTTCTATTCCTTCATTGTTTAGCGATTGTTCTAACCCTTCTTCTGAAAAACGCGATGCGGCAATAATCTTTTTAGAGGCGCCGGCTTTGTCAACAGCCTGCCTGGCCAGCCTGGCAAGAGCCGGGCCCATTTTTCCGCCTGCACCAAGGATAATAATATCTCCTTCCAATTTAGCAATATCAGCAACGAGCGCATCGGAGGGTTGTAACAGGCTTTGATAAACTGCTTCTATGTTCATTTTTTATTTTGTTTTTATTTGACCTCACCCAACCACTCTTCGAAAGAGAGGAGCTTAGAACTTTTAGAAGGATGGAGTACTTTTTTTTGCCGGCGATATTTTGTATTTTATTAAGATCATGAGTTGCTAAACCTACTTTCTTTTTTTGTGGCTTTATTATCCAAACTTCCGTTCACCAGTTCTGCAAATTATTATCCATTATTTTTTCATTCCAATATATTTCCTGGCTAAAAATATATCGTCAAAGTAAATAATATTTTTTTCGGCCGCGCCTTTAATTGCATGTTCTTCGGATACATACCATTGCAGGCTTACCTGGTTTATTTTTAACTTATCAACCGCTATTGCATGCAGCCAGCAACCAGCAGACGAAGATCGTTCCCAATATTTTAAAGATTCCTGTCTTCACGATTACTCCTTTATTTACAAGTGCGAATTGACCCCAGGGAATCAACGTCGGTTACTTAAGCATCGATGGCTCCCCGATCCTTGTTGCTGAAACCGTACAAGTGAGTGACACAACGATGTTGATTGAAAAACAAATGCTTGTTAAACAAATAAAAATTTCTTTCGTAAACGGCATTGATCCAGTTATACCGGCCACAAATTTGCACGCCTGCCTATAGGTCCGACAAGTGAAAAACACACGACTATCTTTCAATAATAACCTTATGCTCCGGGCCTGTTACCCCAGCCGTGTTGATAGTTCGAAAAGCCAATTCGTTTTTATCGCCCTTTAAAACAGTTTCTACCATTGGGCTCACATTTTTCCAGGCGGTATCCTGTGCCTCTTTTAGTTGATAACTTACCAGGTTGGGTGTAATGGAACTCAACGATATTACGGCTTTGCCGCCTTCAATTTTTACTTCTGAAACAATTGTGTTTGGCGTCCATTCAATAGCGCTACGATCCGCGATGAGCCTCATGTGCGGCGTATTGTATGCCCAATGCGGTTTGCCATCCCATATCCAGGTATGATTCTTAAAATACTCATCCTGGTACATGATCAGGTAACTGCTGTCTTTCGGCCAAATGGTATAAAGATCATTGTGTTTGTTCCATTCAATATTTGTATACAGCCTTGCGAAATCTTCCTTACTTTTTTTATACTGTTCATCGTAGGCAATAGGTGTTCTGTCCGGACCCTTAACCAGCGTAATATCCGCGGCTTTATTTTTTAAGAATTCATCCCGCACTTCCAATGCTGACAACGGAATTCCGTTCTTCTCAAAATGCGAATTATATTTTGCATCGGATAAAAACCATTTGTGATAACTGTTCAACCATATTTCATCTATGCCATGATGGCCATCAGGGCCGCCCGGCACACCTGGTCCGGCGCCCAGGCAGCGGGCAACATAACCGTAAGCATTCATAATGGCATTTTGCACCACCATATAATGCCCACAATGAAAGCCATTTCCTTTTAATCCTTCATCGATGATGCTCTCTGCTGATCCATCACCCGCGTGTGGCCCCGGATCATTGATCGGTATATGCGACCTTATCCAATTCCTTAATAACAATATTCTTTTAAGCTCATCGTGTTCGCCATGAAACACGGTATCGAGCTGGTATTTTTGTCTTAAAGCGGCAAACTTTGGAGAGGAAAGATCTTCATGCGACACAAACGCTGTATCGGCTGAAAATGCCGCGTTGCCGGCTTTTACTTCGTGGAATTGTTTTGTTTTACAACCGATCAACATCACCTGGAGCATAATAACCAACAAGCAAATTATTCTCATATTTTTTATTAAAAATTTGGAACAAAAAAGTTTATTTTTTTATTGGGCCAATATACTTTTTGGCCATTACCAGGTTAGCATATTTTATATAATGAACAGCTCCTGCCAGGCTTTTATCATCATAAAATTCTATCCAGATATAGTTGACATTTAGTTTAGCATCGGTTCGCCATCTGAATCCCTCAAAAGCCGGATCTGCCGGATTATTGAACCAGGAATCTTTGTTCCAACGCCCGTTTGGAAAGCCAGGTCCCCAATAACCAACTTCTACTCCATCCTGCCAAATCCTTAATTCACCATTGTGCGCCGTAACCGGGTTATTCAATTTTACCATCAGTTCAATGCACATCCATTTATCCCATGCAAGATTTTTAGCGGTAGGGCTTCCATTTACCATATCATTGCCATAACAACTGCCGGGTCCACTTCCACTTTTCATATCGCCCCAGTACAGGTATGTATCCATTGCGGGTACAGTAACCGGTTCATATGCGATGGATAGTCTGCTATCTCCCAAACCACAAGTGCCAGCCCGCGGATCAGGATAGGGAACCGATGGATTATATCCTCCGATCCACACCGATTCGTGATGAATATAGCCTTTCGATATCAACGGATATTTTACATAGTAACGTAGATAAATGGTGCTGTCAAAACCCGAAGCAAATTGTTTAAATAAATGCCCACCTTCATTTTGACCGCCAATATTCGTCATCTTGATTGATGTAGCCGAGTGGCTGCCATCCGGCACGTCTGTATCCAGCGACATGCCTGGGGCATTCACTATATCTGTGTAGCGGCTTAGAATTTTCGGCATCCCATTATCAAACTTTTCAACGTACAATACGTCCGGATCTTTTTCAATACCGGCATCATGTGGATATAAAGCGGCGATTGAATTAGTGGTGTCACCACAGTAGGTACAGGATCCATCACTTTCTTTTGCGGTGGCGTTGTAATTTATGGCGCTGATATCTCTATATCCTTTTGTTGTTTGACTGGCCGTTGCTTTATTACAACTGGTAAATATCTTTACTCCAGAAAACAACATAACAATGAGTAAGGATATTTTAAATTTCATTATTCATAAATTTTATTGTCACGAATTAATTTTGCAACGAATTAATTTGCCACGAATGGACGAATGAACACGAATAATGCTGATAAATATTTTGCTTTATTCGTGCATTCGTGGCAAAAATGCATTATGTTTTATCTCGCTTTTCATTCGTGCATTCGTGGCAAAAATGCATATGTTTTATCTCGCTTTTCATTCGTGCATTCGTGGCAAAATGCATTAAACGAATAAGCACGAACGAATACCTGTTTGTATTAGCATTCTATTCGTGCATTCGTGGCGAATCGCGGCTATTCAGGAGGATATATTTCCTTGTTTTGCTTGATGAAATGATAGTCCCGCCTTTGGCATTCCACCAAATCCTGCTTCTATAATTATCTCCATTTGTAAGTTAACCATCGGCCCCTTTAATGTCAACCTCCTTCCTGGCATATTCATCCAGTGAGTAAGTAAGTCTCTGTGGAATTTATCCGTTTGTACTTCACTTATCACTGCCAGTCTAAATTTTCGGGTAACCTCTTCTTCTGAATTCTGCATTAATTTCATCATCACCAGGTAAAAAATAAAAATAATAAAAGGTTTTGAAAGAAAAGAATATTTATTTAGTTAATTTATAAAATAAAAAATATTACGTTTCCTTTAAAGTTGGGGAATTTTAATTAAGAGATTTAACTAATGCATTTTTTGAACTGGACACAGCCACTTATCACCATTACGGGAGATTTGATATTGAGTCAAAGTCTTTCCTGCCATTTTAATTTATAGATTTCAGAATGACAAAGAGAGATACAAGAGCGCTTGAGGGGGCATTGATGTATTTATAAGGATCAAAACATTGAACGCTCTTCAATTTCGAAGGGAAAACTTGTCTCAGAGATAATAAGAAAATTGTCTTTAGGCTATGATGACTTTTACACCCAGTTTTTCCAACCTGCTTTTATTTTCGGGTAAAATTCCTTTGTCAGTAACTACGGTATTAATTTTATTCGTAGGCGCTATAAAGGCAAAACCTCTTCTTTGAAACTTGCTGGAATCTGCCACCACAATCACTTCTTTCGATATTTCGATCATTATTTGATTAAGGTGCGCTTCTTCAGGATCGGGAGTAGAGATTCCAAAATCCAAATCGAAACCATCCACGCCCAGGAAGAGCTTATCACAGAAATAATCCTTAAACCCTCTTTCAGCCAAAATACCAACCAGTGACATCGAATTTTTTTTAAGCATGCCGCCCGGTACAATCACGTTAATATTATTATATTCAGCGAGTATGGTTGCCACATTTAATGCATTGGTAATAACAGTAAGGGCATTGAATTTTTTCAGGTTTTTGGCGAGTTCGTAGGTAGTTGATCCCGAATCTATTATTATCGTATTATTTTCGTCAATTAACTCTGCTGCCTTTATCCCGATTTCCCTTTTTTCCGGAAGGTGCTTTTTCTGCTTATCTGATAGTGGATAATCTTCATCTGCAAACTTTTGCTCCATCCTGATTGCTCCGCCCCGTGCCCGTATCAAAACTCTCTTTTTTTCAAGCTGAGCCAGGTCATTCCGGATAGTAACTCCCGTAACTCCCAGTAATTCACTCAGTTCATTTACATTGACCTGGCCATGTGTTTTCAGCGACTCTAATATTTTTATTCTGCGGCTAACTGTGGATTTGCCTTCCCCGTTCTTCATGAGTTCTTGTTTAATGGTTACTAATGTACTGTAAATAAAAATTAAAACTGTTGATTAACAATAAAAAGAATGTCCACTGCCTTATTTAGTCTGATCAAACCGTGCTTTTCATTTAAAAGGACTGCCTGGTTATTACGGCAGGGCATATCTTGCAAAAAAGAAAAAATTTATTTGCAATATAAAGGAAATACAAATATTTTTACTTTTACTTCATAACTATTTGTTTGTAAAATATAACAAGTATTTAGTTAGATGCCAGGAGAGATTCCTCTTTCGAAAGGATTGAATAAAAACAGCCACTGATCAAAGGCAGGAAAAATAAAATTATATGAATCATCGAGCCCTGCTTATTGCGTTTATATTTTCAACTTATTTGTGCTCTTGTAATTTTGGCGCTTCTTCAAACAACGATTCCCTTGCTACAGATAGTGTCACAATCGCCAGCGGCGGAATAATGTTTAACCAGAATTGCGGTGGTTGTCACAACTTCAGGCAGGACGCTATCGGTCCGCAATTGGGAGGTATAACTGATGCCGTATCTACGGAATGGATCGTGGCCTTCGTTAAAAATCCCACGAAAATTATTGAATCTGGTGATACCAGGGCTCTCGCTTTATCAAAAAAATATAAAGTAGCTATGCCGGCTTTTGCTCATCTTAAAGATGATGAGATAAATAATATTATCGCTTTTTTGCACACACAAAAACCAGGTAACAAACAGCAGGCAAAAGAAACTGATAGCGCAATATCCAACCCGATCCCTGAACCAATTGCCTTATCCGGACTTAATGTAGGGCTGGAGCTGATCACCCAGGTGCCAGCTTCCAGCATCGACAACCAGGTACCTTTAGCCAGGATAACTAAACTGGATTTTGAGCCACATTCCGGTGAACGTTTTATTGTGGATCTCCGGGGGAAATTGTACAAACTCCAAAATAATAAACCGCTGGTCTATATGGACCTGCCCGCTTTAAAACCCAACTTTATTCACGAGCCAAGAGTAGCAACGGGCTTTGGCAGTTTTGCTTTTCATCCAGACTTCGCTAAAAATGGTCTCCTCTACACTTCGCATTCGGAAAAGCCAGGATCGGGCAAAGCTGACTTTGGTTATGCCGACTCCATTAAAGTAACCTTGCAATGGGTTATCACCGAATGGAAAACTAACGATCCGCAGGCCGCTACCTTTTCCGGAACAAGCCGGGAATTATTCCGGGTGAATATGGTAACCGGCATGCATGGGGTACAGGAGATTGCTTTCAATCCATTATCAAAACCAGGCAGGAAAGATTACGGACTGTTATATATATGCATTGGCGATGGCGCCAGTGTTGAAGAGGGCTATCCCTTCCTGGCCCATACCACCGATAAAGTGTGGGGTTCTATTCTTCGTATAGACCCCGCCGGCAGCAACAGCTCCAACGGCCATTACGGTATACCTGCCGACAATCCTTTTGTAATAAGCCAGCACAACAAAATGCTTGGAGAAATTTACGCCTATGGCTTTAGAAACCCGCACCGTATCAGTTGGACCAGGTCGGGTAAAATGCTGGCCGCTAATATAGGGCAAGGCAATATTGAGGCAATAGACCTGGTGTTGCCAGGGCATGATTATGGCTGGCCGATAAGGGAAGGTAATTTTATGTTGAACCCTTATGGAGATCTAAATAAAGCTTATCCGCTTCCCGCAAATGACAGCAGTTATAAGATCACTTATCCCGTGGCTGCTTACGATCATGACGAAGGAGTTGCTATTTGCGGCGGGTTTGAATATTGGGGTGCTTCCATCCCGCAATTGAATGGTAAATACCTGTTTGGTGATATTGCTTCCGGAAGATTATTTTATATAAATGTTGCAGACATACAACCAGGCAAACAGGCCCACGTAATGGAATGGAAAATTTCGGTTAACGGCAAGCCACACACGCTGAAAGAACTTTGTAAAAATGAACGTGCAGATCTGCATTTTGGCAAAGATGCCAAAGGCGAATTATATATACTAACCAAAACAGATGGCAAAGTATATAAGCTGGTAAATGCAACGATCGCCTCAGCAAATGCGCATAAATGAATTCTTTGCAATAAGTTGCAGAAAGATATTGCTAACCGGTAACAAATTATATAACGATTGTAATGACTAACTCATCTTCCAAAACCATTACACAGGAGCTTTTGCGTGTTCCTGTTTTAGTTGCAGCATTGGGATACATGGTGGACATGTATGACCTTTTCCTTTTCAGCATTGTGCGGGTGCCGAGTTTGAAATCGTTGAATATCACCGGTGGAAAATTATTAGAGGATGGCGTTATGCTGTTAAATCTTCAAATGGCCGGGTTGCTGATCGGTGGAATATTTTGGGGAATTTTGGGAGATAAAAAGGGAAGGCTGTCGGTATTATTCGGTTCAATCCTGATCTATTCTTTAGCAAATATTGGAAATGGATTTGTAACCTCTGTTGGCGGGTATGCAGTGTTCCGCTTTATCGCAGGCTTCGGACTTGCAGGCGAGCTTGGCGCCGGCATTACATTGGTAACAGAAATTCTTCCAAATAAAATTCGTGGCTATGGTGCAACTCTCATTGCAACCTTAGGTGTGTTAGGTGCATTGCTTGCATATTTGGTATCGTACTTCTTTGATTGGAGAATATCTTATTTTATTGGCGGCGGACTTGGGTTGGTACTGATGTTATTACGGATTAAAGTTCTTGAATCAGGTATTTTCCAGAAATTAAAAGATACCAATATTAAACGCGGCGACATACGCATGTTGTTCAATAATAAGACACGTGCGTTAAAATATATAACCAGTATTATCATTGGTTTGCCCATTTGGTTCGTGGTTGGTATACTCATCACTTTCTCTC
>JBDSAP010000040.1:0-38642 GCA_039922055.1 Ferruginibacter sp.
TGAGCTTGAAGTAAATCAGAATTATCTCAATACAGTTTATCTCAAACAAAGAATTGATGTCAGCAGGCAAGCAGTCGAACAGGCCAAGGATAATTACAGGATAACCAAACAAAAATATGATGTGCAGCTTGCAACAAGCACAGATATTGTAGATGCAGAAACTTCCCTGTACCTGGCAGAAACAAATTATACAACGGCAATTGTCGATTACCGTATCGCACTCATCAAACTTAACAGATCTACCGGGAAGAAGATGTACTGATTTTTTCGATTCACGATTGATGAAGCAACCCCACCCTCCTGCCTGCAGCAGGCAGGCAAACCCTCCCCAACCGTACGTAGGATGAAGTTAGTGATTGACGATTCACGATTGACGATTCACGAATAACAATAACAAACATAAACGAAACATGAACTCTATCGAAGTATTTAATCTTACAAAAAAATTCGGAAATTTTACGTCGGTGGATAATATTTCGTTTGAAGTTAAACAGGGTGAAGTGTTTGGATTTCTTGGTTCAAATGGTGCTGGAAAGTCTACGACAATTAAGATGCTATGCGGTATACTTGAACCAACTTCGGGGGATGCAACTGTTGGAGGATTCAGCATCGCAAACGAGCCTGATAATGTGAAAAGAAATATTGGATATATGTCACAGAAATTTTCTCTTTACAGTGACCTTACTGTTGAGGAAAATATAAATTTCTTTGGAGGAGTTTACGGACTCGAAGGTAGTGATCTTGAAGAAAGGAAAAAGTGGGTTTTGAAAATTGCAGGGCTTGAAGATAAGGAAAAGACTTTAACTTCTTCACTGTCAGTCGGTTTTAAACAGCGCCTGGCCCTCGGCTGCGCAGTAATTCATGAGCCGAAGATCATTTTCCTTGATGAACCGACAGGCGGAGTTGATCCGATCTCAAGGAGAAGATTCTGGGATCTTATAACCGACCTGTCTGAAAAGGGGACTACTGTTTTTGTTACGACTCATTATCTTGATGAAGCGGAATTCTGCAACAGAATAATACTGATCAATGCAGGAAAGTTAATTGCTGCAGGAAGTCCGAAGGAATTAAAACAGGAATACATAAAGAATAAAGTAATTGAGATAGACTGCTCTGATATTTACCGCGCAACGGAAATTCTGGAAGGGGAAAAATCTGTTGAGAGTATTTCTATTTTCGGAAACTCACTTCATGTAACAATGAAGGAAAGAATAGATTCCGGTTTGAAGCTGGAGGGTGATGAAATTGATTTATTGACGTCATTAATTAAAAAGGATCCGGACATAAAAATTAAACGTGTAAGTGAAATTACACCTTCGCTTGAAGATGTATTTCTTTTTCTCATTGAAAAAAACACTCCCGATGCTAAGTAAAATATTATCGATCACGAAGAAAGAATTCTGGCAGATCAGCCGCGACAAACGAACGCTTATGATAATTTTTGTATTGCCAATGACTCTGCTTATACTCTTCGGGTATGCAATAACACTAGATGTAAACACGATAAAGATTTCGGTATATGATAAGGATCATTCAGAAGATTCTCGTGACTTCATTAATTCATTCATTGGTTCATCTTATTTTAAGATCATAAATTATGTCAACAGCGACGAAGAAGTAAATGAAATGCTCGACAGGGGAATTGTGCAGTGTGTAGTAGTTGTTCCGGTAGATTTCTCAAAAGATCTTTCTTCGAAACGGAATGTTAATATTCAGTTCCTGATTGACGGAGTTGATGCAAACACTGCAACAATAATTTTAAACTATGTGAATGCAGCAACAAGAATATACTCAGTCAACTTTACAAAAGAATTTCTCGCGGTAAAAGGAATCAAACCTTATCAGCCGATCAATCTCGAACCGCAATTCTGGTATAATAAAGATCTCAATACAACACAATTTTTTATTCCGGGACTGATCGCAATGCTGCTTATAATTATTTCAGTTATTCTTACCTCAATCTCGCTTGTAAGAGAAAAGGAACTCGGTACGATAGAACAGATCAGAGTTTCGCCTGTCACATCTTTCGAATTGATAATAGGAAAGATAATTCCTTACCTTATCATTTCACTTCTTATTGCATACTCGATTTTATTTTTAGGATACATTTTATTTGGTGTCGTTGTAAAGGGAAGCCACATATTTTTATTCATCGGAACTATCTGCTATCTGATGGCGACATTGAGCATGGGTGTTTTTATTTCCACAATTGCTGATTCGCAGCAGGTTGCATTTCAGATAGCTCAGCTAATGTCCCAGCTTCCTACCGTTATATTATCCGGGTTCATTTTCCCCATCGAAAGCATGCCATGGCCGATTCAGATCCTCTCAAACTTTACTCCCGCTAAATTTTATATAATTATTCTAAGGGATATTTTAATAAAAGGCGTGGACTTCGAATCCTACAAAATGCAAATGATCTATCTAATTATTTTTGCAGCGGTCTTAATAACATTAGCTACAATACGCACTAAGAGAGCAAATGCGGCTTAGTTGATCGTGAATGGTCAATAGTGAATGGTCAGTTGTGAATAGTCAATAGTCAATGGTCAATGGTCAATGGTCAATGGTCAATAGTCAATGGTCAATCGTCAATGGGCAATGGTCAATGGTCAAAGGGCAATGGTCAATAATATAATTGCAGGTTCAATTGTTCTATGCGTACGGAATTCCCTTTAATATCAATTATAATTCCCACTTATAACCGGGCTGCAATAATTGGTGATACTTTAAATTCGGTAAAGCATCAAAGCTATGATAACTGGGAATGTATAATAGTGGATGATGCATCTGGTGATGATACTTCAGCCGTTGTAAAAAACTATGTGGATGCTGATCCACGGTACCGTTACCTGGCCAATAAGCGAACAAAAGGTGCTCCAGGTGCAAGGAATACAGGGGTTGAAAATTCAACAGGATCTTATCTTATTTTCCTGGATAGTGACGACCAGCTTTCGAAGGATTGCCTGTTGAACAGGCTGAATAAATTTCAATTGTACCCCGAACCTGATTTCCTTGTTTTTAGTACGGTAGAATATAAAGAAACGATCACTGATACCAACCTGCTGATAAATGTGTCTACCAAAGAAAATATAATAGAACGATTTTTAAATCTCGACATTCCCTGGATCACCTGCGGCGCTGTATGGAAGAGAGAAAGTTTTTTAAGATTGGGGGGGTGGGACGAGAAAATACTTTCCTGGCAGGACTGGGAATTACATATCAATGCATTATTAAAGAACTACCAATATTTATATTTTTCTACAGTGGATAGTTATTGGAAAAGCAATGATGCTACTGATTCTATTGGAAAGCACACATTCACCAGCGAGCATTTTAGATCTCATTTAAGGTTGACCAGCAACTTG
Organism: Ferruginibacter sp.; assembly: GCA_039922055.1. Taxonomy (GTDB): domain Bacteria; phylum Bacteroidota; class Bacteroidia; order Chitinophagales; family Chitinophagaceae; genus Ferruginibacter. Next base: position 3,369 of record JBDSAP010000040.1, read on the forward strand.
AAAGAAAAGATGAAAGATAACCCACGATATTTGAGCCTGCTGAATGGTTTAATTTATTGGCTGTCCGAAAGGGCGCTGGAACAGGGGTTTTATGAGTTGTCAAAAGAGGCATTGATAAATTCTCACGAGGACTTGCATGTTGCAAAAAAAGCAATCAATCTTTTTGGATTGGGAGTATTTAAAAAATTACCGATCAAACATCCCCGTGTTCCCGGCTTCGGCACTTACCGGAAAGTTTTTTTCTACACATAGTCGTACAAGACGGGCTATTAATTAATGAAGATCCTTTTTATATCACATGAAGCAACGCTTACGGGTGCACCTATTTTATTGCTTCGTTTAATTGAACAGGTTAAAAAACATTCCGCTTTAGAGATACTGATCCTTGTAAAAGAAGGAGGAGAGTTGGAAAAACGTTTTGAAGCACTTGGAAAAACGCTGGTGTGGGACCGTGCCATCCCCGACAATTTTAATCACCGGTGGAAGAACAGGATATACAGGAAGATTGGGCTACGGACATCTACTCAGCAGCAATTATATAAAGAAGCTATCTTAAAGGAAGTTGGCCAGGCCGATATTGTTTTTAATAACACAATTGCCAATACGGCCCTATTGAAAGAATTGCCTTTGCAGGGCAAAAAAATATTTAGTTATATACATGAGCTCGCCATAGTAACGGAGCTGCTTGCCAGCAGCGAAGACATCGCCTACCTGGGTAGTATTTCTCAAAAGATATTTGTTCCGACGCTTGCCGTAAAGGACCTCTTTTGTAATAAATACCATTTGCCGGAAACCAGGATAGCTTTACTAAAATCTATTATTCCACAGCAAGACGGTAAAGAAATCACTGGCAGTAAGATTGTGAACAGGCCGGGAGGCGCTCAATTTTTAGTTGGCTTTTGCGGCACATTGGATTGGCGAAAAGGATTTGAATTGTTACCCTTATTAGCCAGGAAAATTGTACAGGAAAAAAATGTTACGGATATACATTTTGTGTGGATTGGTGTAAATAAAACTTCGCGTAATTATTTGATACTCCATAATGACCTGCTTAAACTTAAGCTGGATTCATATTTTACTTTCATACCCAATGAGCCGGGTATACAACATTATTTAGCTCAACTGGATGTTTTCGTGTTGCCTTCAAGAGAAGATCCTTTTCCACTTGTGGTGTTGGAGGCGGCTTGTTACGGGGTGCCTTGTATATACTTTCGGGATGCAGGAGGTATTGCTGAATTTTGTGGCGACGATGCAGGTATTGCAATTGATTACCTTGATATTGATGGTATGGCTGATGCTATTATAAAACTGAAATTGGACCAACCTGCCAGGGATGCTTTGGGTAATTGTGCCAAAGAAAAAGTAGCTGGCTATTCGGATGAATCATTTAACATCCGGGAGCTATTAGAATATTTCAATGCTTCATAAATTAATGCCGGCAGTTTCTGTTATAATCCCGAACTATAATCATGGAGCTTTTTTACACCAGCGAATAGAGAGTGTACTCAGCCAAACTTTCCAGGATATTGAAATAATACTACTCGATGATCATTCCACGGATAATAGCCGCGAAATTATTGAAGCATACCGGGGCAATCCAAAAATGGCTCATATTGTTTTTAATGATTCCAACAGCGGCAGCCCTTTTAAGCAATGGCGTAAAGGATTGGAACTTTCAAGAGGGAAATATGTATGGATTGCTGAAAGCGATGACTGGGCATTTCCTGATTTTTTAAAAACCTTATACAATAGCATCACACAATCGCCGGATGTGGGCATTTGTTTTTCGGGTTCAAACTGGATAGATGATATGGGAGAAACGGGGAAGGATCTTTCTCTATATCATGAAAGCTTTTGTATCAATGGCAGGGATGAAGTTAGAAAGTCGCTTGTAAAATATTGCAGCATTCAAAATGTAAGCGCTGCCCTCATTAATAAATCCATCGCTTTAAAACATATCAGGAGATCGCTGCCATTCCGATCGGCGGGAGATTGGTTATTGTACACAAATATTTTAATGGAAGCTAACCTTCAATTTGTTGGAAAGAAATTAAATAATTTCAGGTGGTATCACGATAACACTTCCAACAAAGCTGCAACGAGTGGCTTATCTATCACTGAAGGTTTAAAGGTGCTGGCTGTATCAGATGCTTATAAAATTAAATTTAGCAGGAATGAAATGGATGATATTTTTCGATACTGGTTGCAAAAGCCGGGGCAGTATAGGTTTCCAAAGAATATTTATTACAAGGGCTTAACTTATATTTCCCTGTCCTTCTTTTATATTAAGTGCCTGGCCGTAAAAAAGTAGCTGAGATGAATGATTTGGTGGTAATAATAATTATAGGCTATAAGCCCTCTTTAACAGAAAATGAAAAGTCCTCTTTGCGTCAATGCTATAAAATATTTCATAAATATTCGATCAAAATAATTTCACCGGAAGGAATGGATGTAAGCGAATACAAAAAGGTGAATCCTGCTATCGAATTTGATTATGTTGATCCCACCTGGACATCCAATTATGATATGAGCAGCCTCTTCAAAATAGATGAGTTGCTATATCAGCGGTTTATTAATTATAAATTTTTGATGTACTACGAATTAGATGCCTGGGTGTTTAGCGACCAGATGGAATATTGGTGCAATAAAGAATGGGATTTTATCGGCGCTCCCTGGTTTGAACATTTAGAAACAGGGTATTCATCTAAAATTGTTGGAGTAGGAAACGGCGGCTTTTGTTTGCGCAGGAACAGGAGTTGCGTACGATTGGCAAAGCGGGTGAAGTTTTTAAAGAAACTCAGGAAGACATGGATCAGATCTTACCTGCAGGGAATTGTGTCTTTTGAAAAAGTGGTAAATGCTTTTAGAAAGCCATTACATATTCGAAATATGGAGGCATTAACCCCGATGCTGTTGGACCAAAACATCATAGAAGATTTTTATTGGACAAAAAAAATTGCGGTGGTGTTTGATGATTTTAAGGTTGCGACTATTGAAGATGCTTCCCGCTTTAGTTTTGAAGTCAACCCTTCTTTATTGTATAAAATGAATGATCAACAACTTCCTTTCGGTTGTCATGGCTGGGAAAAATATGAGCCTGCATTCTGGAAGGAGTTTATACATGAATCTTAAAGGTGGCATCACCACTTAATGTATAATCTTGCAGCAGAGCAGCAGCGGAAAAAATGCCACTACTTTCAATCATAACGGTCAATTACAATAATGCTACAGGTTTGCAAAAGACCCTGCAATCTGTATTTGCTCAAACTTTCACCGGCTATGAATACATAATTATAGATGGAGGTTCAACAGATAGAAGCAAAGCGCTGATTGGTGAATATGCTGATAGGTTGGCATACTGGGTTTCTGAAAAAGATAATGGTGTTTATGATGCCATGAATAAAGGCATTAGTATAGCAAAAGGCAACTATACTATGTTTTTAAATAGCGGCGATTTTTTACTTGATGAAAACGTATTGTTGAAATTCAGTAACCAGCCGGTTGAAAGAAAGGCGGCTATCTACTATGGCAATATGAAAATTGAAGCCGAAAATAATACGATGAAAGCGCACACTTATCCTCCATTATTAACGCTCGATTTTTGGGAACACTATACTATCAATCACCAGGCATCCTTTATTAAAACTTTGCTTTTTAAAGAGCTTGGGCTTTATGATACCGGCTATACCCTCGCCGCGGATTATGCTTTTTTTTTAAAGTGTTTTGTATATGGAAAACAATTTGAACATATCGATCATGAGCTGGTATATTATAAATCGGATGGCTTAAGCAGTGTCAACAGCGCAGTGTACCAACAACAAATGAAGCAGGCATGGAACAGTATAGTACCGGCTTATGTGCAAGTATTATATAAAGAAAATAAGGATCATGCTTTACTGATGAAACACCGGTTAATGAGTCTTGCAAAAAATCTTCAAAATAAATATAGCAGGCTCAAATCATTTTTTAATTAAGGGGGAGGTGTTGAAAGCCGGTGTCTTACCTACAAAATAAAGATGTTTGAAACGCCCATTTTATTACTTGTCTTTAACAGGCCCACCGAAACGAGGCTTGTATTTGATGCCATACGCAAAGTGTCACCTGCACATTTATACATAGCTGCAGACGGACCAAGAAAAGACAAAGAAGGCGAAAAGGAATTGTGTGACAGAGTAAAACAAATTGTGGCGCAGGTTGATTGGGATTGTGAAGTTAAAACCTTGTTGAGGGAGCAAAATTTGGGTTGTAGAAAAGCAGTATCTGAAGCGATTAGCTGGTTTTTTACAAACGTGGAGCAGGGTATTATTTTAGAAGACGATTGCCTGCCGGATCAAAGTTTCTTTCCTTATTGTGCGCAACTATTAGAAAAATATAAGGATGATGAAAATGTCATTTCAATCGGGGGAACGAATTTGGGTTATAAGTTTAGTGGAGATCATTCGTATGCGTTTTCAAGGTTTATGAATATGTGGGGCTGGGCCACGTGGCGCAGGTCGTCAAACATTGTTGATTATAGTATGGAGAAATGGAAGGGCTTAACATTTAAAAAATTATTTCTGCATAAAAAGCTTAAGCAGAAGTTTCTTTCTTTAGATTATAACTGGATAAAACTTTGGAAAAACTATTTCAACCTAACATCAGTGGGGAAAATGGATACCTGGGATTATCAATGGATATTTACCCAGTTATATTATAGTAAAAAATCCATTTTTCCCGCTAAGAACCTTATAAAGAATATCGGATTTTCAGGTAGCGCTACCCATACTTTTGATCCGGCTCATCCTGTTACAGAACTTAGTTTGCAATCGTTGTCCTTTCCATTAAAACACCCGGTGAATAAAAAAGCGGAGCTGTTTTATGAAAATAATTATATCAAAAAGATTTGGTTTCGTTCCCGGAGGGATTCCATATATACTATTTTAAGAAGCGATTTTTTAAATAAGCCGGGTGTGCTGAAGATGATAAAATATTTTAGAAAAGAAAGAGATAATTGAAGTTTCAGTGGTCAATGGTCAATGGTCAATAGTTAATGGTCAATAGTCAATTGTCAATTGTGAAGCGCTTGCTATTTTCTATTATAATACCCACCTACAATGTTGCTGAAACAATAGCCGCTTGCCTTGACAGCCTGGTTTGCCAGTCATTTCCGGAGTTTGAAATCATAATAGTTGACGGAGGGTCTGATGATAACACCATGCAAACGGTAAATGCTTATTCGTCCCATTTTGCCGGTATCCGTTCCGTTTCGGAAAAGGACAATGGCATTTATGATGCAATGAATAAGGGCATAGCAATGGCTAAAGGTGAATGGATATATTTTTTAGGAAGTGATGATACAATGTTTAACAAAGATGTGTTAAGGTTTGTTGCTGACAATATAAATGACGCGGATGATATCGTTTACGGTAATTCGAACTGGGTGCCGCAAAATAATAAGGAAAGCGGCGAATGGGGATATCGCCGGCTTTTGAATATGAGTATTAATCACCAACGGATTTTTTATAGGGCCAACTTATTTAAAAGACTAGGTTCGTTCAATCTCTTTTACAAAATCGCATCGGACTACGAATTGAATATCCGCTTTTTTTGTGATCCGGCCGTGAGCCAAAAATATATTGATCATACTATTGCCAATTATCATTCCGGCGGTTATAGCTCTGATAAAATAGACGATAATTTCTGGAATGACTGGAAGAGCATTCTTCTAAAAAATTTTTCACCTCACTTGCCTAAGAAGGAAATTTACAAAAGGCTGAGCTGGTATTGCTGGCATAGTATGCAGGAAAAAAAGTATGGAAAAGCGTTCGGGATGTTTTGCACTATTTACTTCAATACAATGGATTTTACTTTTTTAAAACACTCCTTAAGCCAACTAATAAAATCCGTAAAACATAAAAATAGAAATCACTAACAAGGAAGTTTTGAAATCTATTCTTATAATAGTTCCCTACGATGAAGTTTACCCACCAATGAACGGGGGTATGCAGCGGTGTTTTAATATCATTCACCAGCTTGCGAAGTATTTTGAACTTACACTCATTACCAATCAAAGCAAAGAGACTTTTTTAACGGCAACCAAGGAGTATCCTGCAATTGCTGGTGTGCAGGTTTACAGTACTAAAGACGAATTGCCCATAAAGGATGTATTTAGCTTGTTGCCTGGTAAATTACAAAATGCATTGCGTTACCGTTGGTATAAGAAGCAATATAAGGGTCCGGCGGATGGCCTGTTCCTGCAATATTACCCCGTACTTTTAAAATTATTAAAGCGGCGTAAATATGATACCATTGTACTGGAGAACCTGGCCAGTTTAAATGCGGTTAGCACCATTCGCAGATTTGACAAGGCTGTTAAAATTGTGTATGATGCTCATAATGTAGACAGTAATCTTGCGGCCGTGGCTGTGGAAAAATGGGCAATGAAAAAAGAGCATTTGCATTTAATTAATAAAGAGGAACGTGAGTTGTATAAAACGGTCGATGCAATATTAACCTGTAGTAAGGAGGACCTTTGTGATTTTGTGAAAATGAATCATAACAAATTACCCGGCGTTGTAATTCCTAATGGTGTAAGTGTTGCAGGTCAACTGTTTGACCGGGGGGTGCACGAAGATGTTCCGGGGTACATTTTGTTTTGTGGCACTTTATGGTCAACACCTAATAGTGAAGGCCTGCTTTGGTTTTATCAAAGTATCTGGCCAACAATAAGAAAATCGTTTCCCCAAATAAAATTGCTGGTGGTGGGAAGCGGGAAAATACCTTACAGCCTGCAATCCCTGGTAAATGATGCATCATTACAATTCACCGGTGCTGTTGAAGATGTAAAGCCGTGGTATAATAAATCTGCTGTTGCGATTGTTCCTTTATTAAGCGGAAGCGGTACGAGGCTAAAAATATTAGAAGCAATGGCCCTTGGGTTACCTGTAATTTCCACATCAAAAGGCGCCGAGGGAATTACTTATACCAACGGAAGTGATATTGTTATTGCGGATAGTGAAACGGGTTTTGCAGGAGCGGTGATTAGCTTGTTAAAAAGCAAGGAAGACCGGCTTGCCATTCAGCAGGCTGCCAGGAAACTGATTGAAGAAAAATATGATTGGAATATAGTGGGCGCATCACTTTATACCTACCTAAATACAATGAACTAAAATGCCGCCAACTTTAAAATACATGGTGTACATAAACCACATTTGCTTTCATGCTTAAAACATTAGAAGAAGTATTTGAATTGGGCACCATTGAAACTGGTTCAAATGGAGAAAGAATAAAATTACATTCAAATACTTCTATAGAGCAATGCCTTTTTTTACAGGGCCTATATGATGAAATAAAACCTAAAAGATCATTAGAGGTTGGGTTTGCTTATGGGATCTCCACGCTTTTTATTTTAGAAAAGTGCAGGCAGTACAATAATGATAGTAAATGTCATATTGTGATTGAGCCATTTGACTGGGGCAATGCCGCTATACATAATATTAGTAAGGAAGGTCTGCAAAACTATATTGATATACGTAAGGACCGCTCAGATGTAGTGCTACCGTCAATGTACTTAAACAACGAGAGGATACAATTTGCTTATATAGATACCACGAAGGTGTTTGATACAGTATTGCAGGATTTTTATTTTATTGATAAAATTATGGATACAGGTGGTGTAATTATTTTTGATGATTGCGGAGGAGCATGGCCCGGCGTTCAAAAAGTAGTGCGTCTCATCAGTACCTTACCTCACTACAAAGTTTTATCAGGGCATGAAAAAATAAAGCCAACATTTAAAAAAGCATTGGCAGAAAAAATTATTAGTTCGGTGATTAAATTAGTTCCTTTTAAAAAAAGGTTTTATCCATCGTATAATTTCAAAACTGATGGTGAACTGGGTTTAAACTATTCATGTGTAGCTTTTCAAAAGGTCAGTTCAGACGCAAGGCAATGGGACTGGGATAAGCCATTTTAAATAAAACAATTTTGCCAATAGAGTTTATGACAAAATTCTTTTCGAAAGATAAACAGCCATTCATTCTTTTTGATTTCGTGTTCTGGATATTATTATCAGTAATATTCCCCGCTATCAGCGGAAATTTTAGTGCGGGGAATATTTTGCTTATTTGTTTGTACTTATCCGCAGTATATTATGCAGGTGAATTATTGCTTGGTAAAATCGATGCTATTATCGAGGTCCCTTTTTTATTTAAATCAGGTATCTATATTATTTGTGGCAGTGTTGCCTGTGGACTGGTCTTTCTTTTTTTGCCTTATAGTATAATTTTGTATGGGCTGGCATTCATTTTTTTAATGGATCTCGTAGTCAGTAAAAGAATAGTGTTATCGTTTTCCCTTAGTAACTTTTTATGTTTGATCCCATTCTTTGTCATTCTTTTTCAAACCTATGAGTTAGCGTACGCAACCACTGAAAGGTATAACCGCCAGGATGGTGATTATTTTTTTTATACTGCGATTGTTGAATCTATTAAAACCAATCATTCGTTAAGCAATGCAGTTTATCACAGTGGCATCCCAATTAATTATATGTCATTGCCTTTTGTGGGGCCAGCTCATCTTGCTGCGTTTTCGGGCATTTCTTCCCAGTTTGCGCTTTGGGGTGTATTTTCTAAACTCGTGCCCATCGTGTGTTATGGAACGATATCCTACACGGTTGTAAAGTTGTATGAAATATTATTCAAGCCATTGCTTACTCCGAATTCATTCCCCAGGAAGCAATTATTAGTAGCATTTATGCTTCTTTTTCTTGGCCCGCTACATTTCTTAAACCTGGCAAAATTTGATTTCAGGAATACCCTGTTTTTAGGAGAAGGATATGTGCTGCCGATTGGAAGTCCTGGCTTTGCGCTTTCGATGCTTTTTGCGGGGTTGGTACTATTGATCTCCTTTTCCAAATCAAGATATACCGTGTCGGAAAAACTCGCATTGATAATATCTCTCAGTATTATTACTGCAAGTAAAGTCGCTTTATTGCTGCCACTCGGAGTTTTATTAGGGGCCCTGTCAATTTTATGGTTATTTAAAAAACAAATTGGTTTATTTATTACACTGCTAATAGCATTGCCTGTTTGTATAGTTACTTATAAACTTACTTTAGCCGCTACCGATTCAATTGCGGTGGTAGAGTTTACCAGGAATGGTTATTATTTTGATTTGTTTGGAAACCTTGCCGGCAAGTATGGTATTACCGGTGGCTCTGCCGGAAAGAAAGTTTTTTTGATGATGATAATTACAGTGTTAATGTGGCTCAGCATCAAACTCATGATTTTTGTGGTTTCCTGGTTTAGCCTTTTAAAAAATAATTATAAAGCAATCACGTTAATAGTGGCAAGTATAATTGCTTTTATTATCAGTATGTTGCCAGGCTTTTTTATTAATGTTTATGGAAGAGATGGTAAGGGAGTATTCTTATTTGATGGCAGGTTTGATATGGCTCAATTTGTGAGGGCAGATATTTTTCTATTAACTATTGTATCACTGGTTTTTGCCCTTTACCTGGTTTACGATCATAAAAATTACTTCGTCCGCAAAGGAGCCCTTTCAATAGTTTGTTTTTGGATGCTGGCTATTTCTTTTAGTTTTTTTGCCAACGATTATAAAAGGGCGCCACCCACCGATCAAAGCTGGTACAAAGAAGTGCAACAGGAATTTTTTAAAAAGAAGCCGGTACTGATGGCTATGCTGGGCAACGGTATCCATTCAGGTCAAACGCTTACAACTGCAGGCGTTCATCCATGGTTTTGTACCGGCATAAGAGTAAACAATGAGGGAATTGTGTTTACAAAAACTGCCTATGAAAGAAATATCGCTTTTATGGGTATTTTCAATCCTGGTATAAATAAAGAAAAAAGGAAAATGGTGGCGGACAGTATCAGGCAATTGGGCGTGGATTGTATTGTAGCTTCTCCTACAAGTATCCATGCAATTAGTGTGGCGATTGCAGATTCAACCATATCCCCAATACCAGGCACTAAATGGTTGTATAAGTTTAATTGATTTGATAGCACGAATACCGGAATTAGTTAAATTTTTAAAATAGTTTACGCCTAAAGCAAATTTTTAAACTACTGCCTATGTTACTGTCTGTCGTTTCGCCGGTTTATATGGCAGAAAAAATCATTGAGGAATTAGTCAGGAGAATTCAGCAGTCTGTTTCAGAAATAACCAATGATTATGAGATCATTTTAATTGAAGACGGTAGTAAGGATCGGTCATGGGAAAAAATTGAAGAGCAGAGTGCATTGGATCATCATGTTAAAGGGATTAAGTTAAGTAGGAACTTTGGACAACACAATGCTATTACTGCAGGATTAGATAACTGTAAAGGAGAGTGGATAGTAGTAATGGATTGCGATCTGCAAGACAGGCCTGAAGAGATCCCGCGGCTTTATGAAGAAGCTAAAAAAGGTTTTGATATTGTTTATGCAAAAAGAAGGCAGCGCCATGATTCCTTTTTTAAAAAGACATTTTCAGTATTGTTTTATAAATTGTTTGCATGGTTATCCGGCGTGCCACAAGATGGAACCATTGCAAACTTTGGGATTTTTTCGGCAAAAGCTATCGGGGCAGTGAGTCAATTGAGAGAGCCGCTTCGTTCATTTGCCACTATGATAAAATGGGTAGGGTTTAGATCTACCGGTATTTATGTAGAACATGCAGAGCGATATGAAGGAAGATCAAGCTATAGCTTTAGAAAACTGATTCATCTTGCGATGGATATCTCACTGGCATTTTCGGATAAACCACTAAAAATGACAGTCAAGCTTGGGGCTATATTGGCCTTTGGTTCTATGCTCTTTGGAGCCTATACACTCTATAAGTATTTTACAGGCCAAATAACAGAACCAGGTTACACAAGCCTGATAGTTTCGCTTTGGTTTTTGTCGGGTTTGATCATATTTATTCTCGGGGTAATTGGCTTATACTTAAGCAAAGTATTTGAGGGGATAAAAGGCAGGCCACTATATATAATCGAAAAAAAATATGATTGAGCCATTAGACTGGGATACTAATTTTTTCGGCTATGCTATAGGCCAATCTGCCATTAGCGGTGATGATAAAAAAAGTATCGTTGCTTTGCTCAAAGAAGCGGGTAAATTTAAGTTGGTGTATATCGATTCAGATAAAGAAATGATCCCTGCAATTGATCGTTTTAAGTTTGTTAGTACTAAAGCAAAATTGAGTAAGGAAGTAGTGTCAATGGAAGATTTAGGAGATTTGAATTTGGGCGAATATGATGGTGGAGACCCGGGGCAGTTAAAAAAACTTGCCTTGCAAAGTGGCATTTATTCGAGGTTTAAAATGGATTCGCATTTCATTAATAATGAGTTTGAAAAATTATATTTGAAATGGATAGCAAACAGCATAAAAAAAAATGTAGCAGATGCGGTAATTGTTTATAAAGACGGTAAAGATTACCGGGCATTTTTAACACTGAAATATAAAAAGGACGTAGCTGAGATCGGGCTAATTGCAGTAGATGAACAGAGCCGGGGTAAAGGCGTAGGGCTTGCTTTATTAAGTTATGTGAATAACCTTGCCATGAAGATGGGGTGTAAAAAAATTGAAGTAACTACGCAATTTGAAAATCAGCCGGCAATGAAATTATATGAAAAGGCTGGTTATAAAGTATTGTCAAAAAAGTATATCTATCACCTATGGAATTAAAAGCCATTCCATTCAATAAGCCCTATCTAACAGGCTCTGAGATTGATTATATCCGCGACGCAGTAGAGACAGGAAAGATCTCCGGTAATGGAAAATACACTGCCTTGTGCCACCGGTTTTTTAAGGAAAAGTATGGGTTCGGCAAGTGCCTCCTCACTACATCCTGCACCGATGCATTAGAGATGGCGGCCATATTGTTGGATACTCAACCGGGCGATGAAGTAATAATGCCCGCTTATACATTTGTGAGCACTGCAAATGCTTTTGTTTTAAGAGGGGCAAAGATAATTTTCGCAGACTCCTGCGCAGACAATCCGAATATGGATGTGGATAGTATCGGGGAATTGATTAATGAAAAAACCATTGCCATTGTTGTGGTACATTATGCAGGTATTGTATGCGATATGGATAAGGTAATGCACCTGGCTTCAAAATATAAATTGAAGGTGATTGAAGACGCTGCCCAGGCAATTGAAAGTTTTTATACGAATAAACAGGGCCTTAAAAAAGCATTGGGTTCCATCGGGCACCTGGCTGCATTCTCCTTTCATGAAACAAAGAATATTATTTCCGGCGAAGGTGGAATGCTGGTAATAAATGATCCTCAATTTGAAGCACGGGCTGAAATCATTTGGGAAAAAGGAACCAACCGTGCGTCTTTTTTCAAGGGAGAGGTAGATAAATACAACTGGGTAGATATTGGGAGTTCCTTTTTACCATCTGAAATTATAGCCGCCTTCTTATACGCTCAATTGGAACATATAGAGCATATTCAAATCAAACGGTTGGGAATATGGAATCAGTATTACACAGGACTAAGAGATTTAGAAAAGGAAGGCGTAATTAACCTGCCGGTGATTCCCGGCTATGCGACCAATAATGCGCACATGTTTTATATTGTTTGTAAAACTGCTGTGGTCAGGGAAGAATTGATCCGGTTCCTGAAAACGAAAGGAATTCTTGCGGTGTTTCATTATTTATCCTTACACCAATCTCCATTTTACCTGCATAAACATGATGGCCGGAACCTTGAATGGAGTGATTTGTATAGTGATCAATTGGTGCGCCTACCCATGTTTTTTGAATTGGATGATGAGCAGGTGCAATTTATTATCAATTCAATTAAAGAATTCTTCCATAAACCCCTGGAAGGCTGATAGGGCTCTCTAAAAGGGGGCCTTCTCATTAACCTCTTGCCAAATCTTATTTTCCACAATACCATCGAATAAAATCCTTTTCAAATTTTCGGTGTCCGGAAGCTTCTTTGGAATACCTGTTATTTCAACAAGCGACGGAAGTAATTTTTTTATTAACGTGAGTACAAGCGGCCGTAGTTTAATCTATAAAAATATCTTTTGGTATAGGTTATTGATGCAAATTATTTACAGGGGCAAGTACCGGAACCGTTTTGATCTTATCATCAAACATATACCAACTGATTGCAAGTCGATTCTGGAATTATGTTTCGGCGATTTATTGATTGCAAAATATTGCGAGGAAAAAAAGATTCATTGGACCGGTTATGATATCAATAACTCATTTGTTGAAAATGCAGTAAAAAGAGGATACGATGCTGAATTAAAAGACGTGATTGAGCAGCAAAATTATCCCGAGGTTGATATGATTATCATGATTGGATCATTGTATCATTTTTATAAACAATTGCCTGACCTGTTTTTAAAAATGACCAGGTCGTCCAACCATATCATTATTTCAGAACCGATAAAAAATTTTTCTTCCATGTCCGGGCCTATTGGTTATTTGGCACGAAAACTGGCTAATGCAGGTAAAGGTGAAGAGTCGTTTAGATTTAATAAGGACACATTACTTACAGCGATTAATTCCATTGATTTTATCAGGGAGGGTTACAAAGTAAACACCGTACATCAAAATAGAGATTTAATTATAGAGTTATGGAGAAACTAACCAAAGAAAAATCTTTTCTATTTGATCTAAGCATAGTAATACCTGTATTTAACAGTGAAAATAATTTAGAGCCTTTAATGGATGAGTTGGTTAAGGCATTAAATTTTGTTTTGTTTGAAATAATATTAATTAATGACCGGAGCGTAGATAAAAGCTGGGATAAGATCATGCAGCTTTCAAAAAAATACCCCCAGTTAACTGGAATTAATCTTCGAAAAAACAGCGGACAAAATAATGCCGTTATGTGTGGATTAAAGCATGCAGTTGGTAAGTACATTGTTATAATGGACGATGATTTGCAGCATTCTCCGGCAGATATCCCAAAGCTGCTGGGTGAAATTGAAAAAGGCTATGATGCGGTGTACGCAAAATTTAAAAGGAAAAACCAGGTGCTATGGAAAAATATTGGCAGTTGGATAAATGGAAAAGCTGCGGAAATATTAATTAACAAACCGAAAAATATTTATTTATCTCCCTTTAAGATATTCACCGATGCCATCCGGAGAGAGATTATTAAATACAAAGGGTCCTATCCATATATTGACGGAATTTTATTTATGGTTACACCAAATATTTCGCAAGTGGAAAATATTGAGCACTATAAGAGATTTGAGGGTAAGAGCAATTTTAGTTTTATAAAGTCATTATCTGTATTCCTGAGCCTTATAACTAATTTTTCTATGATCCCTCTCCAGTTATCTGTTTTTTTAGGTATAATATCTTCTTTCTCAAGTTTTATCCTTGGCCTGTATTTTTTTATCGAATATTTTATGAACAATAGTATTCCTGAAGGTTACACTTCGATAATCTTGTTGATCCTGTTTTTGGGCGGATTAATTTTGATTTCTCTAGGTGTGTTGGGAGAATACATCGGCAGAATATTCATGAATAATCAAAATATTGAGCCTTTTATTATTAAGGAAATAATTGGTAGGGATAATGACTGAGAGTAAACCCGAAAGGTCTTATATGAATAAGTTTTTATGCAACTCAATAAGCTGCTTGTGAAGAGTGAGAGATGGAATAAAATAAGCAGTAATAGGTTCTTACTGTCATTGATAGGTTGCACACTATTTTTTGCGTTCTTTGCTTGTATCCTTCCTATTAGGTATGAGGAGAATGATGATATTGTCATGTTGCTTTTTGCATCAGGGAAATATTCAGGAACCCCTGAGCCGCATTTGATCTTTATAAATTATATCTATGGCGTTTTTTTGAACTTCCTGTATTCGCGGCAACCAGGCATAGAGTGGTATTCAGTGCTCTTTGCAATCATTCATATTATTTCTTTATCGGTAATCTCGTGGAAAATAGTATGCAACGAAAAAATAAAATGGGTCTATAAGCTATTATTTTTAGGGTTGTTTGCCACTATTGAAATACGGTGTATTTTATATTTTCAATTTACCACTACTGCGGCCCTTTCTTCCCTGGCAGGAATCATTTTAATGTATTATCGAAAATCCTTTCAGCGAACATTAGGCGTTGTGCTTTTTCTTGTAGCATGTTTCATCAGGTTCGAAGCCGCCTTCCTGGTTTTATTGGTCATCAGCCCGGTGTTTCTACACCATATTATTGCAAACAACAGAATTAGGTTTGCAAAGCCTTTGACGTTTTTGATGGTTGCGATAATATTATCTGTCTTATTTGAGTATGTTGATTACCGGTCATATCAAGTGGATGCAAATTGGAAATATTACCATCAATACAACAAACTTCTCGGGCAGATTAATGATAATCCAAATGCTGGTAAAATAATGAATAATTTGCCAGCAGCTATTTCATCCTCGGATTATAGTCTTCTCTTGTTTTTTTTTCCTGACACCAGGGTGATGAATCTAAATGTTGTTAAGCTATTGAATAAAGAACTTAAACAAGTAGAGTTCAAAAGAAAATTAGCCAATGTTTACCCCGCACTTCGTGCTTATACTTATTATTTTATTTTATTGTTTATTTGCTCGGGAGCGATTTTTTTACGTTGTGATAGTAAAATGAAGAAGTGGGTCCTTGTCTTTACGTTATTTGCATTTTTCGCTGCATTAATATATGTTTCACTAAATGGGTCACCTAAATACAGGGTTTTCTTTTCTGCCCTTTTACCCGTATTATTTGTGATGTATATTTCCTTAGAGGACGAAAACAGTTCAATAGTAAATAAGATACTTCCACTAGGATTAAGTGCCTTTATCCTGCTGATATCAAAGCAAAATTATGGACTTCGCAATTTGAAAATTTACGCACGCCAAACTGAATTTGTGCAGCAAACAAAATTGCTTGACCAATATTTGAGCAATAAAAATAATAGCGTTATTCCATTTGCAAATGATTTGACCATGCAACTTTATTCGCCATTTAGTGTTTCCAAGTCATTCGATGCTAAGAAAATATATTTTTCAGGTTGGGTCACAAATATCCCTCTTAATAAGACAAGGCTCGAATCTCATCTTGATTTGATTAACCGGCATGCAATTTTTTTTAGTAAAATGAATTATAGCAATGTGCTTCCTGTTATTAAAGAAAATATTTTAGTGAATTACGGTATTGCTACCAAGCCTAAAATAGAATTGGAGTCTAAAAATTATGTGATCGTTAAATTGGTTGCAGAAAACTAATTTACGATTCGGGATAAATAAAAAAATGGATATAAAACCGCTGGTAAGTGTTTTAATGACTGCTTATAACCGGGATAATTATCTAGCAGCAGCGATTGAAAGTGTGTTGGCATCCAGCTATACTAATTTCGAATTGATCATTGTTGATGATGGTTCGGTAGACAATACAGTGTCGATCGCTCGGGAGTATAAGGAAAAGGACTCCAGAATTCAGTTGTATGTAAATGAGTTGAACCTGGGAGATTATCCAAACAGGAATAAGGCTGCCAGCTATGCAAAGGGCAGGTATATAAAGTACCTGGATTCAGACGATTATCTTTACCCTTTTGGATTAGAAGCGATGGTTGCAAACATGGAGGCGTTTCCTGAAGCTGGGTGGGGTTTATGTTCTTTACCTCCACCAGGTCAGCAATCATACCCATTCATGCTAACGCCGGCTGCGGCGTATGAATATCATTTTTTTGGACCTGGATTATTTCATAAGGGACCTTCTACCTCAATTTTTCGAAAGGAGGCATTCCAGGGGGTGAATGGTTTTGATCAACAGCGGATGGTTAGTGATGTAGACATGTGGCATAAACTTGCCTTACACTACCCGGTAGTATTAATGGGCAATGGCCTTGTATGGACGAGATCCCACGAGAAACAGGAACTTGCAGAAGTTGACCGGTATATAAAACAATACGAAATTATTAAATGGAAATACCTGAAAGATCCGGCTTGTCCGCTAACAGTAGCACAACTAAGGTCGATTCGTAACAAGCGACTTAAAAGGTATATGGGCTTTATACTTTCTGGTATAAAAAATCTGAACTTCAGGCAGGTTAGCGATTATGCAAAGTGTTTTTATTTCGTTAGTAAAGTCAATTTAAAGAAAGCGCTAAATAAGGATATTGCCAGGTAAGACTTTACCAATTGTTACGACAACGATGAACACTAAAAAACTTGAAAATGGAGCCTGGTAAAGAAGATATAACCATTGTCGTTTTTGCAAACCGGAAGGATTTTTTTCTTACTAAAATTTGTATTTCCAGCATAAGATTTTATTATCCTGGTGTTGAAATATTCCTTGTCAAGGATAAGATCAACGGGGACTTTAATACCTCAGCGTTACGAAAAATATTTAATGTAAAGTTGCTGAACCTGGGGAAGAAATATTATGGCTGGTCCTCAGCTAAAATACATTTTCTTCTACAAAAGCATTTGCCGAAAAAACGTTATTTATGTCTTGATTCAGACATTATATTTATCGGTAGAGTTTTAGAGAGGATAGAAAAAGAAAAGGGCGAATTTGTTTTAAATGCGGATATGATTGAACCCCCTTTTTCGGAGGAAAATCTGCACGATTATTTTGATCCGGAAAAAGTTAAGGTGTTGTACCCGGATTATGAGTATCCTGGCTTTTTTTTTAATGCAGGCCAAACGGTTGTTACGCCTGGCATTATTGATGAAGCATTATTAGAGAAATGTTTTGATCCATATAGATACCCGTATTTTACAAATAAGATGATATTTCCTACCGTTGATCAATCAGTGTTAAATGCGGTAATTCCTATTTTGATGAAAAAAAACAATTTGCAGGTAGGCAGAGTACGTTTTATGCGCTGGAGCGTACAATTCTTTTCAAACAATGAAAATAATAATGTAGATCTTTTCCTTGATGGCCTTACTCCTTTAATGATACATTATTGCGGTGATATTCGCACGCAAGATCTGGGTAAAATGAAAGGAGATAATATCTTAAAATTTTTCCGAGACTATTATTACATCAAGCTATCAGGACGGATTAGATTATTGAACCGGCTACAGGATAAATTATTAACAAGCAAGAGAATCACGAGAATATTATACCAGCAGAATCTAAGGATTATCAACTTTTTGAATAGGATAGGCAAACCGGAATATTATTGAGTTGCAAGAGCTTGTTTTGGGACCAGGCACAAAATCCCGGTATCATGCAATGTTATAATTGTTAACAATGACTGATCAACCAATGGTAAGTGTTTTAATGACTGCGTACAACCGGGAGACATATATCGCGGAAGCAATAGAAAGCGTTTTAGCTTCGAGTTACACAAATTTCGAGTTAATAATTGTAGACGATTGTTCTAAAGACGGAACAGTAGAAATTGCTCTTGCTTTTGCAGCTATAGACACCAGGATAAAAGTATATGTGAACGAAAAAAATCTTGATCAATTTCCAAATAGAAATAAGGCCGCTGATTATGCAATTGGTTATCTTATTATGTTTGTCGATTCGGATGACACAATTCAGCCCGATGCTATTGAATACGTAGTACGGCAATTTAGTGAGCATCCCACAGCTAAATTTTCCACTGTATATGGGCAAGCTGATATCGATAAGCCAACCTGCATGTCGTCGGCCGAATGTGTTCGGAAGCACTTTTTTAAGAGTAATCACTTACATGTAGGGCCTGGCGGTACAGTTATCAAAACAACTTACTTCAAACAAATAGGAGGATTTCCTACAGTGTATGGTCCGGCTGGAGACTCGTATTATAACATAAAAGCAGCCTGCAATGCGGATGTGCTTTTGTTGCCCTATATTTATTTTAACTATAGAATTCATGGTAACCAGGAATTGTCCAGGAAGGACTCTTATCTCTATAATAATTAC
This sequence comes from Ferruginibacter sp., assembly GCA_039922055.1. Lineage (GTDB taxonomy): Bacteria > Bacteroidota > Bacteroidia > Chitinophagales > Chitinophagaceae > Ferruginibacter. The sequence goes on from JBDSAP010000040.1 coordinate 22,212, forward strand.
CTGTATTTTGAAAGTGTAATGCTGTTGCCGGAGTTGCCACTCACTCAGAAGGAAAAAAGAAAATTGTTACTTAATAACAAGCGGCAATTCTTAATTAATTCGCTCGTGCATTTAAAAAACACTGGCCACTTTGGGAAAGTCATAAGTGCGTACAAAACAGCGGGAGTAGGTATCAAAGAAATATGGGCCGGAATATTTCAATAAATTACCGATGCAAACGATATAGTAAAGTTGCCAGAATTAAGAATGATGATAAAGAAGATACTAAGACCGCTTATACCGCATTTCATATTAGAAAGAAGAAAAAGGCAGTGGGTAAAAACGCAATTGGAGGCATGGCATGCCGATGGCTGTTCTATTCCTGTTCCGCATGTAGTGAAACAGCTTGCAATTGCTTACTATCAAAAAAAGTATTCGATATCAACTCTCGTGGAAACAGGGACGTTTATGGGGTATATGGTTGAAGCCCAAAAGAAGCGCTTCGAAACAATTATATCAATTGAATTGGGTGTTGAATTGTTTAAGAATGCCAAACAACGATTTCTCAATGACAAAAATGTTACCATTGTGCAAGGTGACAGCGGAAAGGTGCTGCCCGAACTATTAAAGAAAGTTACAGGACCTGCAATATTTTGGTTGGATGGTCACTATTCTGAAGGGGCAACTGCAAAAGGAAATAAGGATTGCCCAATATTTGAAGAATTGGATGCCATCTTTAGCAATAGTAATTATGATCATATTTTATTGATTGATGATGCCAGCCATTTTATCGGAATAGGGGATTACCCTACCATAGAACAACTGACCGATTTCATCAGAAGAAGGAATGCAAAATATAAAGTGGAAGTAAATTGTGACATAATCCGCTATACTATTCAGGTGTGACAAAACCGCACATTTTTCAGGAACAAAGTAAAAAATAAGGATTTGCTATCGTTTATTAAAAGGGTTCTTTTGAAATTAATATTTCTTATTGAAAAATTTCAAAAACGTATTTGGGATAAGTCAAAAAATTCTAACGAAGCAATACAAGCGGCTCGTGTTGTAAAATGGTTCAAAAATAAAGGTGATGAAACACTTAGACTCGATTATGCGCTTGACGAGAATTCTATTGTATTTGATATCGGTGGATACAAAGGGGAATTTGCCAGGGACATCTATTGTAAATACAATTCCACCATATATATTTTCGAACCGGTGACAGAATTCTATAATGAAATTGTAAACCGGTTTGTGAATAATCCTAAGGTACAGGGTTTTAATTTTGGATTAGGCGATGGAAGTTATATGGCCAAAATGAGTTTAGAAGATAACGGCTCATCATTATTCAAAAAGGGAGCCAGCGATTATATTGAAGTTGAGATCAGGTCGTTCAATGATTTCATTGAGAAACATAATATCACCCGGATTGAACTCGCGAAAATAAACATCGAGGGGGCAGAGTATGACCTGCTTGAAAGTATTATAGAAGCCGGGAATATTGAAAAGATAACTAATATCCAGGTTCAATTTCATGATTTTGTCATTGAAAATGCGATTGAAAGAATGAATAATATTTCTGAAAAGTTATCCCGAACACACGAACTCACGTATCATTATGAATTTGTTTGGGACAATTGGAAATTGAAAGAGTTGTTGTATTAAAATACAGCCCTTTACTTGCCGTAAAGAATATTACAACAGTTTCGCAGTTACCTGTAGTTATGAGTTATATAAATAAACTTCTAAAACCCTTTAACGTTCAATTAAACCGAACCAGATCCTTAAATAGTGATAGGGCTTCGTATGAAAATACTATACAACGTCTATTACATTTTTACCAGGATTTTTACGGTAAAAGTAGTTCAGATTTAAACCGGGATATTTCAGGTATTGTATTTTCAAAAGACAGGGCGATGCAGTTGCATGCTTTATTGTCTTCTTATTTTTATTATACAAAAAATTATGTTCCCCTTACAATACTTTTTACCTACAGTAACGAACAGCATAAACGTGCCTACGAAATATTACAAAAGGAGTTTCAAACATTTCCAATAAGCTTTGTTACGGAAACTGATTTTTCAAATCAGCTAAAAGAGATCATTAATAATACAAAAGCCGACAGGTTATTTTTTATGACGGATGATGGTCTTTTTTTAAGACATTTCGATATGTCTGATTGCCTTAATTTTAACCCCCTAAAAAATATCTTTTCATTGCGCTTGGGTATCGATATGGATTTTTGTTACAGTCATAATAAAAAGCAAACGGTGCCAGATTTTATGCAAATTGAAATAACGGGTAAAAAATATAATAGCTGGACATGGAAAAAAATGACAGACTCTCCCGATTGGATCTATCCGCTGTCAGTTGATGCTACTATATTTTTAAGAGAAGAGATAAAAATAATTGCCAGGCAGATATCATTTAAAAGTCCTAATTCATTTGAGGCAGAAATGCAGCATTACACGAGGATATTCATTGAAAGAAACGGCATTTGTTACCAGGATGTAAAGTATGTAAATGTGCCTTGTAACCTGGTTCAAAACGAATTTAAAAATGTATTCACGGGAACCTTTACCGTTGATGAATTATTACAAAAATTTTTAGCCGGCAAGCGCATTGATTGGAAGAAGCTTGAAGATGTAAAGGCCCGGGAAGCACAGCTTGTGACATTCACATTTATATGAAATTTTTTAATTCTCACCGAAACCATAAATTCTCGAAAATTATCTACAAGGTATTTCAGTATGGATGATTCGCCGTTGGTATCAATTGGTATTCCTAATTACAACTATGCAAACTATATTCTTATTGCGTTAAATAGTGTAGTTACTCAAACGTATAAGAATATTGAGCTAATAATAATCGATGATCTCTCCACTGATAATTCAATAGCTGTCATTGAAAATTGGATCAGTGCTTACAATGGTGAGATGCAGATACATTTTATAAAAAATAGACAGAATTTAGGTTTAACCAAAGTTTGCAACCTGGTGCTTGACAAATGCCAGGGTAAATATTTTCAGATATTGGATGCAGACGATATGTTGTTGCCGGAAAAAATTGCAATGCAGGTAGACTTACTTGAGCACGAAAATAATGTGGCATTTATTTATTCTAACATTTCCGTAATAGATAAAGAAGGTGCGATCATTCATCCGGATTATCTGGGCCGGATCGGGTACGACAAGACTAAAATGCCTGGCGGCAATATCTACGCCCAACTTTTCGACTTTAATTTTATACCGCTACCATCTGTTTTGATAAATACTCAATATGCAAAACAGGCCGGAGGGTTTGACGAAAACCTTCAGGTGCAGGATTATTATTTGTGGTTAAAACTTTCTGAGCAATACAACACGGTTTATATGCCCGGCATTACAGCCGCTTATAGGGTACATGAATCTTCGATGTCCAATAGTTCATTGACCAATCCAAAGAGTGTAGACAGTGTGCTGAATATAAAATACCGGTACTATAAGAGGAGCGATGCCGCGATCAGGAAAAAGATCCGGAAGGATATTTATTTTTCTACTGCATATCTATATGAATTTAATTACCCTTCGGCTAAACATTGGTTAAAGATTAATTTCCTATTAAATCCTTCAGTAAAAACCTTAGGGTATTTTGTAGCAAAAACGGTTGGTGTTCCTTTTTCATTCTTTAAGAAATTAAAATTAAAATTTGGGACAAGGTAAATGAATAGGCTGCTCTACATACTTTTTAAAATAGCGAGAAGGATCAAAGCTGGCCAGCATCAATTAGCTACCCGGCTTAGGTTAAGCTATTATATGCATTTATCAAAGCATCGTTTTTTTTTAAGCCCTTCTATCTTAATAGGGAAATCGTTTTCAATAAATTCAGATCTTACTGCAACTGAAATAAGCATTAGTAATGGAGTGAGGGTTCGTGATAATTTTCATATCAGGATGGGAAATAACGGTCACCTGGTAATTGGTAAAAACTGTTTTTTTAATAATAACTGCTCTATAAGCTGCCTCGGAGAAATTGTGATTGGGGATGATTGTCAGTTCGGCGAAAACGTTACCATTTATGATCACAATCATAAATATAAAGACACCGAAAAATTGATAGCCGGACAGGGCTATGAAATAGGCAATATCTCAATTGGTAATAATTGCTGGATCGGTTCGAATGTGGTGATCTTAAAAGGAGTTGAGATTGGTGATAATGTAGTGATCGGCGCAGGTTGTGTTATTTACAAATCTATCAGCTCAAACTCAACAGTTATTAATCATCAAAATCTTGTCATAACGCCTGGCAGTTAGTCGTAACCTAAGTGTTCTTGAAGATCAATGAAAGTCGTCCTTTGTTTAAACCATTTTTTACCAGCAGTCATAGCCGGCACTGAAGTATATACATTAAATCTTGCGAAAGCGTTAAAGGTAATGGGTGCAGAAGTGGTTGTATTAATTCCAAATTTGGGCGTGAATGTTACCGATGAATATTATTATGAAGACATAAGGGTAATAAGGTATGCGGAGAATAGTATAGAAGATAGAAATATGATTTTGGGTAAAACCAAACCTGGAGGAGTAGCTACATTTATAAATATTTTAAAAAATGAAAACCCCGATATTGTACATTTCCAGGAACTGGCCCCGGGCAAAGGCATAAGTATTTTTCATGTAGAAGCTGCCTGGTCGCTAAAAATAAAAATTGTGCTTACCTGCCACGTGGCTAATTATAGTTGCAATACAGGTAACCTGAAGTACAAGGATGAGGATCTTTGTGATGGTGAAATAAAGCTACTGAAATGTACTGCGTGTTCTTATCATGCGAGGGACATTACTGGTGTAAAAAGGGCCATATTATCGGTGGGTGCACGGCTGATGTTTTCAGGCGGAATAAATTCAACCAACTGGAATACCTCTTTAGGAACCGCACTGGGATTTCCTTTTATAATTGCCACTAAAAAAGAGGAACTCTTAAGGCTCGAAAAGATGGTGAATAAAATTGTTGTACTTACCCAATGGTATAAAAGAATTCTCGAAATTAATGACATTCAACCTCGAAAACTATTGTATATAAGCCAGGGTTTACCGGGACGTAGCATAGCGACTTTATCAGCCACATCTTCGGCCCCGCCATTGAAGCTTGTATTTATTGGCAGAATAAGTTACTTAAAAGGCGTTCATCTCATTTTAAAAGCATTACAGCAATTGTCCCCCAGCAAAATAAGTTTAGATATTTACGGCGCTGATAGAGAAGATGAATATGCGCTCAACTGCAAACAGATAGCAGCAACTATGCACAACGTCAAATGGATTGGTAGCATTGATTCACATAAGGTAATCGATCTGTTAGCCGGGTATGATCTTTTATGCCTTCCTTCTACTTTTTCGGAAATGAGCCCATTGGTTATCCAGGAAGCATTTGCTGCCGGCATCCCCGTATTGGCATCCGATGTTTATGGTAATGCGGAGCAAATAAAAGATGGAATAAATGGCTGGCTTTTTAAATTTAAGAGCAGTGCGGATCTGCAAAATAAATTAACTCGCCTGATAGACCAGCCTGGCTTGATAAATGAAGCAAAGAAGGCGGTTCCTGCAACCAAAGCATTTGCGGAAGTGGCAAGCCAATATTATGAATTATATAATTCTATTCTTGAGCATCAGTAAGAATTAGAAATGAACACCGGGCCAAAAATAGCTATCGTCGTATCTCATCCAATACAGCATTTTTGTCCCCAATATGTAAGCTTTGCACAAAACAAAAATTGTTCTGTAAAGGTTTTTTTTGGATCAGCTCTGGGGTACAAAAAGTATGTAGATATTAATTTTAAACAGGAGATTTCCTGGAGCAACCTGCACCTTGATAAATTCAACCATATATTTTTAAATGGCGATGCAGTGATCCAGGCAGATAAACAGCTCGATGCCGCTACGCTGGAAATGGAACTGGCGGCGTTTCAGCCCGATCTTGTTATTGTCTATGGCTATTTTCAAAGGTTGCAACGGAGAGCCTATAAATGGGCAACAAAAAATAAAGTTCCTATCGCTTATATTTCAGATAGCGAATTACGGCAACAACGGAATAGTTTGAAAGAGTTTATCAAATCTATTTTCCTACGGCGATATTTTTCAAAGATCAGTTACTTTTTATCTGTAGGAAATGCCAATGAAGCTTTTTATAAAAAGTATAGAGTGAGCAATGAAAAAATTGTACGCATGCATTTTCCTATTGATATAAATCAATACAGAGCGGCTTATGCTGAAAAAAAATTGCTACGAAATAAAATAAGAAATCAATATGGTATCGGAGAAAAGGAGATAGTGGTTTCAGTAGTGGGTAAATTATCGGCCTGGAAAAACCAGGATCATTTAATTGATGCAATACAACTATTGGAAACAAAGAGTATTTATTTAAACGCCCTTATTTTAGGTTCGGGGCAAATGAAAACAATGTGGGAGCAAAAGGCAAAGCATCTAAAAATCAGCAAGGTTTATTTCCCCGGTTTTGTAGATATTGGAGAATTACCTGGATACTATGCAGCCTCAGATCTATATGTACATCCGGCCTCGGTTGAGCCGCATTCAATAGCGGTAAGCGAAGCGATCTATATGGGTTGCCCGGTAATATTGAGCGATCGTTGCGGAAGTTATGGCGACGAGGATGATGTGCAGCCAGGAAAGAATGGATATACATTTGAATTTGGTAACATAAAGCAATTAGCTGAAAGAATAAGTGTTCTTATCAACGACCACGGACAAAGAAATTATTTTGGAGAAAACTCTCATAAAATAGCAGTGAATTTTCAGGCCAATGCACACCATATTGTACTGGAGAAATTAATAGGCAATTTAAATAAAGGGGGAGCGCATCAAAGGCCGGATAAATGAGCATAGTTATATGTAAATTACCAAAGGCCGGTTTAGGCAACCAATTGTTTCCTTTGCTGAAGGCTTATACATTTGCTGACCTTAATAAGCTCCCCATAGTCGTTACAGGATATAACCGCTTTTTCATTGGCCCTTATCTAAGAAGGGAAAAATCCAAAAGAAAGTATAATGGGACTTTTATATTTCAAAAAAATATCCTTGCGGCTGGATTTGAAAAATGGAGGCTATCAAAATATAAAAAGCACGACCAAATAATTGAACCACCCATAGAACAACTTGGAAATAAAGGAGATCTAAATCATGCCTATATTTTTTATGAAATGCCTCACTGGGATCACTATTTTGATGGACTAAAAGAGCAACGGACATTAGTGATTAAATTATTATGGCAAGTGCTGCTTTCCCCTATTCGCAAAAAGGTTTTAGAGTTGCCGCCTCCTTGCATTGGCATTCATATCAGGATGGGAGATTTTAGAAATCTGCGGGACGGAGAAACATTTGGCAGCGCCGGAGCTGTAAGGACACCCGAAAATTATTTTATTAACCTGGTTAAATCTATCCGGGAAATTCATGGGTCCGATTTGCCGGTTAGTGTGTTCACCGATGGTTCCAGGCGTGAGCTTGATCAGCTCTTTCAATTGAGCAACATTACATTGATAGAAGGAAAGAGTGATATGGTGGACCTCTTGCTGCTAAGTAAAAGTAAGCTCATCATTACTTCTGCAGGGAGTACATTTAGTTATTGGGCTGCTTTTTTATCAGATGCTATCGTGATCATGCATCCCACGCATGTAAACACGGTGATCAGGCCACCGCAACTTTGTGATACATTGTACCAGGGAGCATTCAATACTGACAATATGTTGCTGATGAATAGTATCAGGAATATCACCTAAGAAAAGGTATTCAGAAGTGGACAAAAGATCAAAGAAAATTCATGAAATTATTTATAGTAGGATCTGATAAAGTGTACGCCATAGAAAACTTTTACGCCAAATACCTACGGGAACTGGAAGTAGAGGTGAGCCATTTTTCCGCTCAATCTATCTTTTACGATTACTATCAAAAGAATATAATTAATAAACTAATTTTTAAACTTGGTTTATCGGGCGTCTTTAAAAAGATCAATAAGCAATTTAAAGAACAGGTGGAAAAATTCAACCCCGATATTATCTGGATCTTTAAGGGAATGGAAATTTTTCCACGAACGTTGCAATGGGCCAAAGACCGGCATATTAAGCTGGTAAATTACAACGGCGATAACCCGTTTATTTTTTCAGGCAAAGGCAGTGGTAATGCAAATGTTACTAAATCTATCCCGCTCTTTAACCTGCATCTTACTTATAATGCGCAGGTTAAAAAAGAAATGGAAGCAGTATATAAAATACCAACAGCAATACTTCCCTTTGGTTTCGACATTGGTGAGACATTATTTGAAAATTGCAGGCAACAGCAGGAGATCATTAAGGCTTGTTTCCTTGGTAATCCTGATGAATTCAGGGGATCGTTTTTGGAGCAGTTGGCTCAAAACGGGATAGTATTAGATGTGTATGGAAATGACTGGGGTAAATTTGTAAAGCATCCGAATATTACAATTTACAACCCCGTGTATGGTGATGATTTCTGGCTTACTTTACGAAAGTACAGGGTGCAATTGAATTTAATGCGTCCGCATAATCCTGATACACACAATATGCGAACCTTTGAACTACCAGGTGTTGGAGGTATTCAGTTGGCACCTAAAACCGATGATCATCAAAATTATTTTAAAAAAGAAAAAGAAATTTTTTTGTTTGAAGAGGTAGCAGATTGTGTAGCACAGATTAATAAAATATTATTGCTTTCAAATGAGCAGGCCGAAATGATTCGGAATAATGCAAGAGCACGCTCTTTACAATCAGGCTATCGTTATAAGGATCGTGCTTACCAGGCATTACAGCAAATCAAAACCATCCTTGGGTAAGGTCGCTATTTTACATTTCAGTCCACTGGAACTGTATCCTCCGGTGCAGAATTTTATACAGGCACTGGCGCAGGCGCAATGTAACCATACGGTCTACGTTTTCACTACCACAGGTATTTATAATGAGTTGGATAGGTTTACAATTTCCAACTCAAATATCAGGATCATCCGGATAGGTAAATCCGGACCTACCATCAATAGATGGCACCGGGCGTGGAGTTATTTATTATTTTATGGAGGAAGCTTTTTGTATTTATGCCGGCTGGCTCCAAAACGTATATTGTATTACGAAACATTGTCTGCTTTTCCAGCCTGGTTATACCGGCGTTTTTTTAATAATAAAGTAGAAGTTCTCATCCATTATCATGAATACACTACTCCGGAAGCCTATGAAAATGGAATGATGTTGACCAGGCGATTTCATCATTTGGAAAAATGGTTATACCCACAGGCTAAATGGGTTTCCCATACCAATGAATTTCGCATGCAATTATTTGAGAAAGATATTTATCCGGCCAGGATTGAAAATCCACAGATTCTACCTAATTATCCTCCCAAAGCATGGTTTAAAATGGCGACGGATTTTAATACTCCGTTAAAAATAGTTTATATAGGGTCCCTTAGTATGGACACCATGTATACCCGTGAATTCGCTAAATGGGTAATAGCACAAAAAGGAATGGTTGAGTGGCATATTTATTCCTATAACATCTCGGAGGACGCAAAGTTATTTTTGCAATCATTATCCCCTGGATCTATCAAATTAAAAGACGGTTTGAACTATGCAGATCTGCCCCAAATACTACAGCAATATAATGTGGGCGTGATTTTATATACCGGCCATATTCCAAATTATATTTACAACGCACCCAATAAATTATTTGAATACCTGGCCTGTGGATTAGATGTTTGGTATCCCGTGCAAATGAAAGGAATTCGTCCCTACAATACTGTTAATGAGTTCCCGGTAGTATTGCCCCTGGACTTTCTTGATTTGGATGATTTTAATTGGAAAAAAGCGGTTAGTAAAGAAGGACACAGATTGAATAATCCCTCTTTTTTTTGCGAAGTGGCGTTGTCATTACTTGTTAAATCATTCTGTGAAGAAGAAGCAGGCGGAAGATAGGTACTGTAGACGTCGTTATTTTTAAGATTAATAAATTAAATTGCCCGCAATAGTCAAGTCTTTGGAGGCTTTAAATGTTCCTATATTAAAGCATGCAATGAGTTTCATTTTTTAGAAATATGACATCGTTATTTAAAGGTAATTTTAATTGGTTTGTATACCTGCTGCTTATATTTATTATCCGTGGGCTTTGGGTAGATTTAAGCTGGTTTAGTTATTTTGCCCTGTGCATTACCTTGCACCAGTTTTTAATACTATTTTTTTCCATTGGTTATGTCCTTCCTATCCGGTACATATTGGGAGCTTTTATGTGCCTTCAAATGCTGTTAGGCCCCACTTTCGCTTATAATGGGCTTGATGTTTACCAGTCCTATTCCTATAAAATGAAAATACCTGAGTATGAGTATTTTACTTATGCATTGCCTGCGGTTCTGTGTTTTATTACAGGATTACATATTACTGCCGGGAAGTTGAAAGGTGAGGTGCTAGACCTAAAATCGATTGGTTCATTTGTAGACACATCCGGTGATCTTTCCTATTGGTTTATCGGAATAGGTTTTGTTTCAAGTCTCGTTGCTGATTATTTACCGTCAGAAGTTGGGTTTGTATTCTATTTATTGGGCAGCTTCAAATTTATTGGCGCTTTTATGTTAATGCTCAGTAGTAAGCAATTAAAAACAAGTGCCTTATTACTGGTATTTGGTTCCATTGTTGTTTCATCATTAGGGGAGGCTATGTTTCATGACCTGTTAACCTGGATAATCATGGTGGGTGCGGTATTTGCAATTAAACACAAGCCTAATATCACAGTAAAGGCTGCGGTTTCGGTTGCATTTATTTTGATGGCCATAATCATACAGCAGCTGAAAGGTGACTACCGGCAAGCTGCCTGGGGATCAGGGGATTCTGGCCTGGAATCTTTTGAGAAGGTTTATAATAAAAAGCAGGAGAAAGAAGGCATCTTTAATTTTGAAAGCCTTGCTCAAAGTAATGTTCGTATTAATCAAGGATTCATTGTTACTAATATAATGACCAACGTGCCTGCCAGGGTACCTTTTTCAAAGGGAGAAGAGCTCTACCAGATATTGGAAGCGGCTTTTTTACCCAGGATCCTGGCGCCTAATAAACTAAATGCCGGCGACCGCACCATTTTCATGAAATATTCGGGTATGCAGATCAAAAGGGGCACCTCAATGGGGTTGGGTGCTATGGGTGACGGGTATATTAATTTTGGCATTGCCGGTGGCTGCCTTTTTATGTTCTTTCTTGGGCTCCTATTTAGTATAACACTTAATGGATTTTATAAGTATAGTAAAACTTACCCGATATTATTATTATTTACACCCCTCGTATTTTATTATCCTATGCGGCCCGATTGCGAGCTCCAAACATCGCTGGGGCATTTGGTGAAATCCTGCTTCCTTGTATTTGCGATGGTAAAATTTTGGGAATACCGGTTCCGGCGTAAGCGGGAAACGCGTGATCTTAAAACCATTGCGGGATAGATTCTTGCCTGTAATACCGGCTACGAATGATTAAGAAGAGTTTACTTAAAATTTATAAGGTTTTATCAAATACCAGGGCTGGGTTGTTTTTGCTAAATAAAAAATTTTCCTTAAAATACTCGAGCGCATCCCAATATTGGGAACAACGTTATCAAAGAAATGGTAGCTCCGGCCCTGGCTCTTATGGTAACGCAGCCACTTATAAGGCTGCTATTTTAAATGGATTTGTTAAGGAACATGTAATAGAAAGTGTAATTGAATTTGGTTGTGGTGATGGCAATCAATTAAAATGTTATGAATTTGAATCTTACATAGGATTAGATGTAGCTTCCTTCTGTATTCAGAAATGTGAGAAGGCTTTTAAATTTGACGATAGTAAAAGCTTTCTCTTTTATGAACCTTTTGTTTTCAATAATTCTTCCTTAAAGCGTAAAGCTCAACTGGTTTTATCCATAGATGTAATTTATCATCTACTCGAGGATGAGGTATACCAATTATACATGCAACATATATTTGACGCGTCGGAAAAATATGTAATTATCTATGCATGGGATATAGATGAGCCGCAAAAGGAACATGTAAGACATCGTAAATTTTCTCATTGGATTAAAATGACTAAAAAAAACTGGCGCCTGTTTAAGCATATTGCCAGCAATCCCAAAGGGGTATATTGCGATTTCTACATTTATGAAAAGTGTGATTCCTAAAGTAAATATTTATATTAAAACAATCTTCATCTGCATAGACTGGTTTCATCCCGCCTATAAAGCTGGTGGTCCGGTTCAATCCGTGGCGAACCTGGTAGCTCAATACGATCACAAGGATGTTGAGTTCAGGATATTTACTTCCGCAGCAGACCTGGATGGGACGGTTAATGAGGGCGTACAATTTGATGCCTGGAATCGGTACAACGGTAATACAATGGTTTGGTACGCCTCTACTAACAGGCGGTCGCTAGAGGCAATGAAGCGGGAGATCAATAATTGCGGGGCCGATATTCTTTTTATTGTTGGGGTTTTTTCCTGGTATTTTAAACAGGTGCATCTGGCGCTTTATAAAGTACCAGTAAAGATCATTTCGGCAAGGGGTATGTTGCATCCGGGTGCACTATCACAAAAATCACTTAAGAAAAAAATTTACCTGGCATTCTGGAAGATGGCCGGTATTACACATCGGTATTTCTTTCATGCAACCGACATGCAGGAGAAAGGGTTTATACAGCAAGTCTTTGGGAAAAAGGCAAAGGTTTTTGTTGCAGGCAATTTTCCACACGTTTTTACATTGCAGCCCGCCACACACAAAAGCGCCGGTTCACTGCAAATGGTTTCCATCGCTTTGATCAGTTCAATGAAAAATATCTCCATTGTATTAGATGCTTTGCAACAATGCAGCAGCCGGATCGTCTATGATATCTACGGGCCGGTAAAAGATGAAGCTTATTGGCAACAATGCCTCGAAAAAATAAAAGAGCTTCCGGCCAACATCAGGGTTACTTACAAAGGAGATATTATTCCAACAAAGATTGAACAAGTACTAACAAACTATGAAATCTTCATTTTACCAAGCAAGAGTGAAAATTTCGGCCACGCTATTTATGAAGCGCTTTCAGCAGGTAAGCCTGTAATAACAAGTCATCATACACCCTTTAATAATTTGAGCGATCATAAAGCAGGACAAAATGTATCCGTACAAAGCGTGCCCGAGATCACAGCAGCAATTGATTTCTTTGCAGCCATGGCGCAGGACGAATTTAGCGACTGGAACATTGGGGCAAATAATTATGCAATTAAACAGATCGATACCAATAAGATAAAAGTGCAATACGACGAGATGTTTGGAGTGGGAGGATAATGTGCTAATGTGCTAATGTGAAAATTCAAAAATGTGAAAATGTGACAATGCAGCATCAATTGTCAATGGCCAACTGCTATTTCTTATCCCACATCAGGCGGAATGAATTATGAAATTTAAAGGTATAAATTATAATCAGATCACCCATCACAGATCCGGCACCACAAATTCAGGTATTAATTATGCTTCATGAGTTATACAAATCAGACATCCTACATCCTACATCAGACATAATAAATCACACATTATACATCCTACATCAAACATAAAAATCTATCTTCTTAAATTCCTCGGTGCTTTCTGCATTTTATATTTTGGAACAAAAGCTGTAATTGGCTTTACTGTTCCTATCGGGTACTATAGCGCTTTTATTGATAAGTATCTGGATTATCCGTCTTTATTACGGGGCTCATTACTTCATGGTACCCGGTTATTGGTTGGAGTTTTCGGGTATAACTCTTACCTGCGGGATGCATATCATATTGCTATGCCGGGGGGCAGGGGAATACATCTTGCATACGATTGTTATGGCTATGGAATATTAAGTTTCTGGATCGCTTTTATTTATGCTAATAAAGGAAGTGTACGTAAAAAATTGATATGGATATGTAGCGGCTGTTTATTGATATGGTTAATAAATGTGGGCAGGCTATCCCTGATGCTTATTTCTATAAATAAGAACTGGAAATTACCCTATGATTGGGAACACCATACTAGTTATAATGTGATATTGTATGCCTGTATCTTTTTAATGATCTGGTTATTTCAACGTTCAGAAAAGAAGCAATTGGTTCCAAGTAAATAAAGAGAAAATATCTGGTTGCAGAAAGCCCAAAGGAATGGTAAAGAGAGCCCCGCCGTCAGTAAGCCGGGGCATCTTTTGCATCTAACATCCGACATCCGACATCCGACATCATACATCAGACATAAATCAGAAATCACACATCGAAAGAATGATTATTATCGGTATTAACGCATATCACGCAGATTCATCGGCTGCGATTTTCGTAGATGGTAAACTGATAGCGGCAATTGAAGAAGAGCGTTTTACCAGGGTGAAGCATTGGGCTGGCTTTCCAAAACTGGCGATTGAGTTTTGTTTAACGGAAGCAGGTATCACTTATGAGGAGGTGGATTTTTTTGCTATTGGCCGCGATTCTAAAGCAAAGTTTTTAAAGAAGATCATTTACCTGCTGAAAAATCTTTCAGGCAATTTTAGCGTGGTGAAAGATCGTTTTCTAAACAGCAAAAAAGCTGCGTCTGTCGAAAATGAATTAGCAGCTATGTCTGGTTTGCCGGCATCCGCTTTTGCAGGCAAGATCCGGCAGGTAGAACATCATCGTAGTCATATTGCTTCTGCATTCTTTGCGTCTCCTTTTGAAAAAGCTGCCTGCCTGTCTATTGATGGTTCCGGCGATTTTTCAACCACCATGACAGCCGTAGGCGAGGGCAACAAATTTGAAGTGCTCGATTCGGTTGACTTCCCTCATTCTGTTGGTATTTTTTATACAGCTTTCACACAGCTATTAGGCTTTCCGCATTATGGCGACGAATATAAAGTAATGGGCATGGCGCCTTATGGGCAACCTTTATATGTTGATCAATTGAAGAAAGTTGTGGAGCTTACGCCGGATGGTTTCTTCAAACTCAACCTGGATTATTTTGTCAGCGGTACCCAGGGTGTTATTTCTTACGGAGACGATAACCTGCCCATCGTTGCAAACTTGTACACTCCATTAATGATAAAAGAATTTGGCGAAGCAAGAAAAAAAGATGAACCGCTTACCCAATATCACAAAGACCTGGCAGCATCGGTACAACGCATGTCGGAAGAAGTGATCTTTCATATTTTAAGACATCTTCAAAAGAGAACTGGTTTACTGAAGGTATGCCTTGCCGGTGGTGTGGCACAAAATAGTGTTGCCAATGGTAAGATCACCAGCAACACCGGCTTTACCGAAGTATATATTCCTTCTGCAGGGCATGATGCAGGTATTGCAATGGGCGCAGCGCTTTATGTACAGCACCAGGAATTAAAACAGCAACGCCAGCCGCCGATTATGACGGCTTATACAGGCAGCCATTTTTCCAATGAAACCATTGTTGAAATGCTTACAGCAAAAGGAATCATTTTTCAGCAGTATGAAGATGAACTCCTTTTTGAAAAGATCACCGATTGCCTCATAAATGGGGGAGTGGTCGGGTGGTTCAATGGTCGTGCGGAATTTGGTCCGAGGGCGCTGGGAGGCCGTTCAATCATCGCTGATCCAAGGCGCAATGATGCCAAGGAAATATTGAACCTTAAAATAAAAAGAAGGGAAAGCTTTCGTCCCTTTGCTCCCTCTATTTTAAAAGAATATGCAGACGAATATTTTGAGTTGTCTGCCGAAGTTCCTTTTATGGAAAGGGTTTATCCCATCAGGAAAGAGAAGCAAAAAGAAGTGCCGGCAGTTACCCATGTAGATGGCAGCGGCCGATTGCAAACAGTGGATAAGCATATTTCCCCACGATATTATGCGCTTATTGAAACGTTCCGTAAAAGAACGGGCATCCCAATATTACTCAACACATCTTTCAACGAAAATGAACCGATCGTAAATCTTCCTGTGGAGGCCCTCAACTGTTACCTGCGTACCGATATGGATTTGCTGGTGATGGAGAATGTGTTGGTAGAAAGGCAGCGCCCCCTGGCCCCCTAGCCCCCGAAGGGGGAACAAGGCAAGAGCCCCCTAACCCCCTGAAGGGGGAACAAGGCAAGAGCGTTTGATTGGCGGATATTTTCTTTTGACAAATAGTATCGACCGTTGTAGAAGGTATCTCAGCATTTGCAAGTTTAATTTTCAGATCATTTAATCATCAAAGGGCCATCATAATTGAGGCCCTTTTTTTATTTTATAATTTAGCGGGGATCAAAGCCCATCTTTATCGGAGAGGGGTTAGGGGTGAGGTCCACCGATGCCGACAATCAACCCGATATAAAGCCATCAATCCACTGGCTACCAAAAGCATGAGACATTCATAATTCAAATTCTCTAAGCCCCTCTCTATGGGAGAGGGGTTGGGGTGAGGCCGTTTAGTTTACCTTATTTACCCCATTCCACTTCCTGATCTTTTTACCATTCCATTTAATATAAGATTTAC
>JBDSAP010000041.1:0-4282 GCA_039922055.1 Ferruginibacter sp.
ATAACGAATGAGATTCGATACAAGGGAGAATTTACAATCAATATTAATCGTAACAACAGCATTTCTTTTTCAATGAAAGGAACGGCATTGAGTGGTTTTAAAAAAAATCGAATCGGCTTGTGCGTACTTCATCCTTTAGCATGTAAAGGAAAGCGGGTGAAAATTACGAAGCCCACAGACGATGTATATGAAAGCATATTTCCGAAATTAATATCACCTCATCAACCTTTTAAAAATATCCATCAGATGGAATGGGAAGTAGCAGAAGGTCTGCTGGCGCACCTTGCGTTCCATGGTGAAATATTTGAAACCGAAGATCAGCGTAACTGGAGCGACAGCTCCTATAAAACATATTCTACTCCATTAGAGTTGCCATTTCCAGCATGGGTTTCAGCCAGAGAAACATTGCAACACCAGGTAGTTTTAACCATCACCGGCAATACAAAACAAAAAACGGGGAAAAGAGAAATGGTAAGAAAGCTTACCGGCAATTCGCCTCTTCCCAAAATTGGCTACTGTAGACCAACAAATCAATTAACCCGCGAGCAATTGTTGAAGCTTTCCAATTTGACTGATCATTGGAGGGTAGAGTTAAGACTCTTTGAAACATCCTGGCGGACGCTGTTGCTGACGGCGGCCGAAGAGGCCTCAATACTAAAAACGAAGTTAGAATTGATCGTGTTTTTTTCAAATGATTATGACGATCAATTGCACGAATTCCTACAACAGCTATCACAAGTTTCTCAACACATTTCTTCAATTTTGTTATTAAGTATTAGCCAGAAAGTTACACCGGCAGATTTAATGCGTAAAGGTTTTGGAGTCATTAAAATCGCTTATCCTTTTATAAAAGTAGGCTATGGCACAGATGGATTTTTTGCTGAGCTCAATCGTAATCGTCCCGGCGACCTGCCCTGCGATTTTGTAAGCTTTAGTTTAACCCCGACGGCGCATGCGGGTGATACACGTACTATAATAGAAAACCTTGACAGCCAACGGGAGATCATCCAAACCATCCGGTCATTTACTGATAAGGAAATTCATGTGTCGCCGCTTACTATCAATCAGCGCACAGATGCAAATATGGATGGAGTTTTATTGCCGGACGATCAAATAGACTACAGCCAATTTGGTAAGGCATGGATATCGTTTGCCGTACATCAACTTTCGGAAGCTGAAAGCATCACGATTCTTTTAAGCGATAAGAACCTGGAATAATTATAGCGAACCCCGCCTGATAAACGTAAATGGATTTTTGATCCTCGCCACCTTTTGTTGGAGAATCAACTCGGCAGCCATTTTTCCCATTTGATAATGATCCGTAGAAATAGTAGTAATGCCATTTAGCAATACTTCTTTCAGCGGCGTTTCGTTATAGGAAATAATGCCAATCTCCGTTCCAAGTACCAGGCCTTTTTGTCGAATACTTTTTATAAGATTCATCAGGTCCATGTCTTCAATAACAAGGTAGGCTTCTCCCGCCTTTACATCGTGAGCAGGGCTCATCTCGCCAAGAATTTTATACGAAAAATTATACTGGTTACAAAAGCTGCGAAAGCCCTTTTCAATTTCGGCGGGTTTAAGTATCAGGGCCGGGTTGATATAAATTAATGTGTGATACTTTCGAAGGCATTCAAGGCCCGCCTCCAATGCTTCACTTATGTCGTTTTCAAAATCCTGGTAAATGGCGGCGTTTTGTAAAAATGTGTGAGGCACCATTTTATCGATCAGGATAAGCTTGTCTTTGGGCACCTGTTTGAGAATTTTATTCACTTCTTCAAGGTGATCATAAAAATGAGGCATCACCAGGTAGTAGTCATATTCCCCAAGGCTTTCATTCATTATCTCCTCCAGCACTTTTACATTAGAGTGGTGGATTTTAAGATCCACATTGCCCTTGCCTGCCATCGCTTTTACAAAACCTTCGTAAATCAATTTTTTGTAAGAGCTCAGTTTATTAAATATGAGTAATGTTCTAAACGAGAGGGCAATATCTGTGCGATTTATATAAAATCCTTTTCCGGGTACGGCGTGAATGATCCTGTCTTTTTCCAGGATGTCATAAGCTTTTTGTACTGTATCTCTTGATAGAAAAAATTCGTTGCTAAGCTCATTGATGGAAAGAATTCGATCTCCTCTTTTGATCTTTCCCTGCTTGATCGCCTTGGTAACCGAATGAGCAATTTGCAAATACTTTGGGGTACGGCGGTTAGTATCAATTTCAAAAATAGCTTGCATAGCAATCGTTTAAATGGGGACTGAAATCTTCTCTAATCCGGCAACCTTCTGCGAACTGATAAATTCATACCAGTTCACCCTCTCACAAATTTGAACTTATGTTTTGAATCCTGGTTACAAAAACTTGCCCCTTATTTGAACTATTTTATCCATTTTATCAAATACTCTCTTCCATTCAGGAAAATATAGTCATGTCATTAGCAATTAAAATTTTAAAGAGGATAGAAGCTTTGCCAGCGGATTTTGCACCGGCAAAGAGTAAGGATGACTATCAAAACTTTTATTATTAGCGGGGACCGGCATTATTATTTATTTTCAAGCAAAGGGTGATAAAACCGGTTATACATCAGTGAGACCTTGTGAAGAAATGATTAACCAGTATTTAAAACATCTGCTACCATAACGAACTATTAATGAAATATATCATTGACCGCCTCAACACACAGCACCTGGCATTACCAAACATCATTGCGCATTTAAGCGATCTCCATCTGCACTTAAGTCCATCACCTGGTAAGTGGAATATTAAAGATAACATCGCTCACCTTGCAAGATATCAAACAGTATTTCTTAAGCGCATGCATCTAATCATTACTATGGATAATCCCTCATTCGACCCCTATAAGGCTGAAGAAGATGGTGAGTTTCCATTATGGCAAAGTAGAGATTTGTTAGAATTGCAAAATGCTTTAAATGCAGATAGAGTTTTGATAACAGAATTTATGACAAGCCTGCCTACAAATGATTGGCAAAGAACAGGCGTTCATTCAAAGTATGGAATGCTAAGAGTAATTGACTGGACAGAATTTTTTTTGTTGCATGAGGCCGACCATCTTTTTACCATTTTTCAACTTGCTCATAACAGGGAGTCGAAATAAAAATTGATCATGAAAATTTCTAATCAAAAGGCGCTGTTTAATATTGATGAAGGCGTTACCTATATGAACTGCGCAAACATGTCGCCTAATCTTAAGAGCGTGTATGAAGCAGGAATTGCCGCGATGAGCAAACGCGATGCTCCCTGGTTAATACGTACCCAAGACTGGTTTGAACCAGCGGAAGAATTAAAATCATTATTTGCAAAGATCATTAACGCCGAAAGTAAAAGTATAGCCCTGGTGCCATCAGCCAGCTATGGAATTGCTGTCGCGAAAAATAATATTCATCTCGATACTTCGCAGGAAATAGTTGTTTTGGATCAGCAGTATCCATCCAATGTTTATGCATGGCGTGAGCTGTCGAAAGAAACAGGTGCAAAGATCATAACAGTGAAAAAACAAAATGGCCAAAGCTGGACCGAAGCTGTGCTTGAAAATATAAACCAACGCACAGGTCTCGTTACAATTCCCAATTGTCATTGGACAAATGGCGGATTGGTTGACCTGGAATTGATTGGTGCGAAGACAAAGGAAATAGGAGCAAAGTTTGTGATTGACGCAAGTCAATCCCTGGGCGCATTGCCGATTGATATAAACAGAATCAAACCAGATTTCCTGGTAACTGTTGGTTATAAATGGTTGTTAGGCCCGTATGGATTGGCTTACTTATACGCAGATGAAAAATACCATGATGCAGGTGAACCAATCGAATATACCTGGCTCAATAAAAACGGAAGCGAAGACTTTACAAAGCTGGTTGATTACACCGATGCTTATAAACCCGGCGCCAGCAGGTTTGATGCAGGTGGTTATCCGTCTTTTATTAATATACAAATGGCTAAAGCTGCACTGACACAAATACTAAACTGGGGAGTGGAAAATATACAGGAAACAATTTCTGATCTCACCATGCAAATTTCTCGCCTTGCCAATGAACGCAGTTTCAATATAGCTGATGAAAACCATGCAGGCCATTTGATTGGTTTAAAATTTAATGAAGAAAAAATAAAAGAGATCAGTGCCCGGTTTGCCCGCAATAATATCTACATCAGTTTCCGGGGAGAAAGTATGCGTATAGCGCCACATCTATTTAATGATAGCGAAGACATCCATAGACTGTTTGAATATTTATAATGGTTTGAAACTGGATTTCCAATCGATTGGCA
>JBDSAP010000042.1:0-5513 GCA_039922055.1 Ferruginibacter sp.
TCCACTGTACAAAACCCACTAAATCTTTGACCATTGCATCTCCGGCATCCGTAGGTGTAGGCGGATCGGTGAAGCCATGCCCCCGGGCATCAATCATATAAATATCATAAGCGTCCTCGAGTTTTAAGGTCAACGTTGTCCAGCTAAGCCCGATATCGGTAAAGCCATGCATCATAACCATTACAGGTTTGCCTGGCGCAGGTTTGGCATGGTAATAATGCATGCGGATACCATTTGTATAGGCATAAGCATCAGACCATCCATCCGGTAGTTTTGGAAACTGGGCATAGATTGTTATAGTTGGCAATAACATCAGTATTGCAAGCATTTGTAAGTAACCCTTTGCTATTCTTGTTCTGGTGTAGCTGATTGTACCTTTCATTTTTGATTTAATTTTTTGTTTGAAAATATCGAGATGATTGTAAACAATAGTGTCAGCATCGGAACATTATTTGTTTACGAAATAACTTTTTTTAGACCACTGAGTTGAAACTTAAGTGAACGTATATGCGCAGATCAGCCTTTTCAGCGAGATGGAATTCCATTAGTGTTTGCAATCAATATTTAGTTATTAATTAGAAATTAAAATTAGACGAATGAGCCAACCCATACTACCATTTTTCGGTCTAATGTTGATACTTTTTTTACCATATAATTTTAACTTAAAATCATTTGGTCTTGCCCCGCAACAATGATCAACATCCTTGCTTTCATTGTTTTTGCAGCGTGCTCCAAATTACCTGTTGCACTTTGTAATGTTGTGATTCATTATTGCTTCTAATTGGGCAGTTAGCTGAATGCCCAAAATGAAATTTCCAATCATCATCAAGGCTGATCTGTTTACGAGGAGAAGATTGGCCAAAACACAACGAAACCATCACCAGAAACACACTAACAATAAAATAATTCCGCAATTGCATTATACAGTTTTTTAATAGCTCAAAAATCTATTTCTTTTCTATCCACATGGCTTTTACTTCAAGGCTGTATGGTGTTTAATTCGAGCATTTCGCCTCCGATTGTTACCTGGTTCTTTTTCACTTAAAATATCATTGTTGAGAAAAGTAAAACTTTCAATAAAACGGTTCCTGCATCTTTAATTAATGCGTTCATGAATGATCATTTTTTGTTCAACGAAATGAGCGGGACCCGGTTTGGTTGGTTTGAGGGATAACACCATAAGCTGATTTCAGACCGCCCAGATCAATAACGATCCGATCTAAAACCACACCCGGATCAATCGCGTAAATTCTAAGTGTATGCCTGCCTTCATTTATGTATTGCATTTTCTCGTTCCTTACTGCATAGTTTCTTAAAACATTTTGCTTCCATTCCTCATCTCTGTCAAATGTTTTTGTATCAATTATTTTTAAGGGGCCATTGTCAATGGATACTCCATAACGTACACTCATGTTGTTATTCAGAGGATGAGTAGGCAATGTAAAAACCCTAACGGATGGAGTGGCGGAAGAAAAAGTATAAAAATCATATTCCACAAAGCCATTGCCGCGTTTAATAGAATCAGGATCGGTTGGGGATTTACTTTTTAAGGAAAGCGGCAAAGCCTGCAATGAGCTGCCTGTATATCCCAATCCATCTACCAGTTCCCATCGATTTGATGGTTTGTTTGTTTGTCTTGAAAAATGGGTGGCGTTGATTGCAACAAAACCATTGTTTTCAATAAAGCGATTAAAACCCGGCAGCACTGGTTGATGTATTTTATTTGCTTGTATGTTAAGCATTATTTGTTTGCCTCCTGAAGTAAAAATGATGTTACCATTTTCTTTCGCGTTTTTACCGAACTTGCTCCAATCAACATCTACCCATACTCTTGTTTGTTTGCTGCCCGTTTCAGAACTAAGTAACCCATTGTTTTCAGAGAGATGTATCCAATTATTGGAAACAGAAGCATTCCAAGTGAGTGTTTGATTTTTACTTAAGAAGAGGTCTACAAAATATTTCTGTTTATTCAGGTTGTCAAAAGCAGGTAGTGACAATGAACTATTATTTTGCAACAAAGAAGAATCTTTTGTCACAAAGCCTTCAGGTGCGATGCTCCAATCACTTGTACTATCAATAGTTAATCCAGGGATATCTGGTGTTTGATAGACAGCAAGATTTCTGGGTTTCATTGACATGATATTTTTCCATTTGCCATTCGCTAATTCATTATTATAATATTCAGTCTCTTTTACAATGCTGTCATAAGCAGCTTTTGATAATTGTGCGTAATCGTATGCACTCATCCTGTTTTGTTTGGAGTAGAAGTAAGATTTATCGCGGTATAAAAACTTTTTGTTGATCCATGATGCACCAACAACGGGATAGTATACCAACTGGTAAAATGCATCGGCATCTTTAACATTGATTTGCTGACGTATTTTTTTTACGGCTGCTTCCAAAGCTTTGTACCGGTCTATTCGTTTTTGCGCCTCATCCCCAAAGTAAAAATGATTGAATTCTGTGTAGCTTGTTTGCGTTGATGGTTCTGTACGGCTCCATCCCATAAACTCGGGCCGCCGTTCATATGCCAACTGAAAATATTCCCACAAAATGCGCTGTATTTTTTGCCCTTTCTCTTTTCCAAAAAATGAGGTTACCCAATTGAGTAAATGTTGTTTGGTGTACCTGCTGTCTTTGAACGGAGCCGGATTATAAGCCATATCCAAAAACTGTTGAATATTGTATTCCTGGGGCTTGATATCCCCTACATTCAGTACCCACAAACGGCTGGCTCCCGTTTCATAGGCCTTCATCATTTCTTCCCTTACCAAAGAAGGATGGGTAGAAGGCAGCCAGAGATAATCGTGCGGACGTCCCCAGTAAGAAGCGTGATAATATATACCTGCCCCACCCTTGCGTACAATTTCTTTTTCATTATTGAGCCTGTGTATATAACCATAGTTGTCATCAGGCCAAACAAGCGTCACATCATCTGGCACTTTCAAGCCATAGTCATAAATTTGCAGCACTTCTTTGTAAGGCGTAAGCACCTGTGGTATAGTTGTTACATTTTTTTTGATGTATTTGGCAAGCATCTCCCGTTCATCCAGGATGATTTTTTCAACTACTGGAACAGCATCTTTAAGGTCCTTTATTCCTTCCATCTGCCCATCATGTACACCACGCATGCCAAGTGTATAAATGGCATTGATACCGCGGCTTTCTTTAATGCGGTCTTCCCAGTATTTATAAATTGTTTCTTTATTGGTGAAGTAGTTAAAACGACCCATCGTTTTAACATCCCACTCGCCAACGTTATTGCGCAACATGGGTTCGGCATGAGAAGAACCAATCATGATCTGATAATCTTCTGCTGTTTTCACATTACCCGGATAATGAAAGAAAGCTTTGGTGCTCGGATGCATAGCAGGCCATATCATGTTTGCTCTTAAGCGAAGTAAAAGTTCAAACACTTTAGCATAAGTCTTTGGACCAATATCGCCGGTTTCCGGTTCGAATGTTTTTGCAGCCCAGGGTTGCAATCCCCAATCTTCATCATTGATAAAAATTCCCCTGTATTTTACGGCCGGGGGCGAGGAAATAAATTCATCTTGTGTGATGACCAACTCGCTTTGTTTTTTTGCAGGCACATCAGCCCACCAGTACCAGGGTGAAACTCCTATCTTTTCAGAAAGGGTAAATACTCCATAAGCAGTACCTCTCGCATCACTGCCCGCAATTACCAATGCTTTTACAATAGTGGCCAGCGGTTTGTCTACAACCGTGAGACCAAAGCTTTCCCATTTGCCATCTAACTTTTTGACAAATGTAGATTGAGTGCCTACTAATTTTTTTATCAGGGCTGATTGAATGGAGCCAATAACAATTATATTTCCTTTAGCTTTCGCAAGGCTGGTCACCACAATTGGCCGAAAAGAAGTTACCCTTTCGATGTCATCTGCCAATAAATTAGCTGCAATAGAATCAAGTTCCGCGGCACTGCTGTCGTAAACAATGGACACATGGATTGTTTTAGTAACAATCGGGAACAGGGTTTGCTGCGCCTGTGTATGATTTAAAATCAGAAGTGCTATTATGAACAAGCATCTGCAACAATTCAAAATCATTTGACTGATATTTTTTTGTTCGTTAAAAACCGTTTTGTTTGTATCAATTCAAAATAATTTTAAATAGTTCAAAATGTCGCATTACGTCATCATTGGTCTTAAAGTGGTTTAGAATAATATCTCCCTTTAAGATTTATTGCAACATTATCGCTGCCCCTAACGATTGCCAATCATCTTCTGCTAACTTAAAATCCAATCCTTTTATATTCCCGCAAAAAAATCCCGGTGCAAGTGCTGCATTTATACTGATAAATTCTCTTCTTTTCATTCAGAGATAAGTTGTAGCAAAAATGAACATAAAACAGGCATACCTAATCTACGTTTATAAGAGGTGGCTACCCTTAACCAGTAAAGTAATTTTCAGCGGCGATTATTAAATTTTAAATTTAAAAAAATGGCTATAGTGGATTCAAGCAGGACAGAGCAGGATAGTTTAGTGATTAAATGATTTAATTTAGATTGCGATTTAATATTGAATCATGTCCATCACTGCGATTGCTGCGCTAAAACAAAATGATACGTTTACTTTTAATGAACTCTTTCACGAGTATCATCAAAAGATATATTTCCTGGTTTTGTCCAAATCAAAATCTTCCTACATAGCTGAAGAAGCCACGCAACTTACATTTATCAAATTATGGGCCTATCGTCATCACCTGGATGAATCTTTGCCTTTGTCACAACAGATATTTCGAATTGCCAAGACTACACTTATAGATGTTCTAAGGAAGGATGCAGTTTATTCAACAATGAAACAGAATCTGCTGACTTCTTCTGAAAATTTAGATGGATTCGCGAATATGGATGTAAAGGAATTAAATGAAACCATTCAGGAAGCTGTTCAAAAATTACCGCCTGTAAGAAGAAAAGTATTCGAGTTAAGCCGTAATCATTACCTCTCACATAGAGAAATATCAAACCATCTCTCTCTCTCGATAAAGACAATCGAAACCCACATAACTCTCGCGTTAAAGCAATTAAGGCACCTGATGACATGGCTTGCGATGTTGCTTATTCCTTTTTTTTAAAAAAAGATATCATCCGGTTAAGGGTGGGTTCCTTTTAAAACGTAATCTTATTAAATACATCAACATTCATTTTTGGAAATGGTAAGTGCCCAATTGATAGAAAAATTTTTCAGGAATGAATGTACCAGCGATGAAAGAGAACTGCTATGGACATATTTAAAAGATCATCCTGAAGTGGTGAATGATTTTTTAAGTGAAGAAATGTGGGAAGAGTTTCAAACATCGCAAATGCTGGATCAGGAAATCTCTGAACGAATTCATGCTAACGTGCACCAGAGGCTGTTTCACCGAAGAAGAATGGTGAGACGTATCGTTAAAGCAGGTGTCGCGGCTTCATTGATTTTGTGTTTTGGGTTAGCATGGATGAGCGGCTGGTTTAAGAACGATCAGTTCGTAAAAGACAGCGCGGCGCCGG
>JBDSAP010000043.1:0-5837 GCA_039922055.1 Ferruginibacter sp.
GTTACTATCCAAATGCTTAACTCTGGTCTTGCTGCTTTGAGGCCACTTGCAACGGCAGTTGCACGGCCATGAATGCTGTGCATACCATAAGTATTCATGTAATATGGAAAACGGCTGCTGCAACCGATGCCGCTTACAATTACTATATTTTCCCGGGGAATTCCCAACGTGGGCATTATTTTTTGAACCTGTGCCAGGATAGAATAATCTCCGCATCCGGGGCACCAGCGTACTTCCTGGTCAGTTGCGAAATCTTTTGCGGTAAGAGGAGGTATTACTTGTGGCGCTTTCGTTAATGTATCACTCATAAAATCTTGTTGTCATCAAATTTACAATGGGCAAAGTTAAGAAATGTTCAAGGATCAATATAAAGGAATTTAGCTGAAGTATCAATGAGCATTTTTCTCTTAGGGATTATTGCCGGTTAATTCTTCCCAATACTCCGCCGCTCTCCTTGTATGAGGAATAACGATGGTACCGCCAACAATATTGGCTACGGCAAAAACTTCATACAGTTCCTCTGTACTTACGCCTGTTTCCTGTGCTTTTCCCAGGTGATATTTTATACAGTCATCACACCGCAGCACCATGCTGGCCACTAACCCGAGTTATTCTTTGGTCTTTACATCAAGAGCGCCGTTCGCATAGGTATTGGTATCCAGGTTCCATAAGCGCTTGATCACCAGGTTATCTTTTGCCAGTATTACATCGTTCATTTTAGAACGGTAATCATTAAATTCTTTAACCAGTTCACTCATATTGATATATTTATAATTAATAAAAAGGACAAAGCTAATTAAAGACTGGGCACGCAATATTCAACCATATTCCCTACCTGGAAAATAAAACTATGCAGGGATTTAAAAAGATTACCGTAGAATCAATTATATTTCCTGAATAAATAAATTGCATGCCAATGCTTTTACTGCTACGTAATGGTTGTAGTGCTTTATTCCTGATTTTCATTTCACTACAATCCATCTCCCAAAATAAGTTTAACGTACAAGGACGGGTTATTGATTTTGACACCAGGCAGCCATTAAAAAATGTAAGCGTCATTTTCAGGCAAACGAAAATTGGTACAGTTACCAACGATAGCGGCTATTTCAGTATACCGGTTTACACACCGAAATTTACCATCGTCTTTTCTTTAATCGGCTATGCACATGTCACCAGCGATATTGATTTATCCAGCGATAAAAAAAGTATTACGATCGAGCTTAAGAAAAAAGCAAATGAACAAATGGATGAGGTAGTCCTAAATGCTTATGCTGATAATTCCAAAGTGAAAACCGTAGAGATGAATATTGTTAAGATCAACCCGGAACTAATTAAAAGAAATCCTTTACTTTTTGGCGAGGCTGATATAATCAAAACCCTTGTATTGCAACCCGGCGTTACCAGTACCGGCGAAGGTGCAGGTGGCTTTAATGTGCGTGGCGGCAATGCTGATCAAAACCTTGTGCTGGTTGATGGCGCACCGTTATTTAATACTTCACATCTATTGGGTTTTTATACGGCTGTTAGCCCAGATGCTGTGCAGGACATTACTTTATACAAAGGTGGTATGCCGGCCGAGTATGGTGGCCGCTTATCGTCCCTGCTTAATATGAAAATTAAGAATGGCAATAACACCCGCATGCTATACACTGGTGGCATTGGTCCAATGAGTGGCCGGTTTTTTCTTAATGGCCCTCTTGTCAAAAACAAAATAACTTTTACCGGAGGAGGAAGGGTTGCTTATCCCGACCTGATATTAAATCAACTGCGTGATAAATTTGGTGCTAGCAGGGCATTTTTTTATGATGGTATAATGAAAGCTGAATACACTATCAACAGCAAAAACAGACTTTCTATTACAGGCTACCGGAGTTATGACCGGTTTCGGTTTGATACTTCAACTGCTTACAACTGGGAAACTAATCTTGTTTCACTTAATTATATTTCAGATTTCAACTCAAAACTTTCCTTAAGGATAAATGCCAATTACAGCCAGTTTATTTCAACCATTCATGGCCTTGATAGATATTCCGAATCCAACCTGCGTTCCTCCATTGCCCACAAACAAATCAAACCTGTATTCGTGTTTAAGCCAAACGATAAACATATTGTAGAAGCAGGGGTTGACTATATTTTATATGGGATATCTCCCGGCACACAAAATCCTTCTTCCGATTCAAGCAGTATCAACAGGATCGATATTCAAAAGGAACAGGGAAGAGAGATGGCTGTATTCATAAGTGACCAGGTAAATTTTACAGATAAAATTTCGTTACAACTGGGGTTACGCTATGCAAGCTATGATTACCTGGGCCCAAAAAATGTTTATCAATACCAACCGGGAGTACCACTTACAAGAGAAACGGTTAAAGACACAAACAATTTTGCTAAAAGCAACAGCATTCAAAATTACGCGGGGCTTGAGCCCAGGATATCATTGAAAGTTGGCATTACAGATGAACTTTCTTTTAAAGTTAGTTACAACCGCGGCCAGCAATTTATGCACCTGATTTCTAACACAACAGCTATCTCCCCCGTTGACTTCTGGAAACTAAGTGATCGATACATTAACAGGCAAATAGGAGATCAATATGCCGCCGGGATCTTCAGAAGTTTTAAGAACAGCTTGTATGAAACATCCCTGGAAGTTTATTATAAAACAACTAAGAATACTGTTCAATATAAAGATGGCGCTTTGCTCTTATTGAACCCTTACATTGAAAGCGCTTTATTAAATGCACGGGGCCGGGCTTATGGCGCAGAATTTAGTTTTGCAAAAAACATTGGAAAACTTACCGGGCAAGTGAGCTATACCTATTCCAGATCGCAGGTGCAGGTATTGACCGCTTTTCCTTCAGAAATAGTTAACGAAGGCCGCTATTATCCTGCCGATATAGACAGGCCGCATAACCTAGCTATTCTTGCTAAAATAAAATTGGGGCATGGCTGGACCTTCAGCACTAATTTTATTTTTACTTCGGGCCGCCCGGCTACTTACCCCGATGGCAATTATGTTTTTAATGGTACTGTGGTAACTAATTATTCCAAGCGAAATATGGATAGGTTACCCATCTATCATCGATTAGATGCGGGTTTTACCTGGGTGTCTAAAAGATACGTGGAGCAAAGAAAATATAGTATCTGGAACATCTCTTTTTACAATATTTATATGCATCAAAATGCATACTCCATTTATTTTAAAAGGGATGATACACGAATCTTATCCTACCGGCTTTCTGTTGTTGGCGGATTAATACCTTCTATCTCCTGGAACTATAATTTTTAATTATGCAACTGCCAAAAATAATAAGCACGATAGCGATCATTGCCCTAACCCTCCAGGCTTGCATTAAACAGGTTGATGTTGTCACCAGGAATGAGAAACCAATCCTTGTGGTAGAAGGATCTATTACAACAGATACAGTTCTCTACACAGTTAGATTAACCTATTCCGGTCCAATAACCAGCAGCGAGAATATTCCAGGTCAGTACCTTGAAAAAGATGCTAAGGTCACCATTGTAGATGACCTGGGGAATGCAACGGAACTGGTATATAAAAGCGATGGCAATTATGAAACAACTGATTCCCTTTACAGGGGCAAAGTTGGCAGAACCTATGGTGTAACGGTAGTATTGAAAGATGGGAAAAAATATGTTTCCACTCCTGAAAAAATAAAGGCTCCAGTTCCTATTTCAAAGATCAATGTAGATTTTGTCAGCAAGTTTGATATGAACTTGCCTTCGTACATGAATGTTTCTGTAAATGCCCAGGATCCCGCCGGCGAGGAAAATTATTACCGGTGGACTTTTTACACCTGGTTATTGCGGCAAACCAAAGGTGTGGGCTGCGGCTTTGGTTGCATAATGTATGAATACTGTTACCAGAAGTACATTGAAAATGAGGTGCATCTTTTATCTGACGCTTCTATTAACGGTAATGAAATAAAAAAACAAACGGTGGGTCGCTGCTATATTTATACTTATGGAAATCCAGCTATTGATATAGTTCAAACATCGCTGACAAGAGAGGCATACCAGTTTTGGAAAAGTTACCAGGATCAGCTTACCCGTACGGGAAGTATATTAGATCCTTTACCCGCAACTATTAAAGGGAATGTATACAATGCTTCAGACCCCACCGATTTTGCGCTTGGCTATTTTTCAGCCTCGTCCCTTACACACAAGCGGGCCATTCTTATCCCAAATAGTATCACTGCTTACTGGCTGGGTATATCGGCGGGTCAGTTTATTCCCGATAAATCCGTCGCATGTTTTGATTATTTTCCTAATACCCTCCTTTACCCACCTCCGCCTGCCCGGCAATATCCACTTCCTCCTGGTTGGGAACAGGCTGAACAGATAAATGTTTTTTGGTAGGATCTGCCATACTAAATGTTGTAGCAGAAATAATATTATCCACTACACGCCTAATGTTTCTCATAAGCAATTACCTTTTTCGAACGAACCTCTCTAACATAATCATTAACTGGTCTTCATTAATTGTTGTCACATCTACTCTAAAAGGCAATTAATATTAAAACCTTCCCCCCTATCGCTATTATGGTGTCGTAAAAATTTTACTAAAAATGTTTACCTGCCCTAAGGTTTGCCGACCAATGCTTTACCCCAAAACCAAAAGCCGGAATAATTCAATTCGTATACAACCCCCGTTGCCGAAAAGGGATAACAGAGTAGGCTAAACATTAAATAAAAATTAAAAATTATGAATTACACATTAAAGGGATCCCTGTGTGGTTACCTCTGCGAAGAATGTTCTGAACCACTTTTTGGAATTGAAGTATTGCTCTACGAACCGTGGCAAAAAGAAAGGATAGTTGAAAACACGGTCACCAGTACAAAAGACACATTTCGGGTAGTAACCAAAAAGGAGCAGGACGCAAGAAAAGGCCTGCTTATTGCCAAAACAAAAACAGATGAAAAAGGCAACTTTGAATTTTCGGTTGATGAAAAATTTGCAAAAAGCGCCTTCGATATTGATTTCATTTGTGGCACTGTTCCCCGCACTCCACCCGTACCTCCCCGCAAAGAGCCGATACAATTTCACCTCACCACTTTCTATCCGCAATGGCGTATAGACAAGGATAGGGAAAGCTATCTTTATTATTGGCAGCATTGCATTTCATCTAAATTGTATTGCTATATAAGAGGCACCTACTTTGATGCCTGGGTTATATGCGGTCATCTTCGCAATTGTGATACCGGCGCCCCAATCGCACAGGCAACTGTAAAAGCCTGGGATGCAGATCTGTTTACAGATGATTTCCTTGGAAGCGCTATTACCGATTCAAATGGCCATTTCAGGATCGATTATACCAGCGCTGATTTTAAGGTTAATTTTTTACCATTCAATTTAGAAACAGATCCTACATGGCCCTTCCTCAGCAGTGGCCCCGATGTTTATTTTAAAGCAGAGTTAGGGGGTGTAACGCTTATTGATGAAACAGCGGCCGACCGTCGGAACAATGTAGGTTACTGCCTTTGTGTTGATCTATGCACAAAAATAAATGTAGGCGATGACGGTACTACATTCCCCAGCGCATGGACAGGTATCGGCCAGGCATTTAATATCACAACCGGTATCGGACCCAAAGATTTTGATGCAGCAGGTTATGCAGGCGGCAGCGGCAAATATGCACTTTCGAGCGTTGTACGGCTCACGGGGCAGGCAGCGCCAAAAGCAGCAAGCGGCAACCCCATAGAATACCGGTTTTTAGTAAGCGATAATCCGACACCAAATGGTGGCGCGGTACCAGCACTGGCAAGTTTTACAAAAATTATTGGTGTAACACCCGGCCTGTTTGCAGTAAGCGTTGTTG
>JBDSAP010000044.1:0-5751 GCA_039922055.1 Ferruginibacter sp.
CTTCGCCACGGGGATAACGAATTACAAATGGATTTTTAGTAGAAGGTAACTGCGAAGTGTACATGAGATTTCTCAGCTCTCTTTCATTCATAGGCGCACTCACGATCATATTCGGAATGCAGCGCATATAGGCAATATCATAACAGCCGTGATGTGTAGGTCCATCTTCACCAACCAGGCCGGCCCGATCTAAACAAAATACAACGGGCAAATTTTGAATGGCAACATCATGTATCACCATATCGTAAGCACGCTGCATAAATGAAGAATAAATATTGCAAAACACTCTCATTCCCTGCGTTGCCAGGCCTGCGCTTAAGGTTACTGCATGTTGCTCACAAATGCCGACATCAAAAGCACGATCCGGCATTTTTTCCATCATGTATTTTAGGGAAGATCCGCTCGGCATAGCAGGAGTGATACCAATTATTTTTTTATTCATTTCCGCCAACTCAATAATAGTATGTCCGAAAACATCCTGGTATTTGGAAGGCTGCGGAATGTCATATTTTTTCTTAACTATTTCACCGGTGATCTTATCGAACAAGCCGGGAGCATGCCATTTGGTTTGGTCTTTTTCGGCCAGGGCATAACCTTTGCCTTTTACAGTTCTTATGTGTAGTATTTTGGGACCAGCAATACCTTTCAAATCTTTTAAAGTATCTACCAGTTTATTTATATTGTGCCCGTCAATAGGACCGAAATAACGAAGGTTTAGTGCCTCAAACAAATTGCTGCTTTTACTTACTATACCCTTCAGACTTGCTTCTACCTTGCTGGCCATATCCCGGCTAAAATTCTTTCCCAGCGGTAATTTGCCGAGAGCTTTCCAAAAGCTGTCACGCAATTCATTGTATGTGTGAGAAGTGGTAATATCTGTCAGGTATTCCTTCAATGCACCAACATTTGGATCGATGCTCATGCAATTATCGTTCAGTATAATAAGCACATTGCTATTTGCCGTGCCGGCATGGTTCATTGCTTCGAAGGCGAGGCCGGCTGTCATGGCGCCATCGCCAATTACTGCTATATGCTGTTTGTCTTTTTCGCCTTTATAATAACTTGCCATAGCCATACCGAGTGCAGCGCTGATGGAAGTGGATGAATGCCCGACTCCGAAAGTATCGTATTCGCTTTCGTGCCTGTTTGGGAAACCACTTAGGCCGTGGTATTTTCTGTTAGTTGGAAATGAATCTCTGCGCCCTGTAAGGATCTTATGACCGTAAGCCTGGTGACCTACATCCCATACCAGTTGGTCGTATGGAGTATTAAAAACATAATGTAGTGCAACGCTCAGTTCTACCACTCCAAGGCTCGCGGCAAAATGCCCGCCATGCACACTTACCACATCTATTATATATTGCCGTAACTCATCACAAACCTGGTGTAATTGCTCTTTAGGTAATTTTTTAAGATCGGTGGGGCTATCAATATTGCTTAGTAAAGGGCCTGCTTTAATTTCCATGTTGTCTGTTTGCTTTGTAAAGGTAGGTTTTTGCCTGCTTCGACTGTTTTGAAACAACTTCAAAACGAATAAAGTTGTGTGTTATTATGATTTTATTAGTAGGTATATGGTAAAAAATATGCCACATTTTCATAATCTATCAAAATGGTTCCTTTGGGGAAGCTTTCCCCAATTTATTCCTCAGCGTACTGCATCATATTTAATACCAGGTCGGGATTAGGGCAGTTGGCAAAATAATGGTCGCTTTCTGCCAATGCACAGACTCCGGGATAATCGCCTTCCTTCAAATTCATATCCCATATAACCTGGAAATGGAGGTGTGGCGGCCAGTTGCCATTCTCGTGCGGTTCGCCAAAATGAGCGATCACTTCGCCCCTGCTCAAATATTTCCCGGCATGAAGCTGTGAAAGATCAGCAAGACTGACATGACCGTATAAAGTGTGGAACGCAATGGTATCCAGTTGATGCTGCATTATGATTGTAGCGCCGTAATCACCAAAGTTTGCGTTGTAAGCAAAGCTATGCACCATTCCTCCGAGTGGCAAAAACACGGTAGTGCCGGCAGGCCCCCAAATATCAATGCCGAGGTGGATGGACCTGTTTTGTGTTTCCTCTTCTCCTACCACAGGAGCCAGTTTTCCTTCTGTTGCTACTGTATTAAAAAGATTGCTTCGCCTGTACAGTACCCTGTTTTCTTTATAGCCACCGATACCAAAATCAGCATGATGACTTTTTAATTTCTTGTCAATGTATTGAGAGAATTTGGCAGTATCTGCAATCTCTTCCGTGGAAAGCTCTTTATTAGCCGAAGTAAAATTAAAGTGATGTAGCTTGTTTTTAGCTGGATCAAAATTGATCACTTTATGAAATTGTGATGTGTTTTTTTGCAGTACGAATTCCAATTCATTTATCATTTGCTGAAGGTAAGATATTGTGAATTGATCACGTAACAAGCAAACTGAATTTGGGAAACAGATGGGTTGCTACTATGTTCTATTTAGTCAGTGTTTAAAATGCCAGGGTGGCTAACACAGAAAAATGATCTGAAGCAAAACGGCCATTCCAGCTTTGTGAAATAGTCGCATGCTTTAGTACCTTCCAATTGTTTTTAAGAAAAATATAATCAATCGGTTCGTTCCGTACCTCTTTCGGCCCGAACGCATTAAAAGTACCAATAGGCCCATAATGCGGAGTGACTGATCGTTCTATCGAATTGGTGAGATGCAAATTGTTGGTGGCATCCTTGATTACTTGTACCGGCTCATCAGTTGGTACAGCGTTAAAATCACCAGTAATAACAGCAGGGACATTTCCGGCGATTTCTTTTACTTTTTGAATCAGTATCCTTGCACTTTCCCGCCTTGCAACTTTGCCAATATGATCGAAGTGTGTGTTAAAAGCAAAAAAGATTTTGCCTGATTTCTTTTCTTTAAACTTAGCCCAGGTAACTATCCTGGTAATGGCCGCATCCCAACTTTTACTTCCTGCTACCGCAGGAGTTTCTGACAACCAAAAAGTTTCATATTTCAGCGCCGTAAGTTTTGTAGTGTCATAAAAAATTGCTGAGTACTCGCCCGCTTGTTTCCCATCAGTACGTCCGACCCCGAGGTATTTAAATTGTGGCAGCCTTTGTTTAAGATCCTCCATTTGATCGTACAATGCCTCCTGCACACCAAGTAAGTTCACTTCATGAAAAAGTATTTGAGAAGCAACCTTGTCTTTCCGGTAAGGCCAGGCATTCAAGCTGTCGTCGGGATTATTGTAGCGAATATTGAAGGTCATTACGTTTATCTGCTGCGCACCTGCACTAAAATATGCAACGATGCAAACGATCAAACAATGGATCTTTTTCATAGCACAAAATAATTAGCAACGAAGATAAATGAATGCTATAAAATATTTCCTTGTCGAAATTAAAATGCATATTGCCTGCTAACCTGGGTTGTATTACTATTGCTGCCCTGACCGGGAACAACATCATCAGGATAACTTGTATCAAAGCCCGATACTTTAGGTAAACCGATTGACCGATCCTTTACCAGCAGTTTCAACTCATCTCCTTCTTCAATATTAAACAATACATCAAATCCTGTACTGGTTACTCCTTCATAATTAATAGATTCAACTTCGCCGTCCCTGGCTGGAGACTTTTTACCATCTATTGCCATACTTTGTATATGGTCTGCATCCTGCATAAAAATTTCCATTGAAACAACGTTTGTCCTCGTGGCATTAAAATGCACTAATATCTTCCGGGTACCTTTATCGGTTGCATCCTTTTTGATAACGGCCATGGGGCCGGGTAAAGGTATAGCAGGTGCATGGCTTCTAAGCGGGCCATCTTTGCCGATCATACTGTCCCTGTTTTTAAAAAATTGCATTGACCATTTATCAGTATTGGTAAAGCCAGACAACCACGTCGCCCTGCAAGAATCTGCATCCAATTGATAAGATACATCAGCCTGCAAAGGCTGTTGCTGAGAATAGCGGGAATAAATATGTCCACCTAATAAGGCTAATATAAAACAGGCCAACGCCGCCAGGGGCAGGTTTGATTTTTGATGTTTAAATACAGGATAAAAAACAGGTAGCAATATGCCACAGAACAATCCCACACCCATTGCTACGAAAGCTGTTTCCTTACTGAGTGCAAACGCCACGAAACTAAAATATACTGTAGTGGAAAATAGAAAAATAGCAGGCAGCACACTCACCAGGTTCAATGTATTTGATTTAACCGGAAGAGCGCCGGGCCTTGCATTTCTTAGTAAAATAAAAAGGTGAACGACCAAAGCAAAAAACAATGGAATACAAAGTAAATAACTGGCAGAAGGTATAGCGTATTGCATCACGTTCATTAAGAAAATAAGAGTGAACAATATCCCCGTAAGCAATGAATGGTAATTAATTTTCTTTGCAGCGAACATAAAAATACCTGAGAAGAGGCCAACGGTCATAACCGTTATAGCCAAGAAATACCAATTGCTATTGTAGGAGTTGTTGCCATCAAAATGGCAATATAAAGGATAGCAGAAAATAATAAATTTAAGCAGGAGTTGAGCGGCGAAATAATTTATGATCAGCACCACCGGGAATAGGATTGTACTAAGAATTGCGCCGCCTGTTTTAATCTGACGGCTTCTTATCCCTTTTACCAAATATGCGATGAATACTAAATTAACAAGCATAACAAACACAGTATTCCAGGATGCGGGATAGGATATGAACCAATACCCAATCATGTTAAAATAGGTTACATCGGGCGCCTTGGTCTTTGTGATTGACAGGTTACCAAAATGCGTTGCAAGGCTTAGCATATTATCCCCGTGATGCTGAAAACTTCTTTTGTCCAGGTTAGCTGGCTTATCGTTTGGGCTATGATAGTTTTCGAAGCCTTCGATATAGGCATTGTTAAGGCCGGTTATGCCTGCATTTTTAAACAAAGTGAAATCAGTGATATTGGGTAGGTTTTTATAAATTTCATATCCCAAAGCATTGCCAAACGGGTATGCTGCCGATTTGGAATATTCATTGATCGCCCAACCATTTTGGGCATTTACCTCAAACATATTACTTGGTCCGGCATTGCCTCTTCCCTCAAAATTTATTACGAGGCCAATATCTTTTAACAACGGACTTTCTTCCACAAATGCATGAGCGCCGAGCAATCCTACTTCCTCACCATCGGTGAATAATAAGATCAGATCATTTTGTAAAGGAGCGGTATTATTTAATGCCCTTGCAGTCTCCAGCATTGCGGCTACTCCGGCCCCATTATCACCTGCTCCGGGAGTGTTGGGCTCAGAGTCATAATGCGCCATCAGCATTACAGACTTACTGGTATGAAGCCCTTTTTTCCTGGCGATAACATTGTATATAATACCCGCTTGCAGGCGATGCTGGCCACAATTCATTGCGGTTGTGTTTTGAACCTGCACTTCATATCCTAATTGTTTGCAGGCAGCAATAATATAATCTCTCACACGGGCATTTTCAGTAGTGCCCGTGCTATGGGGAGCCTTTGCGATCTCGTTTAAATGAATATATGCTCTCCCGACTGAAAAGGAACTATCAGGTATAATTCCATTTCTTACAGAAGGTGGCGATGCTGAATAAATAGAGAAAAAAACAAGCGACAATGCAAGTAAGAAAATTAGCAAGCTCCAGGTTTTGGGCATAAAACAATTGCGTTAAAAAGTCCTTTAAATTAAAAAGGTGTCATAAAAAAATTGGTAAGGATAAGGATTCATCGTTCAGGTTTAAAAAGTATAACTGCTTCAGTAGCT
>JBDSAP010000045.1:0-21442 GCA_039922055.1 Ferruginibacter sp.
TCTGTAAATCATTTTAATAACCAGGAAAAAAGCAGGGTGTTGACGTGGCGCGGGCCGGAACAAACGGGCGGAGCCCATCGTTTGTTCTTGACTTTTTTTGTTTCTTTTTTTTGTCAAGAAAAAAAAAAGAAAAGAACGTTGACGATGAGTGATGATTTGATATTTGAATGCCGCCCAATGCAAAAATATTTCACAACATCAATCGAACAACGGCGAGTCCTGCTTCGAGCGGCCTTTGTATTCGAAAAGCGCTCGGGCAGAGACTCGCCTGAGAATAAGAGATGAATGATGATTTGATATTTGAATATCCTCCAATGCAGAAAATATTAATCATAACATCAATCGAGTACCGGCGAGTCCTGCTTCGAACAGCCTTTGTATTCGAAAACCGCTCTGGCAGAGACTCGCCTGAGAATAAAAAATTTTCTAGCACTTTTTATTCGAGGCCGTAGGAGCACTCTGCAATATCATACTAAAAACACATAGAACCTTCGATTGAAAAAGAGTTGCGTTTTCAACCCGTTAAATCGGTAGTTGGGTGCAACTGCAATTGCATACTCTGTAACCGAAGCCTCAAGATGTACAATATTAATAATTTGATTCCTTTGCAATTCACATTCAGTCACAGCAATAATTCACAATGATTTTAGCTATTCACGATATGTCAATTATACTGTCGTGGGCGGGCCGGTAAAAGAGGCGGAGCCCATCGTTTGTTCTTGACTTTTTTTGTTTCTTTTTTTTATCAAGAAAAAAAAGAAAAGACCTTGAAGATGGTTAATGATTTGATTTCCGAATGCGTTTCGATGCAAAAAATATCGTTATAGTCAACAACATCAATCGAATAGCGGCGAGTCCTGCTTTGGACGGCCTTTGCATTGAAAAGCTCTCTGACAGAGACTCGCCTGAGAATAAAGAACCTTGAAGGATCATTGAATTACCATGTTGATCAGAAGAACGCCTCCAAGCCCAATAATCCCAACAATAGATTCCATGATCGTCCAGGAACGTAAAGTATCTTTCAGAGAGAGGCCAAAATATTCTTTGAACAGCCAGAAGCCTCCATCATTTACATGAGAACACATTACACTTCCTGCTCCAATTGCAATTACCATTAGTTCAGGATTTACATGCATGCTTGCTACAAGTGGTTGCAAAATGCCGGCAGCAGTGAGACCGGCCACCGTAGCTGAACCAATAGCAATACGGATAAAGGCGGCAATCAGCCAGGCAAGTACAAGCGGTGGAATGGAAGAGCCTTCAAAAAACTGGGCGATATAACTGCTGGTGCCGCTGTCTACCAACACTTGTTTGAATGCACCGCCAGCAGCTATTATCAGCATGATCAGTGTTACATTATTTACCGCATCAAACGATTTGCTAAGCAATGCATGCAGATTTTTTCCGCTCATCTTTCCCAAAATAACAATGGCCATGAAAGAGGCAATAAATAAAGAAATACCGGGATCCCCCAAAAATGTAAAAACATTTAACGCAGGGTTACCCACCTCCATAAAGATGCCTGCAACTGCAGATACACCCATTAATAAAACCGGGATGATCGCAATAAAAAAACTGATGCCGAAACCGGGCAGCTTATTTTCATCAAAGGATTGTACATCAAAAAATTTCTGCGGATTAACAGGGCGGATCTTCTTCAGGAACTCAGGAAAGATGAGTCCTGCAACTATTACGGCAGGTACTGCTGCAATAATACCATAGGTGAGTGTCCTACCCAAATCAGCTTTAAAGATCACCGTTAATGCAGTCGGTCCGGGATGTGGTGGAAGAAAGCAGTGAGTTACCGACAATGCCGAGGCAACGGCAGTACCAATGTACACCAGTGGTTTACCCGTACTGGCGCATACTGCAAATACAAGCGGTATCAGCACTAAAAAACCGGCATTGTAAAACATGGCAATACCTACACTAAAGCCGGTAATCACCATGGCAACTTTAATATACTTTATGCCAAAGACTTTGATGAGCCGGGAAGCTATCTGGTGAACAGCGCCTGTTTCTGCAAGCACCGTACCGAGTACCATTCCAAACACGAGTGTTAACACCAGCGGACCCATAGTGCCACCAATCCCTCCATTGATAGAAGCGACGATTTTGTTAAGGCTCATGCTATTGGCAATGCCAACAAACAATGCAGCCAGGAGCAATGATATAAATGGATTGATCTTAAGCCAGCCAATTAATAATAGCAAAAAAAGTATGGCGACAAGCAAAACGATAATTGTCATTAGCAAGTTATTTCAGTTATTGAAAACTGGTTAAAAAGAAAGAATTGCATAAATATAAATGAGAACGGTTAAATTAAAAGAAATGGTAGGTTTTTATATCTGCGATTTGAAAAAAAGAAAAGTGGTAAATCCACCAGTAATCGAAGTTGTCCCAAAATAACATAGCAACCTCCTTGCAGCGGATACCAAGGATAGTTCGCTTAATGATGATCTTTTCTAAATCCAATAATGCCATAACGGAGCAAAAGTGCACACCCGAAAAAAGTTTGCAAAATAAGAGGGACGATGTGTTTGGTTAGGGATGAATGACTGGAAGTTAGGGAAGGTGTTGGCGTTGGCATTAACCATTGACCATTGACGATGGATGGTTGACGATGAAGGTTGAGGTTATGCGCCAGTTGGGAAGCTCTTTCAAACGGGAGAAGTTTTGTATCTTCGAAACACTAAAATTATAATACTAATGACCACAGCCAATTTAAAAATTGATTTAATTAACAAGATAACCCGACTAAAAGAAAGTTATGTGATTGACGAAATCAATCGCCTTTTAGACTTTGAATTAGACAAGGGTATTTTTAAACTGAATTCAAAGCAAAAAGCCAGAATCCTGGAAGGAAAAGAAGAATATAAAGCTGGTAAGGTTTTAACAGAAAAAGAAGCTAACAAACAAATTCAAGAATGGCTTACCAAATAGTTTGGACTGAAAAAGCTAATAATGAAAGACAGCATATTCTTCAATTTTGGATTAATCACAATAAATCAAAAGTTTTTAGTTTGAAATTAGACAAGCTGTTTATCTCGTCAATTAGAGATATAGCGAAGAGACCCAGTACGGGTAGAAAAACTGAATTTGACAATGTTCGAGTAAAAATTGTTCGTGAGTATCTAATTTTCTACGAAGTAATTAAGAGGGATCTTGTAATTCTATCTATTTGGGATGGAAGAAGACATCGAGAGAGTCTTAAAGTTCGATAACCAGCGCACAATGTTTAAATAAAGATGAACGTTGTGCGATGACCCTAATTTATTGGAGTTCCAACGCCGGACATTAACTGATTGCTGTACTTTAAAACAAGATATTTCAAAGTATAAAAAATAAAAAAAGGCAGGTAATACAAATGGCAAAATACGTCTCCGCATTTTGCCACTAATATTGTATTCTTTAGATAAAATTATAATCCTAACAAACTTCTGTTAAACGCATCATCACTGCCGGTTCCGGCAAAATCATCGAATGCTTTTTCTGTCACCCTGATGATATGATCTTTAATAAATGGAGCGCCTTCCGCAGCGCCGTCTTCTGAATTTTTAATAGCACATTCCCATTCGAGCACTGCCCATCCTTTGTAATCGTATGCACTCAGTTTGCTAAATACAGATTTGAAATCAACCTGGCCATCGCCTAGTGAACGGAATCTACCGGCCCTGTTCACCCAGCTTTGATAACCACCGTATACACCTTGCTTACCCGTTGGATTAAACTCTGCATCTTTCACATGAAAAGCTTTTATGCGCTCGTGGTAGTGATCGATGTAGCTAAGATAGTCGAGGCATTGTAATACAAAATGAGATGGATCATATAACAGGCATGCCCTGGAATGATTGCCCACTTTTTCCAGGAACATTTCATAACTCACGCCATCATGAAGATCTTCACCGGGATGTATCTCGTAGCAAACATCAACGCCATGTTCATCGAAAGTATTTAATATGGGCAGCCAACGGTTTGCTAATTCTGTAAAGCCTGTTTCAACCAATCCTGAAGGGCGTTGCGGCCATGGGTAAACTGTATGCCAGAGAAATGAACCACTGAATGTTGCATGTGCATTTAGGCCCAAATTTTGAGAAGCTTTTGCAGCATACATCAGTTGTTGAATAGCCCATTCGGTCCGGGCCTTCGAGTTGCCATGTACTTCAGCAGGTGCAAAGCCATCAAACAATTTATCATAAGCCGGATTTACCGCTACTAACTGTCCCTGTAAGTGGGTGGAGAGCTCGGTTATTTCTAACCCGGCCTCATTAACTATTCCTTTAATTTCATCAGCGTATGTCTTGCTTTCCGCAGCCTTTTGCAGATCAATCACCCTGCTATCCCAGGATGGAAGTTGTACACCGATAAATCCTTTTTCTTTTGCCCATTTACAAATTCCTGCAAGCGTATTGTAAGGAGGTTGATCTCCTAGAAACTGGGCAAGAAAAACTCCGGGGCCTTTTATGGTTTGCATGTTGTTTGAGTTATGAGTTTGAATGATACTTGATACTTGATAATTGATAATTGATAATTGATAATTGATAAATGATAAATGTTGAATGTCCAAAGTATCCTGATTTTTAACCGATCATCATAATCATAAAAATCAAGTTAATCATAGTTCAGACAGTTCCTGATCTTTAAAAGATCATTATAGTTCAGACACTCCGTACCAAATTGATATGCCGTACAAGAGAGTGACACAACGATGATGCCATGAAAAACAAATGCCGGCTACAAAATTTGTTTAATAAAATTAATTGCTACATCATTTGTCATACAACATTCATCATAACAAACCTACAGTACATATTCCGTCCATTTTTTATCTGACTGGCCGGATGCTACAACGTTATCGATAAAGGCCATGCCTCGTATACCATCTTCTACAGACGGAAAATCAAGCGCCTCTGCGGATGGAGTGGTGCCTTCCATTTTGGCCGACAAAGTAGTTGCAAAATTCTTATAAATATTCGCAAATGCTTCAAGATAACCTTCCGGATGACCACCGGGTGTGCGGCAACTTTGTATCGCAAAAGATGATAAGCGGTCGCCGTAATTTCCACCGGCACGCAGTATCTGTGCAGGTGCATCCAGCCATCTTACTATTAATGTGTTTGGTTCCATTTGCGCCCATTCAATGCCACCTTTTTCTCCGTACACTCTTATCTTTAATGCATTCTCTTCACCAGCCGCAACCTGCGATGCCATCAATACACCGGCGGCGCCATTATCAAATTTCAACAATACATGTCCATCATCATCCAGCAACCTTCCTTCTACCATCACATTCAGGTCGGCACAAAGATGAGTGATCTTTGCACCAGTAATATATTCTGCAAGATGTGCGGCATGCGTGCCAATATCTCCCATGGCGCCAGCCTTGCCACTTTTCTTAGGATCGGTACGCCAGGCAGCTTGTGCATTGCCTTCCCTTTCTGATAATTTGCTGAGCCATCCCTGCGGATATTCCACCCATACTTTTCTTATTTTGCCAAGTGCTCCTTCCCCTACCATCGCCTTCGCCTGTTTCACCATCGGGTAACCAGAATAAGTGTGTGTAAGGCAAAGTATCAGCCCGGTTTCTTCCACCAGTTGCTTTAATTCTTTTGCTTCATCGAGTGAAAATGTGATGGGCTTTTCTATCACAACGTTAAAGCCTTTTTGCAAGGCAAGTTTTGCTGGTGCGAAGTGAGCAAAGTTTGGCGTAACGATCGTTACAAAATCCATGCGTTTATCAGCAGGCAACGCACTTTCTTTTTCAATCATTTCCTCGTAGGTGAGGTATATCCTGTCTTCCGGTAAAAAAAGCGACTGACCAGAGTCTTTTGCAATTTCGGGGTTGATGCTTAAGGCCCCGCAAACAAGTTCTATCAACCCATCCAGGTTGGCAGCATGGCGGTGAATGGCTCCGATGAAGGCATCTTTACCTCCACCAACCATTCCCATTCTTAGTTTTCTTTTCATATTGTTTTTGTTTTAAAGAACTGTAGTAAACAATTTTTTACCGGTGAATTTTTTGCAATTTTACGCATAAAATATTATGTGCATTTAATAAATATTCAGCGATGCGAAACCAACTTGCTTTAATAAATGTAAAACGGCTTTAATATAAATCCTTCCGTTATAATTTTTTTTGAACTGGTGAAATTTTGGATTTCGGTTTTCAGCAGATATCAAATTATCCTTTCACCAGATAAAACAATTGTTAACAAGGGCGGCGTTTTTCGTGGTTTTTAAAAACAATTGAGATTTTAAATTCGTTTTTCTTCAAAATTCAATAATATTACATTTCGGTATTTTTATCAACGCAATTTCCAATTATTAAACCCCAACGATTATGCCTGCCAGTATTCAGAAGAATCAATTATTTGTCGCCAGTTGCTTAGCACTTCTTGTAACCTCACTTTCATTTGGAATACGTGCAGGATTACTAGATACGTGGAAAAGTGATTTCGGCCTTTCACAGGAACAGGCAGGTTTCATTGTAAGCACTGCCTTCTGGGGATTTCCGCTG
This sequence comes from Ferruginibacter sp., assembly GCA_039922055.1. GTDB lineage: Bacteria > Bacteroidota > Bacteroidia > Chitinophagales > Chitinophagaceae > Ferruginibacter. Next base: position 6,518 of record JBDSAP010000045.1, read on the forward strand.
GCGATCATTATTGGCGGAATGGTAGTTGATGTTATCGGGATGAAAAAGTTGCTGGTGGCAGCAGGGGTATTTCATCTTCTCGGAATTATACTCACAATATTTGCGACCGGTTTCTGGTCTCTTTTTATTTCAACACTTTTAATAGGTCTTGGTAACGGTACTGTAGAAGCCGCCTGCAACCCGCTGGTAGCAAGCCTTTATCCAACAAATAAAACAACCAAGCTTAATCATTTTCATTTATGGTTCCCGGGTGGTATTGTAATCGGAACCCTCATCGTTCGCTTCTTTGGGGTGAATGTTGTTGGCACATCTTACTTAAGTAATTGGCAGTTGCTGGTAGGGCTGATGCTTATTCCAACCGTATTATATCTTTACTTCTTCAGTAAATTAAAATTCCCCGTTACCGAGAGAGTTTCAAGTGGCGTATCATCTTCAGAAATGTACAAAGCATTACTGAACCCGTTGTTTATACTAATGATCATACTGATGTTCGGAACTGCTATCACTGAACTTTTCACCGGTCAATGGATTGATGTGTTGCTTAAAAATGTAACGGACAATGCCATACTATTACTCACCATCGAAACTGGTGTAATGGTGGTAGGCAGGGCATTTGCCGGGCCTGTTGTACATAAATTTTCTCCTTCAGGCGTTTTGTTGATTTCGGCAATTCTTGCTGCATTAGGGCTTTACATGCTTGGACACTATACAGGCGATATGCTTTTCGTGGGGGCCCTGGTCTTTGGAATCGGTGTTTGTTATTTCTGGCCAACTATGCTCGGATTTGTTTCAGAAAACCTGCCGAGAACTGGTGCTGTGGGAATGAACCTGATGGGCGGCGCAGGTATGTTTGCCGTGTCAGTATATATGATCTTCATGGGCAGCTACTATGATAAATTGCTTGCCGCAAAATTACCCGCCGGAGCAGACCTGGCAGCATATTCTGCTCCAACGGCAACTCCTGAAATGGCAAGTGTTCTAAATGAAGCGAAGGCGGCTGCCGGTCCGGAAGTAATCAATGTTACCCTGATCATACCAATTATTTTAACCGTTGCTTTTGCCGGGTTGCTGATCTACATGCGCTCAAGAAGACAGATACAGGCCCAATCATTATCTAACTCAATCGTTTAAAAAAACATATATTAATCCTATGTCAAATAATCAAAACAGGCGTAATGCTATTAAAAGTATGCTGGTAGGCACAGCAGCAATCGGGTCATCTACTATGTTGTCATCTTTCACACCAAAAGAAAATACGGACGAAACTCCCCTGGTTTTTAAAGGAAATATAAACCACTCCGTATGTGCGTGGTGCTATAATTTCTTAACGCTCGAGGAACTTTGTATCGCTGTAAAAAAGATAGGCTTTAGCGCTATTGATTTGGTTGGTCCAAAAGATTGGGCCGTTCTAAAGAAACACGGAATATTTTCATCCATGTGCAATGGCGCGGAATTGAACCTGGTGGATGGTTTTGCCGAAAAGAACTTCCACGAAAAACTTGTAAAGAGTTACGAAGAAGTGATACCGATGGTTGCAAAGGAGGGGTATAAAAACCTGATCTGTTTTAGTGGCAACCGCCGCGGTATGGATGATGAGACCGGCCTGAAAAATTCAACAGACGGATTGAAAAAGATCGTTGGACTAGCAGAAAAAAATGGTGTGATGTTGCAGATGGAATTACTCAACAGCAAGATTAATCACAAAGATTATATGTGCGACAAATCGGCCTGGGGCGTGGAACTGGTAAAGAGGGTGGGTTCACCAAATTTTAAATTGCTGTATGATATTTACCACATGCAGATAGATGAAGGCGATGTGATACGTACGATCAACGACAATAATCAATACTTCGGCCACTACCATACCGGCGGAGTGCCTGGAAGACATGAGATAGATGAACAACAGGAATTATATTATCCCGCAATCATGAAGGCCATTGTAGCTACCGGCTTTAAAGATTATGTAGCGCAGGAATTCATTCCCGTAAAGGATGATAAGATTGCTTCTTTAAAAGATGCTGTGGCACTTTGCGATGTGTAGCAATCTCCACTCTAATATTTGTTAATCGTTATTTAACTTAAACATAAAACAAAAAAGATGGCTGAGAATTATGACGCAATTGTGGTTGGCTCCGGTATAAGCGGGGGCTGGGCTGCCAAAGAGCTTACCGAAAAAGGCATGAAAGTATTAATGCTTGAAAGGGGCCGGGATATTGAACACAAAACTGGCTACTTAAATGCTGGCAAAGATCCCTGGGAGTTTCCGCACCGGGGTGGCCGCACGCAGCAAATGATCAAGGATTATCCTGTATTGAAAAGGGATTATCCACTCAATGAAGCCAATCTTGATTTTTGGGTAAAGGATAGTGAGTGCCCGTATACAGAGATTAAGCGTTTCGATTGGTTCAGGGGCTATCATGTAGGTGGCCGTTCTTTAACCTGGGGACGCCAATGCTACCGCTGGAGCGATCTTGATTTCGAAGCCAATGCAAAAGACGGGTTTGGTGTGGACTGGCCCATTCGTTACAAGGATATCGCACCATGGTATGATCACGCGGAAAAATTTGCCGGGGTAAATGGCTCTATCGAAGGTTTGTCGCAATTACCTGATGGGCAATTTTTGCCAGCCATGGAAATGAATGTGGTGGAGAAAGATGTGGCTGCAAGATTAAAGGCTCATTATAAAAATGCCCGTACAATGATCATGGGTCGTTCTGCAAATCTCACAGAAGATCATGGCGGAAGAACAAAGTGCCAGTACCGGAATAAATGCTCCCTGGGGTGTCCTTTCGGCGCTTATTTTAGTACACAATCTGCTACATTACCGGCAGCAGTGGCAACAGGAAATTTAACCGTACGCCCTTTCTCAATTGTAACCAAAGTCATTTACGACAAGGATTCAAAAAAAGCCAAAGGCGTTGAGGTGCTGGATTCTGAAACGAACAAGACCTACGAGTTCTTTAGCAAGATCGTTTTTTTAAATGCCTCTACTTTAAACTCGACGTGGATACTGCTTAATTCTGCAAATGATATCTGGCCAGGTGGCTTAGGTAGCACCAGTGGGGCATTGGGCCACAACCTTATGGATCATCACTTGGGGGTTGGAGCTAACGGTTCAATCGAGGGCTATGAAGATAAGTACATTTATGGCCGCAGGCCTAATGGGGTTTATATACCAAGATTTCGGAATTTTGCTGGCGATAAGCGGGACTATTTGCGTGGCTTTGGATACCAGGGAGGGGCAAGCCGTTCGGGCTGGAAAAAAACTGTGGCAGAACTAAGTATTGGCGCAGAATTTAAAGATGCTATGACTGAGCCGGGAGACTGGTCGATGGGCATAGGCGGATTTGGAGAAATACTTCCGCACCACGAAAATGTTGTTACGCTCGACAAATCGAAGAAAGATAAATGGGGCTTGAATGTGCTTGCCATTGATTGTGAATTAAAGGAGAATGAATTGAAAATGCGCAAGGACATGATGAATGACGCCATTGAAATGCTGGAAGCAAGTGGTGTGAAAAATGTAAAAGGGCACGATGGCGATGGCACACCGGGAAGAGGTATTCACGAAATGGGTACTGCGAGAATGGGTAAGGATCGCAAAACTTCGGTTTTGAATGCACATAACCAGGTGTGGGATGCACCCAATGTTTTTATAACTGATGGTTCATGTATGACGTCTGCATCCTGCGTAAATCCATCACTTACTTACATGGCCCTTACTGCAAGAGCTGCTGCATTTGCGGCGGATGAAATGAAAAAAGGTAATTTATAAACTAATTAAAACGATAAAGTATGACCAGAAGAGACCTGCTTCAAAATGTTGCCATCTTACTCGGGGGTTCTATAGTAGGTGGAACTGTGTTTAGTTTGGAAGGATGTAAATCCGCTGACAAACCAGTACAAGTAAACGCCTTGTTCACCGACAAACAAGTGGCTTTAATGAATGAGATTGCCGACACCATTTTGCCTACAACCAGCAGTCCCGGTGCTAAGACTGCCAAGGTCGGCGATTTTATGGCGGTAATGGTGCTTGATTGTTACGAGGAAAAAGATCAAAAAGTCTTTACCGACGGATTGAAGAAGGTTGACGAATTGAGCGAACAGAAATACAAGGCTTCATTCATGGATCTCGATCCGAAACAACGCACCGAATTGCTGACTGCGCTTGACAAAGAACAGGCAGAATACCAGGAGAAAAAAGCCAAAGACGATCCATCACATTATTTCAGGATGATGAAGGAGCTTACATTGCTGGGATATTTCACATCTAAAGAAGGAGCCACACAAGCCCTGCGTTATGTAGCAGTTCCGGGGCGCTATGATGGAGACGTTCCCTATAAAAAAGGTGACAAAGCGTGGGCAACCAGTTAGTATAATAATAAACAAGGGATAAAATAACGAACAAATTTTTTTGACCCAGCGGATGTTTTTCAATTAAGCTTCATTGGCGTCGCACTCGTATACATTTTATCAATGAGGAGCAAAATACCAGGTCACTAATTTATCTCTTGGGCAGTATACTTTACAATCTGCGTTAGATTTTATCCCAACGATAATAAACAAAAAAGCGTGTTTTAGAATTTCTAAAACACGCTTTTTTATTAGCCCCCTGTCCCCCGAAGAGGGAACTTAGGATGAATCTTTAATACAGAATTTATAAAGCTATTCAATTGTTGGTGTTTGATTTTGTACCAGGCATTTGGCCCCTGTCCCCTGAAGGGGAACTTAGGACCGGTCAGTGTTATAAAATTCTTATAGTAATTCAATTGTTGGTGTTTGATTTTGTACCAGGCATTTGTTTTTCAATTTAGCATTATTGCGTCGCACACTTGTACAGTTGAAGCTTTGGGGAGCGCTAAGCAATGCGATTGATGCTGCCTAAGCTAAACATTAAGTATTGAACACCGGGCATTGAACATTTTGGTTTCCTTCTTCATCGTTCATCATTCAACATCGTTTATCTAAGGGTGGTAGGTCACTCGTTGCCTAATGATTCAAAAGTACAAGAGGGCGATGCAACGATGATGCCATGAAAAACAAATGTTCGGACAAGAAGAATTATGAATTATGAATTATGAGTGTTGTAAGAACACCGCATTCATTTTTCACCATTCACAATTCACCATTGACATTTTCCCCATTCAAAATTCAACATTCATCATTCAATACAAGATCAAACTATCCATTCAACTTCCACCCATCCCGGTAAGTTCTTTTAACGAACTGGTTGGCATCTTCAAAATTGGTGATCTTCATATTAGGACCATCCCATAATAAAGTAATACCTCTTCCCGGGTAATCGAAGCCTTTTGCATCTGGCCCTTGTTTAGGCTTTCGGAAATCATAGCTGCGGATCGCAAGGTTACCCATTAAAACCGTTTCGGTTAGCGGACCCGCAATTTCAAAGGGTGAGCTAAGGCTCTCCGCCTGTTTGCTGCCAAGGCCGGCGAGACATGCTTCTACCCATTGAGCATAATGTCCCTGTGCACCGTTCGGTACTCTTTCGATTGTAATAGGTGTCTTATCCTCCAGGGTCCTGGTGAGTGGTAATAATTGTGGATTTTCACCGTAGGTGCTACACATCATCTTTCCTTTGCTGCCTACAAATATTACGCCGTTACCGCCGTCGCCCATTCTTTCATTCGGTCCCAATTCGTCTGGTCTTTCCGGTTGAATGCCGCCATCCATCCAATGCATGGTTAATGGCTTACCGGATTTTTTATTATCAAATTTTAATGTCACATGCGAAGATGCAGGCGGGCCCTCAGGGAAATATCCACGGGTAAACGGCCCCGTATACACGCTGCCCACGCTGCAAGCCGCTTCAGTAGGATAGCCAAGATTTAACACCCGGAACGGAGCTTCTATCAGGTGACAACCCATATCGCCAAGGGCGCCGGTTCCATAATCCCACCATCCACGCCAGTTAAATGGCGCTATATTTTCAACATAATCTTTTTGAGGTGCAGTGCCCAACCATAGTTCCCAGTCAAGTCCTGCCGGCACCGGCGATGATTTGGAAGGCCATGGAACACCTTGCGGCCAAACCGGCCGGTCTGTCCAGATATACACATCGCTTACATCACCAATTATGCCTGCATTGTACCATTCTCTCAATCTGCGTACCCCATCCCCCGAAGAGCCCTGGTTGCCCATTTGTGTTACTACTTTATATTTCTTTGCTGCTTCCGTGAGCATGCGTGCTTCATAAATATCATGTGTAAGCGGTTTTTGTACATACACATGTTTTCCCATACGCATAGCAGCCATTGCCTGTATAGCATGATTATGATCTGGTGTGGAAACCGAAACCGCATCTATATGCTTACCCTCCTTGTCCAGCATCTCCCGGTAATCTTTATAATATTTTGCTTTAGGAAAACGCGTCCTTCCTTTTGCAGACTGACGGTCATCTACATCGCATAAAAAGCCGATATCAGCTTTGCCGCTTTTAAAAAATTCATTGGTATCACTTTCTCCTTTTCCGCCTGCGCCTATGCCTGCAACAATAAGTTTATCGCTGGGAGCAATAAAGCCTTTGCCGCCTAAAACATGGCGGGGTAGAATATAAAAGCCTGTTGCAAGTGTGAGACTGTTCTTAATAAAGTTTCTGCGTGGGTTGCTTTCCACAACCTTTTTTGTGTTTGGTTTTTTCATTGCATGTAAGTTCGTGAGACAATCGTTTTTTACTATTGTAAAGTAACTTGTTTTTGTTTAGTTAAATAAAAATGAAATGGTTTTTATTAAAAAAACAAATCACGCACAATTGCTTTTACACCATTACTCATTTAAAAAATAAATATTATGTCATCATAATTAACTCATATTATAGTTTGAAGTTTTTCCCGCATATTGTTGTTATTTTATAAAAATTTTGCAAGGCCACTGTAAATAGTAACTCACAAAAAATCTTTCTTACTGACAGGGACAATCCCTGCTCCTTAAAAATAAAGACGAATGAAGAATCAACGATTGTTATTAGTGTTAGCATCCATTGCATGCTGCTCATTCTCCCTCTCTGCCCAGAAAAAAGCTAATGAAAAGTGGACGCCATTATTCAACAACCACGACCTGAAAGGCTGGAAACAACTCAACGGAAAGGCAAAGTATGAAGTAATGAATGGTGAAATAATTGGTACGACTGTCCCCGGCCAACCCAATAGCTTTTTGGCAACTGAAAAAGAGTATGGTGATTTTATTTTTGAAGTTGATTTTAAAATGAACAGCGACATGAATTCGGGCATACAGTTCAGGAGTGAGATAAAAGATGCCAACGACACCTGCACGGTCACTGATAAAAAGGTTCCGGAAAGAGTGCATGGTTACCAGGTAGAGATCGATCCTTCAGACAGAGCGTGGAGCGGCGGTATATACGATGAAGCAAGAAGAGGCTGGCTATACTCCATGGAAAATAACGTGAAGGCAAAAAATGCTTTTAAGAAAGATGGTTGGAATCATTATCGCATTGAATGTATCGGTAATAATATTCGTACATGGGTGAATGGTATTGCATGTGCGCATTTGATAGATGATATGACACCAAAGGGATTTATCGCATTGCAGGTTCATGCGATCACCGATGCAAAAGATGAAGGCAAAGAGATACGATGGAAAAATATCAGGATACAAACGACCAATTTAAAACCGTCTCCGGCGGATGAAATATTTGTGATCAATACGATTCCGAATAACCTTTCAGCGGATGAAAAAAGAGCGGGCATGCGGTTGCTATGGGATGGTAAAACCACTAATGGATGGAGGGGCGCTTATAAAAATTCGTTCCCGGACAAGGTTTGGTACATAGAGAATGGCACTTTAAATGTTAGGGCCGGCAAAGGTGCAGAATCTTCCAACGGCGGCGATATTGTTACAGAAGAAGAGTTTGGTGCTTTTGATTTGCAATTTGAATTTAGGCTAACGGATACGGCCAATAGCGGCGTGAAATATTTTGTAACCGAAAATGAAAAAAATAGCGGCTCAGCGATTGGATTAGAATACCAAATATTGGATGATGACAAACACCCGGATGGCAAGCTGGGTTCAATCGGTAACCGCACAATGGCTTCGCTGTACGACCTGATTCCTTCATTGAAAATTACAGCCGGCAGAAGGGAGAAACTTCCTATTGGTGAATGGAATCGCGGAAGGATCGTTGTTTATCGGGATGGCAGAGTAGAACATTGGATCAATGGATGGAAGGTGGTTGAATACCAGCGTGGCACTCAATATTTTTATGCACTCGTTGCAAAAAGTAAATATGAAAAATGGCCCAACTTTGGTATGGCACCCAAAGGTCATATCCTGCTTCAGGAACATGGCACGCATGTATCGTTTAGAAGCATTAAAATAAAGGAGCTGTAATAAGAGTGGTTCCAGGAGAGAGGGAAAGAATGATGTCTGATTTCTGATGTATGATTTCTGATTTAGCATGTCTGATATCTGATGTCTGATGGTTAATGTGTGGGAGTAAAAGTGAGCAGTAATCATGCGAATCTTTTAGTCATGTAAATCATGGTTCAGATAATTTCAAGGAAGCATTGCCTACGAAGTAAGTAATAATCCTGCCAATCCTTTAATCTTATAAATCCAAATTCAGACAATTAAGGCAGTATTCAATACTCACGGCGAGTCCTGCCAAAGCCCAGTCACAAACCCAAGGCAGAGACTCGCCTGGGAAGTGAATTTTATCGATCTACTTTATACTGCGATAGGGATCAATTAGTGAGCCGGTATTTTGCTCCTCATTGATAAAATGTATAAGAGTGCGATCCCGATAAAAGATCGGGACTGGCTGCCCATGAAGCTTAATTGAAAAACTGCTGCTGGGTTCAAAAAAATTGTTCATTATTTTATCACTTGTTACTTCAACCAACCATTAGCTGCCATCCAGTTTTTGCAGGTATCCATCCACCACTCCTTACTGTTCTTTAATTTCATTCCAAAACCGTGGCCGCTGTTTTGGTAAATGTGTAACTCGGCGGGAACATGGTGTTGCAACAACGCTTCATAAAATACAATGCTGTTATTTGGCTTTACGCCGTCATCATCACTTGCGTGCACTAAAAAAGTGGGTGGTGTTTGATCCGTTACATTTAATTCATTGGAATATTCTTTCAGTTTATCCGCCGTTGCATTTTTGCCAAGCAACTGTTCCGCTGATCCCCTGTGAGCAATTGAAGGATCATTAAAATTTATTACCGGGTAAACGAGTATTTGAAAATCGGGCCGCAGACTCGTGCCTTCTTTATTTTCAATCACGGCCTTATTAAAATGTGTTCCCGCAGTGGATGCCAAATGGCCGCCGGCAGAAAAACCCATAATACCAATTCTGCCCGGATTGATGTTCCATTCCTTAGCTTTTTCTCTTACAGTTTTTATGGCCTGTTGAGCATCCTGCAAAGGGCCAATGGTACGGTCAATCATCGTTTCATCATTTGGAATCCGATATTTTAAAACAATGGCCGCAATGCCGGATTTGACAAACTCTTTTGCGACATCGGTTCCTTCATGGCTACTGGCATTAATCCCATAACCGCCACCAGGACAAATGACCACTGCAGCGCCGGTGGCTTTTTCTTTAGCTGGTAAAAAAATCTTCAGTGTGGGTCTGGAGATCTTACTGGTTATTTCAATGCCGTCCCTCATCTCTACCTTCTCTTCATCCTTAGAAGGTTTACTGTTGGGAATGGCTCCTTTATAAAGTGGAATAACTGTTTGAGAGATGGCAATATTTTTCATAATAAATAATGAAAGAATTGGCAAGATTATTTTTTTCATTTGAGGCAAAATTTAAATAATATTAAAAAGATAGTATCGTGAAAATAGATCAGGTATTATTTATAGTTATTATTCTCTCCGGATAGAAAAATAATAAGAATCGCTGCAATCCTTCAATGAGTTTACTTTAAATTACATTCCTTTATCCCCGGCAAATATCGGGTATACCAATAAAAGAAGTACAGATAAAAATTCAGTAAGAATACAAATGTTTCATATCGCCTTATTTGATAGAAAATATCACCCGCGCCTATTTTATTCAGTAACTTTTAAACCAACGATTTTGAAAAAATTATTTGGAGTATTATTCATCATTTTTATGTCAACAAACGGAAATGCACAAACATATACGCCGGCCCCGGAAATGATTGCGGCAAGAAATGATTTCCAGGACATGAAGTTTGGCATGTTCATTCACTGGGGCGCTTCGAGTGTGTTGGGCGATGGGGAATGGGTAATGAATATCCGGAACATTAGAGTGGCTGAATATTCAAACTTAAGAAGGGTTTTTAATCCCATTGATTTTGATGCAAAAGAGTGGGTGGGAATTGCCAAGCGTGCCGGCATGAAGTATATCACTTTTATTACCCGTCATCACGATGGTTTCAGCAACTGGGATACTAAACAATCTGATTGGAAGATCACCAATACACCTTATGGAAAAGATGCGCTGAAACAACTGGCCGAAGAATGCCATAAACAAGGCATCAAACTTTTCTGCTATTATTCTTTGCTTGATTGGTACCGTTCCGATTACCAGTACGAAACCGGCAAAACCGGTCACGGCACAGGCCGTACAGAAAAAAGTAACTGGGATAGTTATATCGCTTTTATGAAGGCGCAGCTTACCGAGTTGCTTACAAATTATGGAGCCATTTCGGGCATTTGGTTCGATGGTCATTGGGACCAGTTGGATAATGACCATGACAAAACTTTGAAGTCAAAGGTTGACTGGCACTACGATGAAATTTATAAACTAATCCATTCCCTTCAGCCTACTTGCATGATCGGCAACAATCATCATTTGTCGCCAATACCAGGAGAAGATTTTCAAATGTTTGAGAAAGATCTGCCAGGGAGTAATACTAGTGGATTTGGTGGCGCATCAGTATCCCAACTGCCGCTCGAAACTTGCGAAACCATCAACAATTCCTGGGGTTACAATATGACGGACAGGAAATTTAAAACAGTAAAGCAATTGATTCATTACATGGTGAAGGGCGCCGGATTAAATGCGAATTTCTTGTTGAATATTGGCCCATTACCAAATGGAAAAGTACAGAAGGAGTTTGTAGATACGCTGGCCGTAGTTGGCAAATGGATGGACAATAATGGTGTTAGTATTTATGGCACAAGGGGCAATATTGTTCCGATGCAGGATTGGGGTGTTGTGACAGCAAAAGATAAAAATGTATATGTCCATATTCTTAAGAGCCAGCAGGATCAACCTTATATTTTCGTTCCGGGTTTAAAACAAAAAGTGACTGCTGCTATTTTATTGAAAGACAAAAGCAATATTCAATTTAAGCAACAACCCGAAGGCTTATTTATTTACCTGAAAGGTGTAACACCCGATGAAATAGATACCGTGATCCAATTAAACATTCGATAATTCTGCCCCCAATAACAATCAAAAAAAATCTCACAATAGTTATGAAAAAAATTCTCCTGACCGCATTTGTATTGCTTAGTTGTTTCAGCCTTTTTGCTGATATACGTTTACCCAAAATATTTGGCGATAATATGGTACTGCAAAGAGGCAGCAAGATACCCGTGTGGGGATGGGCAGATGCAAAGGAAAAGATCACAGTAAGTTTCAACAAACAGGTAAAGACAATTACCGCGGACAAAGCAGGAAAATGGCGCATTGACCTGGATGCAGAAGAAGCAGGCGGACCTTACCAACTGGTTGCCAAAGGAAAAAATACCATTACGATCAGCGATGTTTTATTGGGTGATATTTGGATTTGCTCCGGCCAGTCGAACATGGAATTTACTGTAAGCGGTGCGCACAATGCCGCAGAAGCAATTAAAGCCGCCAACTTTCCGCAGATCCGCCATTTTGAAGTAACAAAATCCGTTGCATCGGAACCGCAGCAGGATGTAAAAGGCGGCGATTGGAAGATCTGCTCACCCGCTACTGTAGCCAGGTTTACTGCTGTTGGTTATTTCTTTGCTAAAGAATTATACGGTGAGTTGAAAGTTCCTATCGGTTTGATCAATACGAGTTGGGGCGGCACGCATTCCGAAACATGGACAAGCCGGAATGCATTTGAAAACAGCGATGAATTCAAATCAATGATTGCTGCGATGCCGCGTTTAAATCTTGATTCATTGGCTAAACAAAAAAGTAAAAAAACATTTGAGGCAATTGAAAAACTCCAAGGGACTTTTAAAAATTTGCAGGCTTCGCCAAAAGAGTGGAGTGATATTTCTTTTGATGATCAGAAATGGCCGTTGATCAAAGTTCCGGGCGCATGGGAGCAACAGGCATTAGGCGATGTGGATGGTGTGGTTTGGTACCGGAAAACGATTGAGGTCAGCGCAACTGATGCAGGAAAAGAAGCAGTGCTTGAACTGGCAACGATCGATGATGCGGACGATACTTATTTGAACGGTGTAAAGATCGGCAGCACCACGGGGTACAACATAAAGAGAAAGTACACTATCCCCGCAGGAAGTTTGAAACCTGGTAAAAATGTAATTGCTGTCAGAGTGCTTGATACCGGCGGTGGCGGTGGTATCATAGGTGAGCCTGGCGATGTTCAATTATCTGTTGGTACTGCATCGTACACACTTACCGGTGAGTGGCGTTTCCAGGTAGAGTCGTTGATGGACGGAGTAACCGGTGTTGGACCAAACAGCTATCCAACACTGCTTTACAATGCGATGCTTCAGCCACTTATTCCTTTTGCCATTAAAGGAGTGATCTGGTACCAGGGAGAGGCAAATGCAGGCCGGGCGTATCAATACCGCAAAGCATTTCCATTGATGATAACCGACTGGAGACAGCAATGGAAGCAGGGAGATTTTCCATTTTATTTTGTACAATTAGCCACCTTCAATGCAAACAATGGCAATAGCCAAAAAGGAAGCGACTGGGCAGAGCTGAGGGAAGCACAAACGCTAACGCTTTCACTTCCCAATACCGGCATGGCAGTTACTACAGATATTGGCAATCCCACTGATATTCATCCCACCAATAAAATGGATGTAGGAAAAAGATTGGCGGCAGTTGCGTTGAATAAAGCATACGGGAAGGGTAATGTTTTCAGCGGGCCATCTTACCAGGCAATGAAAGTTGATGGCAATAAGATCATTATTTCATTTGAAAATATTGGCGGGGGTTTATCTGCAAAAAATAAGTATGGCTACCTGCAAGGTTTTGAAATTGCGGGAGCGGATAAACAATTTCATTATGCAAAAGCTTTTATAGAAGGTGATAAAGTAGTCGTGTACCATGATGGCGTAGATAAGCCTGTTGCCGTACGTTTTGGCTGGGCCGATGACGATAGTGATAATAACCTGTTTAACAAGGAAGGTTTTCCCGCCGTTCCGTTTCGCACAGATGATTGGAAAGGGATCACTGAAAATAATAAATACACAATAAACAATTGATAAAGCAAGACTTTGGAAATGGAAAGTAAACAAGGGATAAAAAATAATGAACAATTTTTTTGAACCCGGCGGAAGTTTTTCAATTAAGCTTCAGTGGCAGCCAGTCCGCCGCGGCGGATCGCACTCTTGTACATTTTATCTATGAGGAGCAAAATACCAGGTCACTAATTTATCCTTTGTGCAGTAGAATGAAGCAGGGTTGGATGATTACAATTTAAATTTTTGTTCTCAATAGAAAATTCATGAAAGTATTTGTAACAAGAGTAATTCCGCAGGAAGGCATACAGTTAATGGAATCCGCAGGCATACATGTAGAACTGTGGAAAGAGAAAAGAAATATTACACAGGAAGAATTGATTACGCTGTGTAAAGATTGTGACGGATTGGTAGTTGCCGGAGCAGTGGATGTAAATGCGGTGTTTCTATCAGAGTGCCGCCATTTAAAAGTGATCGCACTGCATTCTGTAGGTTATGATAATGTGGATGTGCCCGCTGCGACAAAACTTAAGATACCAATCGGTAATACTCCCGGTGTATTGAGCGGCGCAACTGCCGACACGGCATTTTTATTAATGCTTGCAACTTCCCGCAAAGCATTTTATATGCACAACAAAATCGCGGCTGGTGAATGGGGAGTTTTTGAACCTACCGGTGATCTTGGCATTGAGCTGCATGGCCGCACCCTGGGCATTTTTGGGCTTGGAAAAATCGGTTTTGAAATGGCGAAACGTTGCAAATATGCTTATGGAATGAAAATCATTTATCACAACAGGAGCAATAACCCCGAAGCAGAAAAAGAATTGGATGCGGTGAAAGTTTCCTTTGATGAATTGTTACAACAAAGTGATGTGCTATCGGTGCATACAGCACTAAGCGCTGAGACCAGAGGGTTATTTAATAAAGAAGTGTTTGCCAAAATGAAACCTTCCTCCATCTTCCTTAATACAGCAAGAGGCCCCATTCACAACGAAACAGATTTGATAGAAGCGGTCCAGAACAGAACTATTTGGGGCGCAGGTTTGGATGTTACTAATCCCGAGCCAATGCATGCTGATAATCCTTTATTGCACATGCCCACTGTTTGTGTGCTGCCACACATTGGTTCGGCCACTGTGGAAACACGAAACGCTATGTCAAGACTTGCTGCGGAAAATATTATTGCCGGATTAAAAGGGGAGCGATTACCTTACCCAGTAAATCCTGAGATATATTGAAGACCATCCTGATCAATGAGTAATTATTGGATGAAAGTATTGCGAGGACATTTTACTTGCTTCCGTGGTCGGTGTCCTCACCGAACACGAACTTACGGTTAGAATACTTCTCGAAAATGTGTAAGTATTCCAAACTCATCCACTTCTTGTTCATAAAAGATAGCAGAAGAAAATCTATACCCCGCAGGATGATTGCATAAAAGCCAATGCGGTTGCAGTGGATTCAAATGCATGTAATCCAATTTTTGTACGAACATCTCTAAATTGAAAATCTTTATTGCCAAAGGATCTCTTAACCATATATTATGTTGCC